>NZ_DASYTH010000230.1:0-81536 GCF_036002505.1 Actinophytocola sp. | reverse complement strand
ATGAATGCGTCTTTCCTCGCGTCCGGCGTGAGGAAAGACGCATTCATCGCACTTCACGTCCGCCATGCCGCGCTCCCGTCGGCCCACACGTCCGTGAACGCCTCGCTGGGGTCGGCTTCGGGCGCCGCCTTGGCCGCGGCGATGGCGTCGGCGACGATCCTGGCGGCTTCCTCGTCGGCCTGGCCGGCCACCTCGTCGGGCACGTCCAGCCGGCGAAGGTGAGCTCGTGCAAGGATGAGCGGGTCGCGTTCGAGCCAGCTGCGCAGCTCCTCCTCGGGCCGGTACTTGGCCGGGTCGGTGCGGCTGTGGCCGTAGTGCCGGTAGGTCATGGCCTCGATCAGGCTCGGCCCGCCGCCGGCCCGGGCCCGCGTGACCGCGGTGCGCACGGCGTCCCGGACGGCGAGCACGTCGTTGCCGTCCACGATCTCGGCCGGGATCCCGTAGGCGCCGGCGCGCCCGGCGGCCGGGTCCTTCACCGCGGTCACCGACGCGATCGGTGTGTACTCCATGTAGAGGTTGTTCTCGCAGACGAAGATCGCTGGCAGCTTCCACACCACGGCGAGGTTCAGCGCCTCGTGGAACGCGCCGATGTTCGTCGCGCCGTCGCCGAAGAACGCCACCGCCACCTGATCCGTGCCGCGCAGCTGGGCCGACCACGCCGCGCCGGCGGCCATCGGCAGGTGCGAGCCGACGATGGCGTAGGAGCCCAGCATGTTGTGCGAGGCCTTGGTCAGGTGCATGGACCCGCCCTTGGCCTTGCACAGCCCGGTGGCCTTGCTCATCAGCTCGGCCAGACACTCCTCCGGGGTGGCGCCGCGGGCGATCGCGTGATGGTGCCCCCGGTAGGTGGCGAACACGTAGTCGTCCGCCCGCAACGCCGCGGCCGCTCCGACGGCGACCGCCTCCTGCCCCGCGGCCAGGTGCGTGGTGCCCTTCACCAGCCCGGCGAGGAACAGGTCGTGCGCGGCCTTCTCGGTACGCCGGATCACCGCGATCCGGAGGTAGAGGTCGAGCAGCTCGGACGCCTGGCCGGTGAGCGGGGCGTCCTTAGTAGACACGTCCATCGGGTCCAGCGCCGTTCTTGTCGGTGTTGAGGTGGGACTGCGCCTCCCGCAAGGTGTTCAGCGCGCCGCCGGCCGTCCAGTACTTGCGCCCGGCCACCAGCAACTCCTCGGCCGGGAACTTCGTGATCACCTCGCAGCCGTTCGCGGTGACCACGACCTCCTCCTCGATCCGGGCCGCGGACCAGCCGTCGTCGGCCGGCCAGTAGGTCTCCAGCGCGAAGAGCATGCCCTCCTCGAGCGTCTCGGGGTGATCGAGCGACACCAGTCTCGAGAAGATGGGTTTCTCCCAGATGGACAGCCCGACGCCGTGCCCGTACTGCAGCGCGAACGCCGCCTCCTCGTTGGCGAAGCCGAACTCCTCCGCCCGCGGCCACACCGACACGATGTCCGCGGTGGTGGCGCCGGGCCGGACCAGCGCGATCGCCTGGTCCATGTACTCCCGGCAGCGGATGTAGGCGTCGCGCATGGCAACCGACGCGCTGCCGACCGCGAAGCAGCGGTAGTAGCAGGTGCGGTAGCCCATGTGGCTGTGCAGGATGTCGAAGAACGCCGGGTCGCCGGGCCGGATGATCCGGTCGGAGTAGACGTGCGGGTGCGGCGAGCAGCGCTCCCCGGAGATCGCGTTGACCCCCTCCACGTACTCGCTGCCCAGCTCGTAGAGCACCTTGCTGACCAGCCCCACGCACTCGTTCTCCCGCACGCCCGGGCGCAGGAACCCGTACAGCTCCTCATAAGCGGCGTCGACCATCGAGCAGGCCTGAGCCAGCAAGGAGATCTCGTCCGGCGTCTTGATCTTCCGGGCCTCCAGGAACGTCTGCTGACCGTCCACAATGGTCAGACCCTTTTCCTGCAGGGCCATCAGGATCGGCATCTCCACCAGATCCACCCCGACCGGCTCGCCGGCCAGCCCGTGCTCGGCGAGTTCCGCGGCGACCTTCCTGGCCACCTCCTCGGCGATGCCCGCCTCCGGGTGGAACGCCCCGCGCAGCGTGGAAATCCCCGCCCGGGCCCGTTTCTCCCCGTCCAGCCACGGGTTGTACAGCTGGTGGTGCCGCGCCGCCGAACCGAAGTCCCACACGATGGGCTCGCCCCCACGCGGCAGCAGGGCGAACCGGATCAGCTTGTCCATCGCCCACGTACCGATGTGCGTGGCGGTCGTATAACGGATGTTGGCGAAGTCGAACGTCAGCAGCGCGCCCAGCTCGGACCGCTCCAGGGTCTCGTTGAGCCGCCGCAACCGGTCGGTCCGGAGCCGCTCGAGGTCTATCCTCTGCTCCCAGTCGACCGCGTTCGGCCCGTAGGTGCGGATGGCCATCCGGGACACCTCGATCCGGCATCGTCGGGGGGATCGCTCGCGTACGGCCGACCGTAAACCGGGGCTCCACGCCCGTCAAGTGACACTTAACATCCGACGTTCCTGGCGCATAATGCGTGCAGTTTCGCTGCACACTGGAGGTGCGATGGCCGCGTCCGACCTACCGTCGCTGGGCGAGCGCATCCGCGAGGAGCGCGTGTCCCGCGGCGTCAGCCTCCGGACCCTCGCCGCCCAGGTCGGCGTCTCCGCCAGCATGATCTCCCAGATCGAAACCGGCAAAAGCCAACCCTCCGTCAGCACGTTGTATGCCATCACCTCCGCACTCGGCGTGTCGATCCAAGAGGTCTTCGACGCCGCTCTCCGCGACGCCCAAACCCCCTCCCGCGTCGCCGGCGACCCCACTCCACCCACCACCGTGTTGCAAGCGCTGGGTTCGTCCCGCGGCCGCCGCATCGGCCCCGTCGTCCACCCCGAAGACCGCCAGGCCCTGGTCCTCGACACCGGCGTGATCTGGGAACGTCTGGGGGAGTTGCCGCCGCACTCGGTGGACTTCCTCCTCGTCACCTACCCACCCGCCGGCACCTCCGCCAGCGCCGGCGGCCTCATGCGCCACCCCGGGACGGAGTTCGGCTACATCATCAGCGGCGAGCTGACCCTGACGCTGGGCTTCGAGGGGATGTCGCTGGCGGCTGGGGACTCCATATCCTTCGAGTCGACCACGCCGCACAGCTACCGAAACGACGGTACTGATCCTTGTGTCGGCGTGTGGTTCGTCGTCGAGTAAAACCGCCATACTTCCCTCATGACCCGCCATTTGATCCCGTTCCTCAGCCTGCTCGTCACAGCGCTGATGCTGGCCGGCGCCGTTCCCCCGGCGTCCGCCGAACCGAGCAGCGGAAGCGGGCTGTCAGCGGCGCTGATCGTCAACAACCCCGGCCCGCAAACCAGCCAGCAGGATCACCCGGACAGCCTGCAGATGACCGCGACCGGTGGAGTCCCGCCGTACACCTGGTCAGCCGTCGCGCTCCCACCCGGGCTGACGATCAATTCCGCGACAGGTTTGATTTCCGGTGATGTCTTCGGCGCTCCCGGCACGCTCCCCACCACCGTCACGGCGAGGGATACCGCGGGGGCCAGCAATACCGTCGGCTTCACCTGGCGCATCCTCAACAACTGTCCGCGCTGCTGAGGTCTGCCCATTGGGGTTCGGCGCAAGGTGCTGCGCCTTGGGGTGTTGGGGGTGGGCCGCGGCGCGCATTGTGCGGGGTCGCCTCTCCGGCCTCAAGGGCGCTCCTTCGTCGCGTCGCTGCGCGATCGCCGCGCCAGCCCATATTAGGTTGGGGGACCTGGAAAGGGGGCGCGGCGACCCTTGACCCCGGAGCCTCTGCGACCCCTGGGCGCGCCAAGGCGCGGGCAGGGCGGTCGCCCTGCCCTACCCGCGCGCGCCGCGGCAGCCGAAGAAGAAAGGGTGCACAGCCGACAGGTGTTGGCGCCACAGGGTGCGGAGACGTGCAGGGTGCGAAGCAGAAAGTGGGATGCCCCGGGGCGGTGGTTACTGGCGGGGGTGGTGCAGGATGTTGCGTACTGGTGTTCGGGTGGGGTCCAACCACGCGGGTGGGACGAAGTAGGGGATCCCTTGGTGGAATTGGATTTCCCAGGCGGAGTGGTGCAAGATCCTGTGGTGTCGGCGGCAGAGCAGCACCAGGTTGGCTAGGTCCGTTGCGCCGCCGTCGACCCAATGCGCCGCATGGTGCGCGTCGCACCACCGAGCGGCTAGTGGGCAGCCGGGGTACGCGCACCCGCGGTCCCGTGCTACCAAGGCTTTGCGCTGTGCTGGTTTGACTAGCCGGCGGGTGCGGCCGACATCTAGCGGGACCGACTCGCCGTTGAGGACGATGGGGATGACGTCCGCGTCGCAGGCCAGCCGGCGGGCGGCGGAGGGGCACAGTGGGGTGCCGCTGTCGAGGGTGGCGGTGGCCACCGCATCGGTGAGGACGTTGAGATCGAGGTGCACATTCAGATGCGGCTTCTGCCCGCCCTGCTTGGGTAGCCCGTCGGACTTCGCGGCCAGGTGGATGATGTCGCACAGGGCGTCGCCCTGCCGCTGCACGAGGGAGCGCGGGTCCGGGGAGCCGTCGGGCTGCTTGTGTGGCTTGGTCAAGGGCCCGAGCATGGCTTCGAGTTCGTCGGCGGTTTCGGCGTCCATCTGGCCGCGGTACTTGGCCCCGCCATCCCGGGTACGGCTGTAGTGGAAGGTGTTGCTGGGTTCGGCCTGCTCGTCTTCGAGCTTGGGGTTGGCGCTGTCCTGGTTGATGTGTTGGAGCAGGACCCGGCCGTGTTCGGTGACGGTGCGGGGGGTGCAGACTCGGGCGGTGTCGGTGAGGGTGGTTTCGACGAGGTCGCGGTGTTCGTAGCTGGCCCAGTTCGGCACTTCGGCCACCACCCGGGCGATGGCGTCGACGTGCTTGGGGTCCAGCGCACCCTCGTGAAGGGCTTCGCGCACCTTGGGCAGCTTGGCCGGGGCGGTGTAGCCGACCGGTGTCACGGTCTCGGCGACCAGTTCGGATTGGGTGACCAGGCGTTGGGCGTCGGTGCGGGTGATGTTGAGGAATTCGGCGATCAGGCCCGCCAGGTCGGCGTAGCCGGCGAATTGCGCGGTCTGCGCGTGCTCCAATTCCGCGATCGTGTCCAGCATCAACGCGTAGTCGCGGCGCATGCGGAGGGCGATCTCTTTCAGCGCGGCGAGGTATTCCCCACCGCTCAACGTGTCGAGATCCAGCGCTTTCCGCACACCCCTAATTCTACCCGGCCGCACCTAAATTTCTGGTCGTTGCCATTACACCTTCGGGTGAATGGAGGTGCGACGGCCTATTGGGGTATGGGGGCGGCGCGCGCGGGTAGGGCAGGGCGTCCGCCCTGCCCGCGCCTTGGCGCGCCCAGGGGTCGCAGAGGCTCCGATGTCAAGGGTCGCCGCGCCCATTATCAAGTCCCACAACCTAGATAGGCTGGCGCGGCGATCGCGAAGCGACGCGAAGCGCCCTTGACATTGGAGGGGCGACCCCGCACAATGCGCGCCGCCCTAAACCTATTTGGCCGCCGCCGTGCTGTCCCTAACCACCAGGTGCGTAGCCAATTCCACCCGAGGACTCTCAATCTCCTCGCCTTTAGCCAACCGCAACACCGTTCGCGCCGCCAGCGTCCCCATTTCCGCCAGCGGCTGCCGAACCGTGGTCAACGGCGGCGAAGCCCACCGCGCCTCCGGCAGATCGTCAAACCCGAGCACGCTCAAATCGTCTGGAATCCGCAACCCCCGCTGCCGGACGGCTTCATACACCCCGAAAGCCATCTGGTCGCTGGCCGCGAAGATGGCCGTCGGCGGATCCTCCAGATCCAGCAACGCCACCGCCCCCTGGAAACCGGACTCGTGGTAGAACGTCCCCGGCTGCACCAGATCCGGATCCGACTCGATTCCAGCCGCTTCCAGTGCCGCCCGGTGCCCGTCCAACCGCGCCCGGCTGCACAGCAACCGAGGCGGCCCGGCGATGAACCCGATCCGCCGGTGCCCCAAGCCGATCAGGTGCTCCGTCGCCGCCAACCCGCCGGCCCAGTTCGTCGCCCCCACCGTCGGCACGTCCAGCGCCGGCACCCCGGCCGGGTCCACCGCCACGATCGGCACGTTCAACCGCCGCAACTCTGCCTGATGGGTCGGCTGCAGCGTGGACGCCACCAGGATCACCGCGTCCGACGCACGCGCCCGGAGGTTCTCCAGCCACTGGCGCGTCGAGGTCGAGCGCCGGTGGGTGGCGGAGATGACCGTGCCAACGCCGGCCGCGTGCGCCACGTCCTCCACCCCGCGGATGATCTCCACGGCCCACGGGCTGTCGAGGTCGTTGAAGACCAGGTCGATCAGCCCGGCGCGGTCGCGGCGCCGCGAGGTGCGGCGGCGGTAGCCGTGTTCGTGGAGCAGTTCTTCGATTCTGGCGCGGGTGGCTGGCGACACGTCGGAGCGCCCGTTCACCACGCGCGACACGGTGGGCACGGATACGCCGGCCTCCCGCGCGATGGCCGTGATGGTGACCTTACGTTCTCCGTCGATCGTCAAGGGCGTCTCCTTCGCCGGTACCGCTCAGACTACGACCGAAAGGTTGCGACGACCAAGCATAGGCCCTGGATCGCCACGTTCCCCGCATCTGCCTGCCTGTTTCGTAGCTGGACGGGTTGACGGTCAAAACCCTTGCACTCTAATCTTCCGGCAGAGTAACGGAAGAGTTTCCGATAATTTTCGGAGTGTCGTCTCATGAGACTCAGCACTGCCGCTGCCGTCGTGTTGTTAGCCGGATCCACCCTGCTCTCCGCTGGCCTGGTGGCCAGCTCCGCCGACGACACCTCCGCGGACCGCCGCGGCGGCGTCGCCATCGATTCGCCCCTGCGCGATCTGGCCAAACGCGTCGATCTCAAGATCGGTACCGCGGTTGACCACGACGCCTTCACCAACGACACAACCTACCGCGAGCGCATCGCCACCGAGTTCAGTTCGATCACCGCGGAGAACGTCATGAAGTGGGGGCTCGTCGAGCCCGTCCGCGGTCAGCTCGACTTCACCGCCGCCGACGAGCTCGTCGCCGCCGCACGCCGCAACAACCAGGGTATTCGCGGCCACACCCTGGTCTGGCACAACCAGCTGCCCATGTGGTTGACCGACGGCGTCGCCTCCGGCGCGATCACCCCGGCCGAGCTGCGCACGATTCTGCGCCAGCACATCATCGATGAGGTCTCGCACTTCCGGGGCAAGCTGTACCAGTGGGACGTGGTCAACGAGGTGATCGACGACAACGCCAACCTCCGCGACACGATCTGGCTGCAGAACCTCGGCCCCGGCTACATCGCCGACGCGTTCCGCTGGGCGCACCAGGCCGATCCGCACGTGAAGCTGTACCTCAACGATTACAACGTGGAAGCCGGCAACCCCAAGAGCGACGCCTACTTCCGGCTCGCCCAGGACCTCCTCAAGCAGGGCGTCCCGGTCGACGGCTTCGGCGCGCAGGGCCACCTCGGCGTCCAGTTCGGCTTCAACACCGCCGCGCAGGTCGCCGCGAACCTCAAGCGCTTCGAGAACCTCGGCCTGGAGACCTCGCTCACCGAGGTGGACGTCCGCATGGTCATGCCGTCGGACACGGTCAAGCTCCAGGCCCAGGCGCAGGGGTACAGCGTGCTCATGCAGGGCTGCCTGCTGGCCCGGCGCTGCACCTCGTTCACCGTGTGGGGTTACACCGACAAGTACTCCTGGGTTCCGGGGTTCTTCACCGGACAGGGCGCGGCCAACCTGCTCGACGAGAACTTCGCGAGCAAGCCGGGCTACCAGGAGCTGCAAGCTGTTCTCGCGTTAGCCGGCCGCCGGTAGATCCATGTCCCGGCACGGTCCCGTTGTCCAGACCCGGTTCTGCCTCCGTGCGCAGCCGGTGTCTGGCGGTCGAGCTAGCGCCGCGGTCGTTGACTACCGTGGTCATCAGCCGATAGCTCGACCAAAGGGCCGGGGTCGGCGCGGCATCGCTGCAGCCGCGCTGACCCCGGACCCCCTTTTCGGTCAAGGGGGTCCGCTGTGTACCGGATGAGCCTCGGCGACGCCCGGCTGGTCGCCATGCTGACCCTGCTCCGGGACGAGCTTGCCCCGGTGGTGGACGAAATCGCTTTCGGCGAACTGTCCACGGCGGACCGGCGCACGTTGGCCCGGGCCCTGCGCCGGGTGGCCGACGCGCTCGAGCCGGAACCGGTCGTGCTCGTCCAGGTGGATGAGCCCGGTGCCGGCCGTTCGGATGTGGCCTGACCCTTCCCTCTTCGTGACCGGCAAGCTACTCTAGAGTTTCTGGGAGCGCTCCCAGAAACGGAACTGTTGCCATGCAACGGGTTGGCGGTGACGTCAACCCGTTGTTCTACTAAGGACAGACAATGGTACGACGACGTACCCTGACGACGGCTGTCGTGCTCGCCGGCGTCACGGGAGCCGCCCTGCTGGTACCGCCGGCTGCTCTGGGAGCCGACTCGGTGTTCTACACAGACCCGCAAACCCAAGCCGCCCAATGGGTCGCCGCCAACCCCGGCGACTCGCGCACCCCGCTGATCCGCGACCGGATCGCCGCCGTCCCCCAACCCCGCTGGTACACCACGACCAACACCTCGGCCATCCGGTCCCAGGTGGACTCGTTCACCGCGGCCGCGGCGAACGCCGGCAAGATCCCGATCCTGGTCGTCTACAACATGCCCAACCGCGACTGCGGCGGCGCGAGTTCCGGCGGCGCGCCCAGCCATTCCGCGTACCGGGCCTGGATCGACCAGCTCTCCGCCGGCCTCGCCGGCCGCCCGGCCACGATCATCCTGGAACCGGACGTGCTGTCGCTGATGAGCGACTGCATGACCGCGCAACAGCAGGCCGACGTCCAGGCCTCCATGGCCTACGCCGGGCAGCGGCTCAAGGCCGGCTCGGCGCAGGCTCGGGTCTACTTCGACTCCGGCCACTCGGCCTGGCTCGCGCCCAACGTCATCGCCGCGCGCCTGGTCGCCGCCGGCGTCGCCAACAGCGCCGACGGCATCTCCACCAACGTGTCCAACTACCGCACGACAAGCGCCGAGGTCTCCTACGCCAAGGCGATCATCGCCGCCACCGGCGTCTCCCGGCTGCGCGCGGTGATCGACACCAGCCGGAACGGCAACGGGCCGCTGGGCAGCGAGTGGTGCGACCCGGCGGGCCGGGCCATCGGCACGCCGAGCACCAACGCCACCGGCGACGCCATGATCGACGCGTTCCTGTGGATCAAGCTCCCGGGTGAGGCGGACGGCTGCATCGCCGCCGCCGGCCAGTTCGTCCCGCAGCGCGCCTTCGACCTGGCCATGGCGGCCGGCGGGGGCGGGGACACCACTCCGCCCAGCATCCCCGGCACACCCACGGTCGGCACCGTGACCGCCACCGGCGCGAGCCTGTCCTGGACCGGCTCCACCGACAACAGCGGCAGTGTCGCCGGCTACAACGTCTACCGCGAGCAGGGCGCCACGGATCCGTTGCTGACCCAGGCATCCGGCACCTCGGTGACGCTCACCGGCCTCAGCCCGGCCACCACCTACCAGGTCTACGTCCGGGCCCGGGACGCCGCCGGCAACCTCTCCGGCAACTCCGGCCTGGCCACGTTCACCACCCCGAACGGTGGTGGCGGCACCGGGCCGTGCTCGGTCCGGTACACCCCCAACACCTGGAACAACGGCTTCACCGCCGACGTCACCATCACCAACACCGGCTCCGCCACGATCTCCGGCTGGACCCTGATCTTCAGCTTCGCCGGCAACCAGCGCATCACCAGCGCCTGGAACGCCACGGTGACGCAGAACGGGCAGTCGGTCACCGCGGTCCCGGTCGACCACAACCGGACGGTGGCGCCCAACGGCACGGCCAACTTCGGCTTCCAGGGCACCTACTCCGGCACCAACGCCAACCCGACCTCGTTCACCCTCAACGGAAACCCGTGCACTGCGGGGTAGCCAGGTGAAGTGCGATGAAGGGGGCCTTTCTCACGCCCGGCGTGAGAAAGGCCCCCTTCATCGCATTCAGCCCTTGACCGCGCCGATCAGGACGCCCTTGGTGAAGTGGCGCTGGACGAACGGGTACACCAGC
This sequence comes from Actinophytocola sp., assembly GCF_036002505.1. GTDB lineage: Bacteria > Actinomycetota > Actinomycetes > Mycobacteriales > Pseudonocardiaceae > DASYTH01. The sequence continues at coordinate 71,497 of NZ_DASYTH010000230.1, read as the reverse complement.
AGGATCGGGATGATGGACAGCACCAGGATCGCCATCTGCAGGGACTCCTGGGGCGGCAGGGCCTGGCCGGAGACGCCGAGCTGATCGACGCCGAGCTGGGTCTGGTTGACCACGTAGGTGCGCAGTACCAGCTGCAGCGGCCACATGCTGAAGTCGTTGAGGTACAACAAAGCGGCGAAGAACGCGTTCCAGTAGCCGACGCCGTAGAACAGGGCGATGACCGCGAGGACGCCTTTGCTCAGCGGCAGCACGATGCGCCAGAGGATGGCGACGTCGCCGGCGCCGTCGATGCGGGCGCTGTCGATGATCTCCTCGGGGAGCTCCATGAAGAACGCCCGCAGGATGATCACGTTGAACGCGTTGATCATGACCGGGAGCGCGAGCGACCAGTAGGAGTCGACCAGGCCGAGGCTCTTCACCACCAGGTAGCTCGGGATGATCCCGGGCGTGAACAGCAGGGCGAACAGCACGATCATCAGCAGCGGCCGGTGTCCGAACGAGCCCAGCCGGCTCAGGCCGTAGGCCAGGAGCGCGGTGGAGATCAGGCTCAGCGCTGTGCCGCCGAACGTGACGAACAGGCTCACCAGCATCGCTCGGGTGACCACGCCGCCGCTCAGAATCGCGTCGTAGGCCGCGAAGCTGATCTCGTCGGGTATCAGCACCAGACCGCCGGAGCGGGTGACCTGCTCGCGGGTGGCAAGGCTGGTGGACACCACCGAGACGAACGGCAGGATCACCACCGCGCAGCAGATCAGCAGCACGAGGCCCTTCGCCGCGCGGGCGGGCAGAGGCGGGGCGTTCAGAGTCGTGCTCATCGCTGGTAGATCCCTCGCTCCCCGAACCGGTGGGCCAGCGTGTTGGCGCCGACCACGAGCAGCAACCCGACGACCCCCTTGACCATGCCGACCGCGGCGCTCGGGCCCCAGTCGCCGTCGAGGATGCCGTGGTTGTACACGTAGGTGTCCAGCACCTCGCTGGCCGTCTTACCGACCGCCCCCTGCTGCAGGAAGATCTGCTCGAACCCGGTGGACAGCGAGTCGCCGAGGCGCAGGATCAGCAGCAGGATGATCAGCGACCGCAGCCCGGGGAGCGTCACGTGCCACAGCTGCCGCCACCGCCCGGCACCGTCCACGGCGGACGCCTCGTAGAGCGTCTGGTCGATTCGGGCGAGCGCGGCCAGGAACAGGATCGTGGCCCAGCCGGCGTCCTTCCACAGCACCTGCCCGGTGACCAGCGCCTTGAACGCGTCCGGGTTGCTGACGATGTTCACGGTGCCGAGGTTGAGGTCGCGCAGGAAGTGGTTGACCAGCCCGGCGTCGCCCAGCATCTTCTGGAAGATCGCCACGACGATCACCCAGGACAGGAAGTGCGGCAGGTACAGCACGCTCTGCACGATCCGCTTGATCCGCTCGGACATGAGGCTGTTGAGCAGCAGGGCCAGCCCGATCGGAGCGGGGAACACGATCAGCACCTGCAGCGCGGTGATCACCAGCGTGTTGGTCAGCGCGTTGACGAAGACCGGGTCGCCGTTGACGATCACCATGAAGTTGGCCATGCCGACCCACGGGCTGTCCAGGATCCCGATGAACGGCACGTACTCCTTGAACGCGATCACGTTGCCGAGCAGGGGTAGGTAATGGAACACCAGCAGGGAGAGAATCCCGGGTAGTGCGACGAAGAGCAGCACCTTGTCCCGCCGTAGGCGCTGCCAGGCGGTCATGCCACGGCGGGCCGGGGGGCGGGCGTGCGGGCGCGCGGGTCGAGAAGGAGCAGTCACCGTCTGCGTCACATCGGGCCTTCCGGAAGGAAGTCGCTGCTATCCGATAAATTACGAGACTTGACCAGCAGGCTACGACCGCGAAAAAACAAGGTCAACCCCTTGAAGGGGAGCCTGGCAGCGGTCTACGTTGAGCACATCTGCCGGGGCGGTGGACGTAATCTTCCGGAAGAGTCGCGAAATGCACAACGAGAAGTCGGTCCTGGTCACGGGGGAGCTGGAACCGTGGCAGGACCGCGGCCTGCCGGCGACCCAGCGGGTCAGCGACCTGCTGGAGCGGATGACACTGGCGGAGAAGGTCGCCCAGCTGTACGGCGTCTGGGCCGGGGTGCCGGACGACGGCGAGAACGTCGCGCCGTTTCAGCACGAGCTGATCGACCCCGACCTGGACTGGACGCAGCTGATCAAGTACGGCCTCGGGCAGATCACCCGGCCGTTCGGCACCGCGCCGGTCGACCCCGCAGTCGGCGCGATGGCGCTGGCTCGGCTGCAGGGTGAGATCACCGCCGCCAGCCGCTTCCGGATCCCGGCCGTGGCGCACGAGGAGTGCCTGAACGGGTTCATGACCTGGGGCGCCACCGTGTACCCCGCGCCCCTGTCCTGGGGTGCCGCCTTCAACCCCGAGCTGGTCGAGCGCATGGCCGTCCAGATCGGCCAGGCGATGCGCAGTGTGGGCGTCCACCAGGGGATGGCCCCGGTGCTCGACGTGACCCGGGACCCGCGCTGGGGCCGGACCGAGGAGACCATGGGCGAGGACCCCTACCTGGTGGCCACCATCGGCACCGCCTACGTCCGCGGGCTCGAGTCCACCGGGATCATCGCCACGCTCAAGCACTTCGCCGGGCACGCCGGCTCCCGCGGCGGGCGGAACATGGCGCCGGTGAACGTCGGCCGCCGCGAGTTCGCCGACGTGCACCTGCCGCCGTTCGAGCTGGCCGTGCGCGAGGGCGGCGCGCGCTCGGTCATGCACTCCTACGCCGAGGTAGACGGCGTGCCGCCGGCCGCCGACCACGAACTGCTCACCACGCTGCTGCGGGAGACCTGGGGTTTCGACGGCACCGTGGTCGCCGACTACTGGGGCATCACGTTCCTCAAGACGCTGCACCACGTCGCGGACAGCGACACCGACGCCGCCGGCAAGGCGCTGTTCGCCGGCGTCGACATGGAGCTGCCGACCGTCAAGTGCTACGGCGAGCCGCTGCTGGCCGCGCTCAAGGACGGCACCATCCCGGCCGAGCTGATCGACCAGGCCGCCCGCCGGGTGCTGCTGCAGAAGTGCGAGCTGGGCCTGCTGGATCCGGGCTGGCACCCGCTGCCGCCCTCGGTGGACGCGGTGGCCGGCGGTGACGGGCACGTCGCGCGGGACCTGCAGGGCACCCTGGACCTCGACCCGCCGGCGTCCCGGGCGCTGTCCCGCGAGCTGGCCGAGGAGTCGGTGGTGCTGCTGGCCAACGACGGCATCCTGCCGCTGCGCCCCGAGCACCGCATCGCCCTGGTCGGCCCGCAGGCGGACAGCGTCTCCGCGGTGCTCGGCTGCTACACCTTCCCCAGCCACGTCGGCATCCAGCACCCCGAGGTGCCGCTCGGCGTGGACATCCCGACACTGCTCGAGGCGTTGGCCGACGAGCTGCCGGAGACCCCGATCGAGCACGCGGTCGGCTGCGACGTGCACAGCGACGACCTCTCCGGCATCCCCAGCGCGGTCGCCGCGGCCGAGTCCGCCGACGTCTGCGTGGTCGCCCTCGGCGACCGGTCCGGCCTGTTCGGCCGCGGCACCTCCGGCGAGGGCTGCGACGCGCCGGACCTGCACCTGCCCGGCGCGCAGGAAGCCCTGCTGCAGGCCATGATCGACACCGGCAAGCCGGTCGTGCTGGTGGTGCTGTCCGGCCGCCCGTACGCGCTCGGCGCGTTCGCCGGCCAGCTCGCCGCCGTGGTCCAGACCTTCTTCCCGGGGGAGGAGGGCGCCACCGCGGTCGCCGGCGTCCTCTCGGGCCGGGTGTGCCCGTCGGGCCGGCTCCCGGTGGGCATCCCCGCCGACCCGCGCGGTCAGCAGTCGGCCTACTACGTGCCGCCGCTGGCCCAGCTGCACGACACCAGCACGGTCGACCCCACGGCGCTGTTCCCGTTCGGCCACGGCCTGTCCTACACCACGTTCTCCTGGGAGGACGTGCGCGTCGACGGCCGGGCGCTGGAGCCGGGGGAGCGGGTGGTGACCGGGACGGACGGGTCCGTGGCGGTGTCCATGTCGGTGCGCAACACCGGCGACCGGGCCGGCGCCGAGGTCGTCCAGCTCTTCCTGCACGACCCGGTCGCGCAGGTCACCCGGCCGCCGGTGCGGCTGATCGGCTACGCCAAGGTCCGCCTGCAGCCCGGCGAGGCCCGGCGGGTCACCTTCGGCGTGCACGCCGACCTGTCCGCGTTCACCGGCCGGCGTGGGCTGGCCGTGGTCGAGCCCGGTGAGCTGGAGCTGCGCCTGTCCGGTTCGAGCACGCACGTCCGGCACACGGTCGGGGTCCGGCTGGTGGGCGAGGAGCGGGTGGTGGACCACCGCCGCCGGCTCACCGCGGACGTCGCTCTCTCGTAGGGCCATGCGCACCTTCGACATCGCCATCGTCGGCGCCGGCGGGATCGCCGCGGTCCACGCGGAGAGCATCCGCCAGCTCGGCGATCGCGCCCGGATCGTCGCGGTGGCGGACGTCGACCGCGAGCGGCTGACCGCGTTCGCCGACGCGTGGTCGGTGCCTGGCCGCTACACCGAGCTGGAGGAGCTGCTGGACCGCGAGTCGCCGGACCTGATCCACCTGTGCACCCCGCCCTGGCTGCACGCCGAGCAGGCGAGCTCCTGCCTGGCCCGCGGTCACACCGTGCTCTGCGAGAAACCGCCCACGGTGAGCCTCGCCGAGCTGGGCACGATCGAGGCCGCCGCGGTGGCCGGCTGTGGCCGGTTCGCCACCGTGTTCCAGCACCGGTTCGGCAGCAAGGCACAGGCGATCCGGCGCCTGGTGGGGGATCCACGGTTCGGCCGCCCGCTGACCGCGGTGTGCCACACGCTGTGGTTACGCACCGACGAGTACTTCACCGTGCCGTGGCGCGGAAAGTGGGACACCGAGGGCGGCGGACCCACGATGGGGCACGGGATCCACCAGTTCGACCTGCTGCTGTCGATCCTCGGACCGTGGCGCGAGGTCGTCGGGGTGGCCGCGCGGCTGGCCCGGCCCACCGCCACCGAGGACCTGTCCTGCGCGATCGTCACGTTCGACAGCGGCGCGGTGGCCACCGTGGTGAACAGCCTGCTGTCCCCGCGGCAGACCAGCTACCTGCGGTTCGACTTCGAGCACGCCACAGTCGAGCTGGAGCACCTCTACGGCTACGCGGACTCCGACTGGCGGGTGACCGCCGCGCCCGGGCACGAGGCGGAGGTCGCGGCCGCGTGGGCGGAGGGTCCGGCCGGCCAGCCAAGCGGGCACGCCGCCCAGTTCACCGCCGTGCTGGACGCGCTCGAGGAAGGTACCGACCCGCCGGTGTCCATTCCGGATACGATGACGACGATGAAGCTCGTCGCCGGCATCTACGCCTCCGCGTTCACCGGAATGCCGGTGGAGCGCGGCCAGATCGGGCCGGAATCGCCCTTCTACCACCGGATGGACGGCATCGGCGCGCCCTGGCCGGACCCGCTCGGGGTGAGCGTCCCATGACGAGTGCCGGGCTCGGCTTGGTGAGCGACGAGCGGACCCTTCAGGTTCTGTGGGACGGCAAGGAGTTGCTGCGCTACGTGTACCGGCCGTGGGACGTGCAGCTGGAGTCACCGCGGCCGTACCTGCACCCGGTGCGCACGCTCGCCGGTGACGTGGTGACGCTGTACCGGCCGCACGATCACGTGTGGCACAAGGGCATCGCCTGGTCGCTGCCCAACGTGGGCCCGGCCAACTTCTGGGGCGGGGTGACCTACCTGCGCGACGGCGGCTACCAGCAGCTGCCGAACAACGGCACGCAGCGGCACGAGTCGTTCGAGTGGCTGGAGACGCGCACCGAGGAGGCCGTCCACATCGGACAGAAGTTGGACTGGATCACCGAGCCGGGCGAACTGTGGTTCACCGAGCGGCGCCGGCTCGCGGTCACCGTGGACCGTGGTTCCAGTGCGTGGACCCTGGGGTTCGCCAGCAGCATGACCAACGTGAGCGGGCGGGAGATCCGGATCGGCAGCCCGACCACCGAGGGCCGGCCGAACGCCGGCTACGGCGGGCTGTTCTGGCGCGGGCCGCGCTCGTTCTCCGGCGGCGCGGTGCACGCGCCGGGCGTCACCGGGGGCGACGAGCTGATGGGCATCCGCGCCCCCTGGCTGGGTTTCACCGGCCGGCACGATGGGCACGGCCGCACCTCGACCCTGGTTTTCGTTGACGCGCCGGACAATCCGGGCCACCCGACCCAGTGGTTCGTGCGCACCGGGATCTACGCCTGCCTGTGTCCGGCGCCGTTCTTCGCCGAGGAGGTCCCGGTCGGCACGGACGAGGTGCTGACCCACCGCTACGCCGTGGTCATCGCCGACGGCGACCACGACGGCGACGCGGTGGCGCTGCTCGCCAAGTCGGGTCTGGCCGCCCTGTCAGAGGTGTAGGTACTCGCGGAGGAACTCGTTGCGGAACTTGCCCGCCGGGTCGTAGGCGCGGGCCAGGTCCATGAAGTCGGACAGCCGCTCGTAGTGTCCACTTCGGACGAACACCTTGCCCCAGTGCGGGCGGGCCCGGAACGCGGCCAGCCGCTCCTCGACGGCCTCGACCACCGGCAGCACCGCGGCCGTGTCCTTGATCCAGGTGAAGTGGAAGGCCACCGAATCCCGGTGGTAGCACGGACTCAGCCACAGCTCGTCCCCGGCGATCGTGCGGATCTCGGAGATCTGCAGCACCGGTGAGACCTGCCCACGCAGCTCGTAGATCGCGGTCAACGCGTCGAGGGCGTGCGCGCGCGGCACGAAGAACTCCGACTGCAGCTCCTCGCCGGCACTCGGGGTGAACTCCAGCCGGAAGTGCGGCAGCCGCTCGTGCCACGGCCCGGGCACGCCGAGCTGCTCGGTGCAGTTCTCCACCGGCATGCCCGGCAGCGGGTGCCGCGGCCCGCCGGCCGGCGCCGCGCCGAACCACGGCTCGTCCGGCGCCGGGTCCCGCCGCTTGCACCACACCTGGTCGATCACCGGCGCCCGCCAGTCGGTGAACAGGCTGACGCTGTAACCGTTCTCCAGGACCGCGTCGAGGTTCCCGGCCAACTCCTCGTGCGGCAGGTTCTCGTAGACGTACTGCCGCAGCTCGAACGTGGGCCGGATGTCCAGGGTCACCGCGGTCACCACGCCCAGCGCGCCGAGCGCCACCACCATCCCGCCCCAGTTCCGGGTCTTCCGGTCCACCGTGACCAGGTCGCCGTCCGCGGTGACCAGCTCCACAGCGGACACCGCGGTGGACAGGCTCCCATTCCCCACGCCCGACCCGTGCGTCCCGGTCGCGCACGCCCCGGCCACCGAGATGTGCGGCAGCGAGCCCAGGTTGTGCAGCGCGAACCCCGCCTCCTGCAACCGGACGGCCACCTCCCCGTACCGCATCCCGGCCGCCACCCGCACACTCCGCCCGCTCGTGTCGATCTCCACCACGGGCGGCAACCCGGCGACCGAGACCTGCTCGCCGGGCGTGTCCGCGATCCGGTTGAACGAGTGCGCCGTCCCGAGTGGACGGACCCGCTCCGCCCGCGCCACGATCTTGCGCAGCTCGTCCAGGCTCGCCGGCCGGTGCACCGCCGCCGCGCCGAACGTGACGTTCCCGGCCCAGTTGGTTGTGATCACCCGTCCATCATGCCCTGCCTCACCAGCAACTGAGGAACTGTCGGTGCCGGAGGCGATGCTGGCTGGCGTGTTCGTCGAAGCGATGTTGCGCCAGCAGTCCGGGGTGATCAGCCGGCGGCAGGCTCGGGATGCTGGCATGTCGGAGGATCAGATTGACCGGCGCCTGGCCACCGGCCGGTGGGTGACCGTATGTCCGGGCGTGTATCGACCCGCGGACCACGAGTTGAGCGATGAGGCGCGTGTTCGTGCCGTCGGGTTGTGGGCCGGCGACCGTGCCACGATCAGCGGGCTTGCCGCGGCGTGGTGGCACCGGTTGTGGCCCGATCCACCGTCCGTGGTGGAAGTGACTGCACGGCTGACCAGCGGGCTGCGGCCCGGTGCGGGTGTCCGGTTGCGTCGCCGCGATCTGCTCGACGCCGGCCGGATGGCGACCCGCGGCCTGTGGGTGACGGATCTGCCGCTGACCGTTCTCGAGGCGGCGGTGGCCCTGGGCGATCAGGGAGCTCGGCTGATGGATCAGGCGTTGCAGCGCCGGGTTCGCCTTGGCGCGCTCCGCCTGGCGCACCGCCGAAACCTCGGGAAGCGAGGTTCGGCCGTTGCCGGCGCTGCTCCAAGCCTCCGCCGACCGATCCGCCTCGGCGGCCGAGCGCAAATTGATCACTATTCTCCTGGCCGCCGATGTCACCGGCTTCCAACAGCACTACCGCGCGAGCGGTTATGAGATCGATCTTGCGTTCCCCGATCACCGCGTGGCGGTCGAAGTGGACGGTTGGGCGTTCCACCACGATGCCAACCAATTCCAGAACGACAGGAGTCGGCAGATGCCCTCGCGCTGGCCGGGTGGACGGTACTCCGCTTCACCTGGCACGACCTGGCCACGGGTCCCGGCCGGGTCATCACGGAGGTCCGTGCCGCACTCCAGGTCCGCGTCGCTGCTTGATCGCCAATAGTGTGCGTCTACCCGCGCTTTTCGCGGGTAGACGCACAAGCTCGGTGATCTTCACCCGGCTCAGCAGACCGGCGCGGGAGTCCAGCCGGCGGGGTTGCCGTTGATGATCATGCCGACGGTGACTGAGGTTGCGGGTGCGAGGGTGGCGTTCCAGCCGACGTTGCGGGCGGTGATGTTGGGCAGGCTCTGGGTCACCTCGGTGTTCCAGGCCTGGGACAGGGTCATTCCGGAGGCCAGGGCGAAGCGGACGGCCCAGCCGGTGAACGAGGTGGTGCCGGTGTTGCGTACCACGAGGTCGATCTGGAACTGGCCGGGCCAGCTGTTCACCACGTTGACCGCCGCGGCGCATCCGGGCGGTGGGTTGGTGGTGGTCGTCGTGGTGGTCCGCGTTGTGGTCGTGGTGGTGGTGGTGCTGGTGGGCGGCGTGCTGCCGAGTGCGTCGACCAGTGGCTGGAACCACTTGTCGGACATCTTCTGGTTGCCGGAGTCGTTGGGGTGCACGCCGTCGAAGGTGTCGGCTGCGGTGGAGAAGCCGGTCCACTGGTCGACCACGGTGATCGGGGACTGGGCGGTGGACTTGCCGGCTGCCCAGCTTGGGATCGCGTTGTTGAGGGTGACCACGCGCTGGCCGCATTCCGCGCAGTTGCTGGGGTTCATCGGGATGATCTTGGCGACGAGGATCTTCATGGTGGCTTTGCTGGCGCGCATCTGGTCCACCAGTTTGCTGAACGCGGCCAGGATCACGTCCGGGGAGCGGTTGTTCCACACGTCGTTGGTGCCGAAGTGCATGATCACGATGTCCGGCAGGGTGGCCGCGAGCCAGCCGACGAGCTGGTTCTGGTCGGCGACGTTGGTGGCCAGGAAGCCGCCGTGGCCCTCGTTCTCGCCGTCGTACGGGAAGCCACACCCTTGTGCCGGAAGGGTTCCGACGAAGTCGGTGTTGGTGTGCCCGGTGTTCTGCAGGCGTTGCCAGAGCAGGGCCCGCCAGCAGCCGGGCGACCCCGTGATCGAGTCGCCGAGCGGCATGATCTTGACGGCCGCGGCGTTCGCCGGTGGCGCCGGACTGATGATCAGCAGGGCCGCCACGACCGCGGCGACGGTCAGGATCGCGGAGAGCACGGCTTCTTTGCGCATGGTCGTCTCCAGGGGTGGTCAGCAGATGGGTGCGGGGTTCCAGCCGGCCGGGTCGCCGTTGATGATCATGCCGACGGTGACCGAGGTTCCAGGTGCGACGGTGGCGTTCCAACTCACGTTGCGGGCGGCGACATTCGGCAGGTTCAGCGTCAGCTCGCTGTTCCAGGACTGGGACACGGTCATCCCGGACGCCAGCGCGAACCGCACCGTCCAGCCGGTGAACGACGCCGTCCCGGTGTTGCGCACCACGATGTCGATCTGGAACTGGCCCGGCCAGCTGCTCACCACCCGGATCTCCGGAGTGCACCCGGGCGGCCGCGTGGTCGGCGTCGGCGACGAGGTCGTCGTCAGGCTCGTCGTCGTGGTGCTGGTGGGTGGCGGGCTGCCGAGGGCGGCGGCGAGCGGCGGGAACCACTTGTCGGCGATCTTCTGGTTGCCCAGGTCGTTGGGGTGCGCACCGTCGTTGGTGTCGGTCACCGGGTCGAACCCGGTCCACTGGTCGACCACGGTGATCGGCGACTGCGCCGTGGTCTTTCCGGCCGCCCAGGCCGGAATGGCGGCGTCGAGGTCCACCACGCGTTGCGCGCAGGCCGCGCAGTTGGCCGGGTTGAGCGGGATGATCTGCGCGACCAGGATCTTCATGGTGGCCTTGCTGGCCCGCATCTGGTCCACCAGCGTGCTGAACGCGGCCAGGATTGTGGCGGTCGGCAGCGCGCTCCACACGTCGTTGGTGCCGAAGTGCATGACCACGATGTCCGGCGTGGTGGCCGCGAGCCAGCCGACGAGCTGGTTCTGGTTGGCCACGTTGGTGGCCAGGAACCCGCCGTGCCCCTCGTTGTCGGCGTCGAACAGGGGCAGACCGCAGGCCTGCGCGTTGAGCGTGCCGACCATGTCGATGTTGGTGTGCCCGGTGTTCTGCAAACGTTGCCACAGCAGGGAACGCCAGCAGCCGGGTGACCCGGTGATGGAGTCGCCGAGCTCCATGATCTTGATGTTCGCCGCGTGCGCGGGCGGCGCCGGGGTGACGAGCAGCAGGGCCGCCACGACGGCGGCGATGGTCAGGACTGCGGAGAGCATGGCTTCTTTGCGCATGTCGAGCTCCACCCCGGTCGCTGCAGTTCTGGGAGCGCTCCCAGGGTAGCTGACCAGGATGCCTTGTCACTAGAGGCAATGATCTGGCAACTTTCCGGAATCGCTCCCATGGGTGAATCCTGTAACACCCCATCCGCAACCTGCGAAGCGCACTGTGCGTACGCGTGCGTTCGCTGATCGTACGGCGGTTCGGGGATGGGAGCACATGATGGTCATACGGAGAGTTGTCTTACCCGCGGTCCTTGCCCTTGCGGCGTCGAGCATCGGGGTGGTGATCACCGGCGTGGCGCCGGCCTTGGCCGACCCGGGAACGCCCGGCGTCCCGCAGGCGCCACAAGTGCTCTACACCGAGGATTTCGAGAACGGCCAGGGTGCCACGCCCATTCAGCTGCCGAGCTACACCGGCGCGCCGCCGGTGAACGAGACCTACTCCAGCGACCCCGCATATCTGATCAACTGCAACGGCTGGATCGCCTCCCCACTGGATCCCTCCACCGAGCCGCCCGGATCGGGCTGCGGCGGGTTCTGGCCGGAGCTTCCCCGGCTGGCCGGCTCGCTGGACCAGTTCGCCGGAACCGGCGCCGGCACCAACCACGCGCTCGGCTGGGAGACCGCTGGCATCGGCCCCGGCGCGAACAAGGTTCAGCTGCAGACCAACAACCCGGTTCCGGTGCCCGCCAACCGGTTCCTGTCGTTCTCGGTCGACGCCGCGGACGGCAGCTGCAACGGCCTGCACGCCCTGTTCCAGTTCTTCCTGCTTGACGGGTCCACCGCCATCCCGACGAACAGCTCGCCCATCGAACCGTGCGCCAACCCACAGCTGATCCTCGGCGAGGACCACATCGGCACCTACGTCAGCGACAACCCGGTGCTGTTCGGCGGCTCGTCCGCGGGCATCCGGCTGGCCAACGCGCAGGGCGGCGCGTTCGGCAACGACGCGGCCGTGGACAACATCAAGCTCCTGGACGTCAGCCCGCAGCTGGACAAGACGTTCAGCGCGGCCGTGGTCCCCGAGCACGGCACCGTGCGGCTCATCTACACGATCACCAACACCACCGAGCTGGCTGCCAAGAGCGGTTGGTCCTTCGTCGACGCCTTCCCCACGGGCCTGACGGCTGATCCAGCCTCGGTCCAGACCACCTGCCCAGGTTTCGCGTCCAGCTTCGACCCGGGCCAGGTCGTCATGGCCGGCAGCCTTGGCGCGGGCCAGATCTCGTGCACCATCAGCGTCGAGCTGTCCGCCTCGGCGCCGGGCGCCTACACCACCTGTGCCGGCAACATGGCCGACCTGGTCGGGGTCAAACCGCCGGGTTGTGCCACCGTGCGGTTCAACGCCGAGCCGGTGGTGAACGCCGGCGGCCCGTACGCCGGGCAGGAGGGCTCGCCGGTGGCGATCGCCGGCACTGTGTCCGACGTGGATGGTCCGACGCTGAGCAGTTCGTGGAGCGTCGCGGCGTCCACGGGTGTCGATCCGGGTGCGACGTGCTCGATCGCCGATCCGGCTGCCGTGACCACCACGGTCAGCTGCACCGACGACGGCGTCTACACGCTCACATTGACGGCAAGTGACGGGATCAACCCGCCGGTTTCCGCGAGTACCGCGCTGACGCTGTCCAATGTGGCCCCGGCGGTGAGCATCTCCAGTCCCGCCAACGGTTCCCTGTTCGTGCGCGGCACGGCGGTGAGCTTCACCGCGCCGTTCACCGACATCGGCACGAACGACACGCACACCTGCGCGATCGACTTCGCCGACGGCACGCCGGTCACCGCCGGCACCGTGACCGAGTCGCCCGGCACCGGGACCTGCCGGATCACCCACACGTTCACCGCGCTTGGCGCGCACAACGTGCTGGTGCGGGTCACCGACGACGACGGCGGCGCGGGCACGGCCGTGGTGCGCGTGGTGATCTACCTGCCCGGTGAGGCGTTCGCCTTGCAGGCCAACGGGTTGATCACGATTCCGAAGACCCCGCTGGCCACCTGCCCGCCCGACGAGTCGAAGACCATCGCCTCGCTGTCCCTCGGCATCGGCTCGGTCACCGCGCTGCACGCCGAATGCACGGTGGACCTGAACGACGGCACCACCCGGGCATCGGCGACGGTCGGCAGCGCCAACCTGCTCGGCGGGTTGATCAGGATCACCGACATCAGCTCCACCTGTGTCGCCGGTGCTTCGGGGATCACCCGCTCGTCCACCGTCGGCTCAATCAACGGAATCCCGATCGGGCTGGGCTCCGGCTCGCTCGGTATCCCCGGCGTGGCAACGGTCTTCTACAACGAGACCACCACGATCGGGGGCAGGCCGGCGCAGAACGCCATCCGGATCAGCACCCTGCTCGGCCAGGAGATCATCCTGGCCGGCTGCCGGCTCGGCTAGCGCCAGCCACGAGGCCGGGGGCGGCCCGCCTCCCGCCCCCGGCCTCTCCCTGCCGAGGCGCCGGCTGGCGGGTGGAGTTTCGGGGGTGGTGCTGTGAATGCCTCATTCAGTGCGTTGAGCGCAGTGAATGAGGCATTCACTGCACCCCAACCCTGCCGCCTCCGAGCCCTTCAGGCTTACTTCATGTAAGTAGCTAATCCATCGTGGTGTAGGGTCGGCGGCGATGGATGATCGCGGGGAGTTCCTGGACCGGTGCCCGAACTACCAAGCGACGATCGAGCTGGTGGGGCGGCGGTGGAACGGTGCGGTCATCCTCGCCGCCGATCGCGGTGCGCGGCGGTACAGCGACTTTCTGGCCGCCGTCCCCGGCATCTCGGAGCGATTGCTGGCACAGCGGCTGCGCGAGCTGGAGGACGAGGGGATCATGGTTCGCGAGGTGTTGGCGAGCCGGCCGGTGCAGGTGGTGTACACGCTGACGCGGCGGGGGAGTGAGCTGGTGGGCGCGCTCGAGCCGCTGATCAACTGGGGCGAGCGCTGGATGTCCGTGCGGCAGAAGGGAAAGCGATGAGCGATCTCGGGCACGAGATCAGGTTCGGGGCGTTCCTCACACCGTCGGCCCAGGGCTACGACGAGGTGGTGCGGCTGGCGACGGTGGTGGACGGGCTCGGGCTCGACCTGATCGGGATCCAGGACCACCCATACCAACCGTCCTTCTTGGACACCTGGACGCTGCTGTCCTACCTGGCAGCGAAGACCAGCCGGGTGACGCTGTTCCCGGATGTGGCGAACCTGCCGCTGCGCCCGCCGGCCGTGCTCGCCAGGGCCGCGGCGAGTTTGGACATTCTCAGCGGTGGGCGGGTCGAGTTGGGTCTGGGCTCCGGCGCGTTCTGGGACGCCATCGTGGCGATGGGCGGGGAGCGGCGCTCACCCGCCGAGGCGGTGGCCGCGCTGGCCGAGGCGATCGACGTGATCAGGGCGCTGTGGACGCCCGGGCGGACCCCGAGGCTCGACGGCCGGCACTATTCGTTGCACGGCGCGAAGCCCGGACCGTTCCCCACACACCCCATCGGGATCTGGCTCGGCGCCTACAAGCCGAAGATTCTCCGGCTCACCGCGCGGAAGGCCGACGGCTGGGTGCCGTCCCTGCCCTACGCGCCGCCGGCCGAGCTCACGGCGATGACCCGGATCCTCGACGCCGCGGCCGGGGACGCGGGCCGCGACCCGGCCGCGATCCAGCGCATTCTCAACATCAACGGGCAGTTCACCCGGCTCGGCTCGGACGAGTTCCTGGTCGGGCCGCCTAAGCAGTGGGCGGAGCAGCTCACCGGGCTGGCGCTGGACCTGGGCTTCTCCGGTTTCGTGCTGCCCGGGGACAACGAGCACGACCTGCGCACGTTCGCCGAGGAGGTTGCGCCACTGGTCCGCGCCGAGGTGGCCGGTGCGCGCGGCGGCTCGGCCCCCGCGCCGGAACCGGAGACCGAACAGCGCGAGCACCTTGACCTCTGGTCCGGTGACCCGCTCGGCGAGGCCCGCCGCCCCAGGGTGTCGGCGCCGGCGCCGGCCAACCCGACCCGCGGTGGCGCGCAGCTCAAGATGGTGCACAACCATTTCCGCCAGGAGCTCGAGCAGATCCGGGACGCCGTCGAGCAGGTGGCGGACGGCGAGCGGTCCGCCGCCTCGGCCCGCTCGCTGATCAACGACCTGACCGTGCGGCAGAACTTCTGGACCCTGGGCAGCTTCTGTGCCGCCTACTGCCGGGTGCTCACCACCCACCACACCATCGAGGACCAGCTGATGTTCCCGATGATCGCCGAGCGGGAGCCGGCGCTCGGCCCGGTGGTCCACCAGCTCGAGCAGGAGCACGAGGTGATCGCCGGTGTGCTCGCCGCGCTCGACGAGTCGCTCGCCAAGCTCATCGACGGCGGCGGCATCGCCGACGTCCGCGACCACGTCCGGCTTCTCGACCGGCTGCTCATCTCGCACCTGGACTACGAGGAGGAGCAGCTGATCGAGCCGCTGGAACGGCACCGGCTCGATGTCTGAAAGCTGGTGGCAGCGCGGCACCGTCTACCAGATCTACCCGCGGTCCTTCATGGACTCGGGCGGTGACGGCGTCGGCGACCTCAACGGGATCACCGCCAAGCTTCCGTATCTCCAGGACCTCGGCGTGGACGCGGTGTGGATCTCGCCGTTCTACCCGTCGCCCATGGCGGACTTCGGCTACGACGTCACCGACCACACCGCGGTCGACCCGCTGTTCGGCACTCTCACGGATTTCTACAAGCTCGTCGCCGAAGCGCACCGGCGCGACCTCCGCATCCTCGTGGACTTCGTGCCCAATCACACCTCCGACCGGCATCCCTGGTTCGTCGACGCAAGATCCACAAAGGACAGTCTGCGACGGGACTGGTACCTCTGGGCCGATCCCCGGCCCGGCGGCGGCCCACCGAACAACTGGCGCTCGGTCTTCGGCGGCCCGGCCTGGACGCTCGACGAGCCGACCGGCCAGTACTACTACCACGCCTACCTCCCCGAGCAGCCGGACGTGAACTGGCGCAACCCCGAGGTTCAGCAGGCCCAGAGCGACGTCATGCGGTTCTGGCTGGACCGCGGCGTGGACGGCTTCCGGGTGGACGCCTGCCGCCAGCTCATCAAGGACGACCAGCTGCGGGACAACCCGCCGAACCCGGCCTACCACCCCGGTCTCCCGCCGTACGACGCGCTGCTCCCGGTGTACTCCGCCGACCGCCCGGAGACCCCCGGCGTCCTCGCCGAGCTGCGCCGGGTTCTCGACGAGCACCACCCGGACGGGCTGCTGATCGCCGAGGTGTACGCGCCGGTCGAGCGCCTCATGCGCTACTACCTCGGCGCCCACCTGCCGTCGAACATGCACCTGATCTCCGTGCCGTATGAGGCGGACAGCATCGCCGCGCTCATCGCGCGCTACGAGGCCGCCCTGCCGCCGGACGCCTGGCCGAACTGGGTGCTCGGCAACCACGACCGCAGCCGGATCGCCACCCGGGTCGGCCCGGCACAGGCGCGGGTGGCGGCGATGCTGCTGCTCACCCTGCGTGGCACGCCGATCCTCTACTACGGCGACGAGATCGGCCTGCCGGACGTGCCCGTGCCGCCGGACCTGGTCCAGGATCCGTTCGAGCGCAGGGTTCCCGGCATCGGCGTCGGCCGCGATCCGGCCCGCGCCCCGATGCGCTGGTCGCCCGCTCCGAACGCCGGCTTCTGCCCGCCGCACGCCACGCCCTGGTTACCCGTGCCGGACGGCGCCGAATGGCCCAACGTCCACGCGCAACAGGACGATCCGGGCTCGGTGCTCGCGCTGTACCGCGACCTCATCGCGCTCCGGCGCTGCGAACCAGCACTGTCCACAGGGGACTTCACCCTGCTCGGTGCGGAGGCCGGCGTGCTCTCCTACCTGCGCCGGAACCACGATCGCACGATCATGGTCGGACTCAACCTCACCGCCGCGCCCCGGGACCTCCCGGCCACCGGCACGATCATGCTCGGCACCCGTCCCGGCCGGGTGGGCGAGCGGCTCACCGGCATGGTGAGGTTGCGCGCCAACGAGGGCGTACTCGTTATTCCCTGACAAGGCTTGTGGACATGGTGATGTAACGCGATAGTTTCCGAACTGTGGAGCGGATTCTGGTGCGGTTCGAGGGGGAAGGCTCCGGAACCGGGGAGCTGAGCTGGGGGCAGAAGGACATTTGGGACGCCATTCGCCGATTACGCTCGTCGCTCGGCATCGGCGGGCTGGTTCCGCTGACGCCGGGCACGACCGTCGACGACGTGGCCGCGAAACTGGGCCTGCTGATGAGCCGGCACCAGGCGTTGCGCACCCGGTTGCGGTTCGGTCCGGGAGACCGGGTGCGGCAGGCGGTGAGCCGCGCGGGGGAGGTCGCGCTGGAGGTCGTCGAGGTCGCCGCGGACGACGACCCGGTCCAGGCCGGCAAGGCGCTGTACACGGCGTACCACGACGAGGAGTTCGACTACGAGCACGAGTGGCCGGTCCGGATGGCCGTGCTGCGGCACCGGGGCGTGCTCACGCACCTGGTGGCCCTGGTCTGCCACCTGGCCACCGACGGGTTCGGCGCGCACGTGCTGCGCGCTGACTTGTCCAATATGGACAGTGGATGGGTGCCGCCGGTGACCGCGATGCAGCCGCTCGAGCAGGCGCGCTGGCAGCGCGGCCCGGCCGGCCGGCGGCACAACGACGTGGCGCTGCGGTACTGGGAGGGCGTGCTGCGCGCGATCTCCGCGCGCCGCTTCCCGGACCCGAAGGGCTGGCACGAGCCCCGCTACCTGGACGTCCTGTTCGCCTCGCCGGCGCTGCACCTGTCCGCGCTCAAGGTGGCCGAGCGCACCGGCGTGGGCAGCACCTCGGTGCTGCTGGCCGCGTTCGCGGTGGCCCTGGCCCGGGTGACCGGGATCAACCCGGTGGTCGCGCAGACCATGGTGGGCAACCGGTTCCGGCCCGGGCTCGCCGAGGCGGTCAGCCCGCTGTGCCACGCCGGGCTGTGCGTGATGGACGTCGACGGCGTCCCGTTCGAGAAGGTCGTCGGCCGCGCCTGGCGGGCCCAGCTGAACGCCTGCAAGCACGCCTACTACGACCCCGACGGGATGCTCGACCTCGTCGACCGCATCTCCACCGAACGCGGCGAGCGCATCGAGCGCGAATGCTTCTTCAACGACCGGCGCTCCCGCTACCGCCAGGAGGCCAGCGCCGACGTCGACGAGCGCGACATCCACGACGCCCGCGGGCGCACCACGATGCGCGTGGTCTCCCCGCTGGACCCCGAGTGCGAGCCGTTCTTCCTGCACATCAACGACGTTCCGGACGCCGTCGACATCCGGCTCTCGGTGGACACTCAAAGACTCGCCCCGCCGGACGTCGAGGCGTTCCTCTACGGGATGGAGCGGGTTGCGGTGGAGGCGGCGCTGGCGGGGTAGGAGTGCCCTGAAGGCGGCCTTCAGGACGCTCAGTGCCCTGAAGGTGACCTTCAGGGCACTGTGGCGGGGCGGCCGACCCTGGCGGCAACTGGTATAGACCAATATAGTTCCGCGGTTATGGAGCGGATTCTCGTGCCGTTCGCGGGCAGTGGCTCCGGGGTCGGTGAGCTGACCTGGGGGCAGCGGGACATCTGGGAGGGCATGACCCGGCTGCGGTCCTCGCTGGGCGTCGGGGGAGTGGTTCCGCTGGCCGAGGGGACCACGGTCGAGGACGTCGCCGGCATGCTGCGGTTCCTGGTGAGCCGGCACCAGTCGCTGCGCACCCGGCTGCGGTTCGAGCCGGGTGGCGCGCCGCGGCAGGTGGTGAGCAGCGCGGGAGAAGTCCCGCTGGAGGTCGTCGACGTGGGCGAGACCGACGATCCGTGCCGGGTCGCGGCCGCGCAGTGGGACCGTTACTACCACCGGGAGTTCGACTACGCGGCCGAGTGGCCGATCCGGATGGCCGTGGTGCGGCGCCGCGGCGCGGCCACGCACCTGGTGGCGCTGTGCTGCCACCTGGCCACCGACGGGTTCGGCGCCGAGGTGCTGCGGGCCGACCTCGGCCACCGGCACGCGGACCCGGTGCCGCCGGTGACCGCCCTGCAGCCGCTCGACCAGGCGCGCTGGCAGGAAAGCCCGGCCGGGCGGCGGCACAGCGCGGCGTCGCTGCGGTACTGGGCGGGCGTGCTGCGCGCGGTCCCGTCCCGCCGCTTCCCGGAGCCGCCCGAGAAGCCCGAGCCGCGTTTCCGCGAGGTCAACTTCCGCTCACCGGCCATGCATCTGGCCGCGCTCGGCGTGGCCGCGCGCACCGGGGTGGGCAGCACCTCGGTGCTCCTCGCCGCGCTCGCGGTGGCCCTGGCCGAGATCACCGGCGTCACTCCGGTCTTCACCCAGCTCGTGGTGAACAACCGGTTCCGCCCAGGGCTCGCCGAGGCCGTGAGCCCGTTGTGCGGCGCCGGGTTCTGCGTGATCGACGCCGCCGGCGTCCCGTTCGCGCAGGCCGTCGAGCGCGCCTGGCAGGAGAAGCTCCGCGCCTGCAAGCACGCCTACTACGACCCGGACGGGATGTGGGACCTGCTCGCCCGCATCGGCCAGGAGCGCCACGACACGATTGACCGCGCCTGCATCTTCAACGACCGCCGGGCGCCGCACCGCCAGGAGGCGACGAGCCCGGTGAGCCCCGCCGGCCTCGCCGCCGCCCGCGCCCACACCACACTGCGCTGGGTGCGACCACTGAACGCGGCCAGCGAACCGTTCTTCTGCTACGTCAACGATGTCCCGGACACCATCGACATCTCCGTCGCCATCGACGCGCACGCGGTGGCCCCGGCCATGGTCGAGGCGACGCTGCGCCGGATGGAAGACGTGCTGTGCGCCGGAGCGCGATGAAGGCGTCCGTGCTCGCACCAGGTCTGCGATCAGGACGCCTTCATCGCTGCCCCTACCGGAACAGGTCACGCAGTTCCGGAGCGCGGGGTCGGTAGTCCGGTGGGTACCGGTTCTTCGCCATGGCCAGGTCGGGTGGTGGGGCGACCGGGCGCATCCGCGGCCAGCTCTGCTCGGCCGGGCCGTACGCCTGCATGTCCGGCACGAAGTCGGGCACCTGCAGGTACGGTCCCGGTTGCACGGGGCGCATGCGCGGCATGCTCTGTTCGGCCGGGCGCAGCGTGCGCATGTCCGGCACGAAGTCCGGCACCCGCAGGTCCTCCATGATCGAGGTGACGTCCACGTTGGGCATGACCGTGGTCTCGGTCACCGTGGGCATGATCGTCGTCTCGGTCTCGGCGAACGTCGGCTCGGGCCGCGGCGGCGTGGGGACCGGCCGCTGCTGTTGCTGCTTCGCCCGGACGGCCAGCCGGCGGTTCATGCCCTCGGCCAGCTGGTTGTCCAGCTCGGAGCTCCAGCGGAGCATGCCGCGCGGGCTGTCCCAGGCCACCACGCCGACCAGCGAGCCGCCGCTGACATAGCCGGTGACCCGGTGCCCGACGGTGACCGAGCCGGCCAGTGGCACGGTGTCCTGCGCCAGCGCCGGAATCCCGGCGGCCTGGATGCGGATCCCGTGCTGGTCGGACCAGAACCGGGGCAGCGGCGTGAACGGCTGGGCGTTCTCCCGCCCGACCAAGAGGTTCTCCGCCGCTGCCCGGCCCATCTCGATGGCGTTCAACCAGTGCTCGACCCGCCGGGGGACCGAGTCGAACAGCAGGTTCGGCCATCGCGCCACGTCGCCGGCCACCACGATGTTCTCGGCGCCGACCGCGTGGCAGGTCGGGTCGCACATCACGCCGTCGTCCAGGATCAGCCCGGACCCGCGCAGCCAGTCCACCGCGGGCACACCGCCGACACCCAGGACCACGCACGCGGCCAGCACGACCTGCCCGGTGGACAGGTGCAGCGCCACCCCGTCGGGGGTACGCGACCAGTGCGAGACGGTGGCCTGGGTGATCACCTTCACGCCGTGCCCGCGGTGCATGGCCGCCACCGCGTCACCGAAGCCGGCGCCGGGCACCTTGTCCAGCAACCGGTCCCGCACGATGATCGTCGCCTCGCGGCCGAGCTCGCGGGCCGAGGAGGCGATCTCGCAGCTGATGAACCCGCCGCCGATCACCGCCACCGCGCCGGGGCTGTGCGCGATCGCCTTCTGTGCGGCGACCGCGTCCGGCAGCGTGCGGATCACGTGCACCCGCGGGTCGTGCCGCGGTGCGCCGGCCAGGTGCCGGGCCTGCACGCCGGTGGCGATCACCAGGCCGTCGTAGCGGATCTGCTCGCCGCCGGGCAGGTGCAGCAGGTGCTCCTCCGGCTCCAGGTAGCTGGCCCGGGTGCCGTACCGCCACACCGCGTCCAGCTCGGTGTGCACGGGCAGCGCGATGTCCCGGGGCCGGATCTGGCCGGTGAGTAGCTGCTTGGTCAGCGCCGGGCGGTGGTACGGCCGGTACCGCTCCTCGCTGATCATGATCAGCTCGCCGTCAAAGTTCAGCTCTCGCAACCTTTCCGCCGCGCGCAGTCCCGCGGCTCCGGTTCCTACCACCACGATTCGTTCGCGCCGGTCAGCGCTCATCAACAACTCCTTTGAGGACGATCGCGAGCATCGGGCAGTGCCGCGTCGCCGTCTTCGCCTGCTCGAGCTGGTCCGGCGGAACGCTCCGCCGGTACCGCAGCTCGCCGGTGATCATGAGTTGGAACAGCTCCGGTGCCTCGGCCTGGCAGGTGCCGTACCGCTTGCACCGGTCGTTGTTCACGCTCAACTGCGGCCCGCTGTGGTTGCGGGTCCGCCAGGAACCATGCCTACTCATCTCCAGCCCCTCGCAAGCTCGGATGCTGGGCTGCCTGGCAACGGGATCGCTCGCACGCTCGGCGACAGAGCAGTACCCAATGGTTCGCTCGCAAGCTCGCTCTCATGGGGCGTCCTCGATGAGCCCCGTCGTGGCCAGCGCCTTTGCCGGCAGGAAACGTAGTGCGGCCAGGGTGACCGCGGGGACCAGCAACGTGATGCCGCCGAGCCAGAGGATCTCCAGGTGGCCGTTGGCGACCGCGCCGAGCAGCGAGTGCGCCACGCCGAGCACGAACGCCGGGTAGGCCAGCCGGTGGATCCACAGCCAGCGGTAGTAGGTCATGTACCGGCGCAGGCCCACCACCACAGCGGCGGCGAGCATGCCCTCGAACGCCAGGATGCCCATGGTGTGGCGGAACTCGACGCCGGAGTTGAACGGCACCAGCAACTCGATCACGGTCCAGGTGCTGGCGCGCATGTAGAGGAACGCGAGGAAGTGCAGGCCGGCGAAGCCCAGGGTCAGCGTCGCCAGGATCATGTGGCTGCTGCGCAACGCCTGCCGGCCGGTGAGCCGGTTCACCAGGCCCAGGCTGGTCAGCACGCCCCAGACCAGGGTCAGGCACATCATCGCGTAGGCGAGTCGGGCGGACAGCTGGGCCATCTGCGCCACGCCTGAGTCGTGGTCGACCTCGCCAGCCGCGAGTTGGTACAGCACGGATTGCCCCTTCGAGGATCTTGACCGAAGGCGGCCGACGCCCGTTGCAGGTACGGACGGCGGCCTCCTTCGGCCGGCACGTGATTCCGCCTAGCAGTTACGACCGCTGTTGATGCACTGCACCGCGCGGTCCATCAACTGCTTTGGCATGACGTTGACGAAGTCAGCGTGGTCGGTGATCGGGCTGTGTTGCACCTCCGGGAACGCGTCCAGAGCGAAGATCGAGCCACGCGGGACGTCGAAGGTCAGCGTGATCCGCAGCTGCGGGATCGCCTTCGTCCCGGCCGGGCAGGCGCCGCTCTTGTCCGGGAACGACACGTGCGTGCGGTGGTTGGCGCTGTCGATGTTCGTCCCGTCCCAGCAGCTCGGGAAGTCCGCGATGCGCTGCAGCCGGCTGCCGCGCGGGCAGAGCGGGTATTTGGTGGTGAGCCGGTCGGTGAACCCGGTGCAGGTCCACTTCGCGTTGCCGTTGGCGCCACCGTTGATCGCTGCCTTGGCGTCGCCGGTGATGATCCGGATGAAGTCCGGCATGGCCACGACCTTCGCGGTGGCGTTGCCGCGGAACACCAGGGAGGCCGACGTGGGCTGGATGACCCGGCCGATGTTGTGCGGGTTCTCCGCCTCGGACGCGGCACCGCCGCCGTCCTGGTCGCGCACCCGGATGACCGGCCAGTAGTACGTGGACTTGTCGCCGGCCTGGCAGGTGGTGCCGGCCGCGGACAGGCTCTCGTTGGTCGAGTTGCCGTCCGTGGACAGGTTGCCCACGTAGTCGTGCAGGTGGTGCGCACCGTTGGCGTTGCCCGGCGCCACGATGAAGTTGGCCGGGTTGTTGTGGTGGTTCTGGTTCGTGCCGCACCGCGAGGTGAGGGTGCCGCGGGAGCCGCTGCGCTGCGTGCGCGTGGCGTTGAGGTTGCTGCGGGTGACCTTCAGGATGTTCACGAAGTCCTGGGGGAACGGTCCGAACGCGTCGGTGCAGCTGGGCTTGGTGAACTGCTTGACGTCCTCGGCCTGCGGCTGCGGGTCGGGTTTCGCCGGCGGCGGCGCACCCGCCTCGTCCGGCGACGTGGCCGCGCCGCCGTTGGGTGCCGGCGGGGGAGCCGGCTTGTCCGGCGTCGGGGTGGACGGCTGGGCGTAGGCCGCGGGCGCCACGGCACCTTGCGGCTGCACGGCCTGCTGCTTCGCCGGCTGTTCCGGCGCGGGCTGCTCGGGAGCCGGTTGTTCCGGCGCCTGCTGGTCAGGAGCCTGCTGCTCGGGCGCGGGCTGGTCCGGGGCCCCCTGGTCGGGCGCGGGCTCGGCGGGAGCGTTGCTCGACGTCTCCGCCGGAGCGCTCGAGCTCTGCTGCGGGGGCGCGGACTGCGTGGGCGGCGCCGCGCTCGAGGACGGGTTCGTCACGTCCGGGATGCATTCGAGGACCGACAGGTCGGGGCCGCGACGACCCCAGGCGAACGCATTGCCGGTGATGCCGATGACCACACCGGTACCGATGAGCGTGGTCGCCGCGATCGCCGCGGCGATCAGCCGCCGCTTGGTGCGCCGCGGCATCTTGTGTCGTGACATCGTTGTACCTCACTGGTTTCTGGACAGGGTCAAGCACGAGAGGGACGCAAAGCTGGGAAACGGGTGCTGGGGGCGGGTCAGCGTGTTCGGACGACCCGGATCAGCCCGAGCGTCATGGCCACCATCACCAGGGCGACCGCGATCACGAGCCCGGTGTTGATTCCGCCGATGCCCGACGAGTGCCCGGCGGTGTGCGCGACGTCGGCCGCCGCGGCCGGCGGGTTCAGGTTCGGCTCCGGCAGCGCGTCGAAGTTCACCTTCCCGGTGCTCTCCAGCATCGTCATGTGCCCCTTGACGACGTCGTTCGCGTGCGAGGCGAACTCCCGGATGGCGTTGTTGCGGGTGCCGGCACGAACCTGGGCGATCTGCGAGAACACCTTGCCGTGCGCGGCCCGCAGCAGGTTGGCGAAGGCCGCGTCGAACTCCGGGCCGAACTTCCCGGACAGCTCGTTGAGCCAGCCCTGCTGCTCCGCGCTCGGCTGGTTGGGCAGCACGACGCCGAGCTGCTGGGCGAGCTGCCGGGTCTCCTCGTCCAGCGCCTGGTGCTGGGCCGCGATCTTCGCCCCGACGTCCTTGGTCACCTGGCTGGCGGCCTGTTGCTGGGCTTCCTGGCCGGCCGGCATCTCCCACAGGCCCGCCTGCCGAACCTTGATCAGCAGGGTCTTGTCGGTCTCGGTAACCACTTGAGGGTCGCCGGCGGCTGCTGGCGCCACCAGTCCGAACAGCAGGATGGACAGGGGGACCAGGAGCACCAGCAGCGCCGTCGCGACCCGGGCGGTCGGGTTTTTGTCCATAGTGGACTCAACGCCCATGGCCACGCGGCCGCATCCGGGTGTTCATGAATTTTCCTTTCTACACAAGGAAGTTCCTCGTACACCAGCACGTGCGGTCACCAGCAGATACGGAATCAGGTGGGTCACGGTTCAATTACGTCGCGAAGGTTGCTGTGACGTAGATCACTCGACGGAACGTCATAGGGAGGCCACTATGTGCCTCGTGATCCGGCGTCAGAGCACCAGAGTGGAGGACGTCGTTCCGTCCAATGACGAGGCGCTGATCAGGATGCTGTACCGGGAGTTCGGCGGCGCCCTGTTCGGCCATGTGCTGTACCTGACCGGAAACGACCGTCAGTGGGCAGAGGACGTGGTGCAGGAGACCCTGGTGCGCGCCTGGCGCAACGCCGACCGGCTCGACCGCGAGCCGGGGATGCTGCGCGCGTGGCTGTTCACCGTGGCCCGCCGGATCGTGATCGACGGCCGGCGCAGCAGCGGAGCCCGCCCCCGCGAGGTGGACACCGGCCCGCTGGCCCTGGTTCCGGTGCCGGACCGGTCCGAGCAGTCGCTGTCCGCCATGGTCGTCGCGGACGCCCTGCAGAGCCTGCGCACCGAGCATCGCGAGGCGATCGAGGAAACCTACCTGCGCGGGCGAACCATCAACGAAGCCGCGCAGACGCTCGGGGTGCCGCCGGGTACCGTCAAGTCGCGGGTCTACTACGCGCTTCGCGCATTGCGGCGCGAGCTTCAGGACGGGGAGTGATCAATGGTGCCCACCCCCCAGGCTGATCACGTGGACGTCGCCGCCTACGTGCTCGGCATCCTGGACGAGCCGGACGAGGCCGCGTTCGCCCGGCACTTCGCGCGCTGCCAGCGCTGCCGGCTCGAATACCGTGAGCTGGCCGACCTGCCGATGCTGCTGGACCAGCTCAAGCCCGCGCGCACGCCACACCGGCGTTCCTCGCAGCAGCCGGCGCAGCCCGGCAAGCGGGTGCTCGGCCAGGCGCTGTCCCGGGTCGGCGAGGCCCGCCGGACCCGGATCCGGACCCTCTGGCTGGCCGCGGCCGCGGTGATCGTCCTGCTGGTGGCCGTGCCGCTGATCGTGCTGCGCTCGGTCGGCAACGGCAGCCAGGTGGCCGCGCCCACCGTGACCGTTTCGGTGAACCCCACCACGACGTCCGCCGCGCCGAACACCGGCACCGACGTGGTGGCCGGCGCGCGCACGGTCAACGGTGAGAACGCCGCGGCCGGGGTCAAGGCCACCATCGGCATCGAGCCGCAGCCGTGGGGCACCAAGATCAACTTGGAGCTCCGCGCGACCACCGGGCCGCTGCAGTGCGAGCTGGCCGCGGTGTCCCGGTCCGGCGACGTGCAGATCGTGCTCAGCTGGCAGGTGCCGGCCAGCGGCGTCGGCGTGCCGGGTTCCCCGGAGCCGCTGCGGCTGCAGGGCGGCGCCGGTTTCTCCGCCGACGACATCGACCATTTCGAGTTGCGCCGCACCGACGGCGGTCCGAACCTGCTGAACATCCCGGCCTGACCGGTTCCCGGCCAGCGGCACTCCGCTGTGGACAGTCGCGCCTAGTACGACACCGCACTTCGTGATGCTCGGTGTGTTGGCCCCTGACGTCGCCATGTTGGCTTGTGGCGTCGCTGTGTTGGCTTGTGGCGCCGTCGTGTTGGCCGAGTCCGGCGGTGTCGTCACCAGCCAGCACACCCACGCCAGACGCCAACACGGCGACGTGGCGCGCCAACACGGCGACGTGAGACGCCAACATGGCTACGAAGTGCGGCTGCCGTACTAGTGACCTGGACGACACTACGCTGCGCTTTCGAGCCATTGCCGTGAGATTGCGAAAACGGATTCCCGTGGCCTAACGGTCGAATCCGAGCATCCGCTACCGCGAGGTGGCCGCGATAGGCGGCTGATGTATGCTCTCGGCGAATTCCGGGGAAACACTAGGTAGGAGAACATGGCCCAGAAAGTTATCGTAGAACTGGTCGACGACTTGGACGGCACCGCGTCGGATGACATCAGCACCGTCAGCTTCTCACTGGACGGGGCCGACTACGAGATCGATCTGACTGAGGAGAACGCCGACAACCTGCGCACCACGCTCGAGGAGTTCGTGGCAGCCGCCCGCCGGACCGGCGGGCGTATCAAGCGAAACGCCGGCACCACCAAGCCCGCTCCGTCCCGGCCCGCGGCCAGCCGCGAGCAAACCAAGGCGATCCGGGAGTGGGCGCGGCAGAACGGCTTCGACCTCGCCGACCGGGGACGTATCCCGGCGAACGTGATCGAGGCCTATGAGGAGGCGCAAGCCCCCAAGGGAAAGAAGGGTAAGGGCGGCCGAGCCGCCAAGCAGCCGTCGTTCTCTGGGTGACAGATTCGGGTAAGCGGGTGGCCGGAATGGATGGACCGCCGTTCCGGCTCGCCCGCCGGCCACCGAAACCGGCGTGTTGGCCGCTGGCGCCGCCGTGTTGGCCTATGGCGTTGTCATGTTGGCCGCTGACGTCGTGGAGAGCATCGATGGTCAGTAGCGGTTTCTCCGTTCGTTCCCGGTCCCACCCCCGGCGATCCGTCGTGGCCAGCCAACACACCAACGCAGCAGGCCAACACAACGACGTCAATTCGCCGGGCGACCCGCGGTGCTCGATTAACGCGCCAGGACGTTCGCCTGGCGGGCACCGCGCGCACCTGTAACGATCACCGCGTGCCCGCGCTGCTGATCCTGATCACCCTGCTCGGACTGGCCGTCGGCTCCTTTCTGAACGTGGTCGTGCACCGCGTCCCGAAGGGCCTGTCCCTGATCGCGCCGGCCTCAAGCTGCCCGCACTGCGGCCATCCGATTCGCGCCCGGCACAACGTTCCCGTGCTCGGCTGGCTCCTGCTCCGCGGCCGGTGCGCCGACTGCGGCGCGCCGATCGGCCCGCGCTACCCGCTGGTCGAGGCCGGCACCGGCGCCCTGTTTCTCGTGCTGGCCCTGTGGTTCAGCCACCTGCACCTGCTCAGCGCGCTGCCGGCCTACCTCTGGTTCGCCGCCGCCGGCCTCGCGCTCGCGCTCATCGACCTCGACGTCCGCCGGCTCCCGAACGCGATCGTGCTTCCGTCCTATCCGGTCCTCGCGGCGCTGCTCGCCCTGTCCGCGGCCGTCCAGCACGACTGGTGGTCGCTGGCCCGCGCCGCCGCCGGTGCCGCCGCCCTGTTCGCGTTCTACCTGCTGCTGGGCCTGATCCACCCGCGCGGCATGCAGTTCGGCGACGTCAAGCTCGCCGGACTGCTCGGGTTGGTGCTCGGCTACCTCTCCTGGCCCACCCTGATCCTCGGCGCGTTCGGCGGGTTCCTGCTCGGCGCGCTGGCCGGCGTCGCCCTGCTCGCCGCCGGCCGCGGCTCCGGCAAAACCGCCGTCCCGTTCGGACCTTTCATGATCACCGCCGCGCTGCTGGCGGTCTTCCTGTCGCCGTCCCTCGACCGGCTCAGCGAATGGTGGACCAGCTGAGAACGGTCACCTCCCGGTTACCCGGCGTCGGGCTGCCGCCCGGATCCCGCAGTTGCACCCGGGCGGTGAGCGCCAGGCGTTTCGACGCGGTGGTGGCACAGGTATTCGTCGTCACTCCGGGGCAGACGTAAACCGTCAGGTTCACGATGGTGCTGGCGATACCGTATCCGGGTGAGTTGTCCGGCAGCGAGATGAACGCCGTGCAGGCCGGTGGCGTGCACGCGCTTCCGGTCGTGGTGAACGTGAGCGTCCGCGCGACGATGCCGAAGTTGAAGTACGGCTGGGTGGTGTTGTTCACCGCGATATCGATGCTCGCCAGTGGCGCGTAGACGAAGCCCTCGAAGAAGAACGCCGGCTTGGTCCCGTTCGTGCCGTCCGAGACCAGATCGCAGCCGGCCACCTGGACGACGCAGCCGAACTGCCCGCGGGCCGAGAAGGCGCCGTTGACAATGGTCGACTTGAGCCCGTGGAGCACCGTCGGAATGCTCGTCTGGTGATAGGTGGCGCAGAACTCGGCCTGCACGCCCTTGTCGAACACGAGCTGGCTGTCCCCACCGAACACGAACTCCACCCCGACCGCCGACGTCGAGTTGATCGGGTTCACGCACGCGCCCGGAACGGCCGGCGCGGTGTTGGACTTGGCACCGGTCAACGTGCCGCCGACGGCCGTCTTGCTGATCGTCCACACGTGCGAAGCCGGCGCGGTGAAGTCGAAGTAGTACGTGCCGGGCTGGAACAGCAGCCAGGACGCTTTGCAGTTGCTGAGGAAAGCGGCGTCGGTGTAGAGGCCCGGCCGGAACTCGGCGAGCTGGTTCTGGTTGTTGCAGGACGGAAGCGCGCTGGGCGGCGCCGGCGGATCGGTCGGCGCGGGATAGTTGGGGTCGGTCACCGGCACGGTCGGCGTGCAGGCCGGGGTGATCGGGCCGGTGCATGCGCCCACCGCCCGGACCGACGCGCCGCCGGTCACGGTGAGCTGCGCCTGGGTGCTGTCGATGGTGGAGTTGGAGATCACCCCGCCGCGGATCGTCACGGGTTTGTTGCTCTGCCCGTACGTCTGGCCCTTCTCGCCCGCCGCGGTGCCCAGCGTGAGCACGGCGTTGCCCGGCTTGTTGGCCGCGGAGATCGGAACCGGGGAGCCCTGCTCTCCGGTACCCGGCTCCGCCGCGCAGGTCACCGCGGCCGACGACGCCGCGGAACCGTTCTGCCCGTTGGTGCCCGGGTAGAAACCGGGCAGCTCCAGCGTCGGCTTGGAACCGTCGAAGCACTGCTTGCCGACGCCGTTGTTGAAGTCGCTCAAACGCAGCGCGTTGATCGCGGCTTGCGCGGCGCCGTCGCCGTTGTAGGCCACTCCGGCCTGGTCCCGCAGCGTGACCGTGGTGCGCTCACTGGTCGTGGTCATCGACAGGAGAGCGCCCATGGCGAGCGCCATGACCGTGACGATGATCAGCACGATCACCAGCGCGGCACCGCCGTCATCGGAGTTTCGGATGCGACGGATCATGTCTGCCTCCGTTGCCCGTCGAGGCTCACGACGTATTGCTGGCCCTTGCCGGACGGGTCCTTGACGGTGAACTTCAGGTTGATCGATTGCGGCACATCCGAACCCGAGCCGGTGCAACTCGTGCCACCGGTACCAGTCAGGCATGCCACGGCCGGCGTCACGGACGGGTCGAGCGCCCGTGCGATGACCTCGTTCGAGTCCACCGTGGATCCCATGCAGTGCACGCGGATCAGCTGGGTTTTGCCGGTGATCGTCGCGTAGGCGACGCTGATGGTGGTTGGGCTGCCGAAGGAGTCGTACTGGTTCCAGGCCAGCACGACGACCGGACTCGCGCCGCCCGGCAGTGCGCACGGGAACACCGTGTTGACCGACCTCTGCAGCGGGAAGCTCTGCGACGCCGCGTCGTAGGGCGAGCGGACACCGATGCTCGAGACGTCCTGCTGCCAGTAGGCCGCGGCGATCTGCTGGTCGTGCGACTCGACCTGGCGGGCGGTGGTGGTGTCGGTGTTGCGCAGGTAGCTGATCACCACCTCGGTCAGCGGCACCATGATCACACCGATGAGCACGACCGCGACCAGCAGCTCGATCAGCGTGAACCCCTCGTCGCGCCTCAACATGCCGACCCCGGCTCGCAGGGTTTGCGCAGCACCAGGGTCAGCGTCTCCGCAGCCCTCCCGTCGTTGCTCGCCACCCGCACGGTGACCTGCTGCAGCCCCGAATCGCTGCCGCACGTGCCCAGCCACTCGGACCCACTCCAGTACTTCACGCCGACCACCGACTTCGTGTACCCGGATGGCACGGTTCCCGCCAAGGCGTACGTCGACGCGCTCGCACAGGTCGTGTACGGCGCCTTCTCAATGGCCTCGGCGTAGTCGCGGGCGTAGGCGCTGGCGGTTGACTGCTTGCGGTGCGTGTCCGAGGTCCTGATGCTGATGGCCAGGCCGCCGACGATCCCGACCAGCGCGATGCCCAGCAGCGCCACGGCGATGACCAGCTCGAGCAGGCTCTCGCCCCGGTCGCCTGCCACCGTCCTCATTGGACTTTCACCTGGTTGAAGATGCCGTACATGGCGGAGACCAGGGCCACCGCGACGAAGCCGACCACCAGGCCCATCACGATGATCACCGCGGGCTCGAACAGGGAGATCAGCTTCTTGAGCTTGTAGTCCAGCTCGCCCTCGTAGTAGGCGGCGGTGGTGGAGAGCTGGGTGTCGAGCGTGCCGGTCTCCTCGCCCACGCGCATCATCTGGGCGGCGGTGCCGGGGAACAGGCCCGTGGCGGCCAGCGGCTCGGCCAGGCCCTCGCCCTCCAGGAGCGACTCGCCGACCCGGGCCAGGGCACGCTGGAACACCAGGTTGCGCAGCGCGTCGGTGGCCACCCGCAGCGCCTCCGGCAGCGCCACGCCGGCACTGACCATTGAGGACAGGACCCGGCAGAACCGTTCCACCAGGGCGAACCGGATCGTCTGCCCGAGCACCGGAAGCCGCAGCAGCAGCCGGTCCCGCCCGAACCGCCCGGGCTCGAACCGCAGCGCGAGCACCGCCGCGGCAATGATCACGCCCAGCCCGGCCAGCACCGCCCACCACCACTGGCCGAGGAAGTCGGTGACCCCCAGCAGCATCCGGGTCGGCAGCGGCAGGTCGGCGTTCAGCCCGGCGAAGAACTCCTTGAACCGCGGCAGCACGAAGCTCGCCAGCACCACCACGGTGACCACGGACATCGCCGCGATCATGATCGGGTAGATCATCGCGGACTTGATCTTCCGGCGGGCCTCGAGGTCGCGCTCCAGGTACCGCGCCAGCTGCTCCAGCACCGTGTCCAGCTGCCCGGAGAGCTCCGCCGAGTGCAGGATTCCCCGGTAGAACTCGGGAAAGATCTTCGGGTGCCGGTCGAAGCAGTCGGAGAGCTTCTCCCCGCGCCGCAACCCGTCCTCGACCTGCGCCATCATCCGGCGCACCGAGGAGTTGCCGGCCTCGGCACCCAGCGAGTGCACCGCCTCGATCAGCGGCAGCCCGGCCCGGATGAACGCACCGAGCTGCCGCGACAGGTGCATCACCTCCTCGCGCTTGACCCGCGGTGGGGTCAGCTCCTTGCGCAGAAAGCTCGTCCGGTGCACCGCCCGGGCGTCCCGCAGCTCCAGCTCGGTCATCTCAACCACCCACCACGTACAGGGAGCGCAGCAGCTCGCTCAGGTTCGTCACACCGTTGGCCACCAGCCGCAGCGCCTCCTCCTGCAGCGTGCGCATGCCCTCGTACCGCGCCACCTTGCGGATCTCCTCGTGCGGGGCGCGGTCCAGGACCAGCTCCCGGATCGCGTCGGTGACCGGCATCAGCTCGTACACCCCGATCCGGTCGAGATATCCGGTGCGGGCACAGAAGTTGCAGCCCGTGCCGCGCACGAACCCGCCGCCGGCTCCACCGTCCGAGCCGCCGAGCGCTTCAAGGAACGCCAGCTCCTCCGGCGACGGCTCGTAGTAGGCCACGCAGTGCGGGCAGATCCGCCGGACCAGCCGCTGGGAGAGCACCGCGGTCACCGAGGAGGCCACCAGGAAGCCCTCGATTCCCATGTCCAGCAACCGGTGCAGCGCCGCGGGCGCGTCGGTGGCGTGCAGCGAGGAGAGCACCAGGTGCCCGGTCAGCGCGGACTGCACGGCGATCCGCGCGGTCTCCACGTCGCGCACCTCGCCGACCAGGATGATGTCCGGGTCCTGGCGCAGGATCGACTTGAGCCCGCCGGCGAAGCCGATCCCGGCCGCCTCGTTGATCTGGATCTGGTTGACGTCCGGGAACGTGTACTCGACCGGGTCCTCGATGGTCATGATGTTGCGCTCGGGGCTGTTCACCGCGCCCAGCGAGCCGTACAGCGTGGTGGTCTTGCCGCTGCCGGTCGGCCCGGCGCAGATCACCATCCCGTACGGGGAGCGCAGCAGCGCCGAGTACCGCGCCACCATCGGCTCGGGCATGCCCAGCTGCTCCAACCGGAACAGCGGCCGGCTCTTGTCCAGCAGCCGCAGCACGACCTTCTCGCCGCCGACCACCGCCGTGGTGGACACCCGGATGTCCACCGCCCGGCCCTCGACCTCCATGCTGATCTGGCCGTCCTGCGGGCGGCGCCGCTCGACGATGTTCATCCCGGCGAGGATCTTGACCCGGCTGACGATCGCCGGGCCCATCGAGCCGGGCAGCTCGGCCACGTCGTGCAGCGCGCCGTCGATCCGGTACCGCACCCGGACCCGGTCCTGCTGCGGCTCGAGGTGCACGTCCGACGCCCGGTCCCGGAGCGCCTGGGTGATCACCAGCTGCACCACCTGGACGACCGGCGCGTCGTCGCTGGCGCTCACCGCGCCCGCCTTCTCCGGGTCCCGCCGCGGCGTGTCCCGGGCCTCGAACTCCTTGACCCGGGCCCCGATCCCGGCCAGCGCGCGGTAGCTGTTGCCGATGGCGAGCAGGATGTCGTTGCGGGACGCCGTTCTCAGCACCACGGCCTGCCCGACCGCGGCCTCCAGTCTGCTGTGGACGATAGCGTCGGGTTCCGCCACGGCGACCACGATCCCGTCCGTGCCAACGGAAAGCGGGATGGCGAGCAGCTCGCGGGCCAGCGGCTCGGGCAGCAGCCCGGTGGCCGCCGGATCCGGGGTGACCGCCCGCAGGTCGACGGGGCTGGCCGGACCCGGCGCGGCGCGGTGCCGCGCGGGTGGGGGCGCGGGCTCGGTGCGACTCCTGATTCTCATCCTCACGTCCTTGTGTGTCAGCTCGCCCGCAGGCGCGGCGTGGCCTCGATCTCCCGGGGGTACAGGCTGCGGGCCGCCGCGTCCGAATAGGACACCTGGCCGGCCTGCACCAGCGCGGACAGCGACTGCTCGAGCGTGACCATGCCCTCGCGCTGCCCGGTGACCAGCGAGTTCCGCAGCTGGTGGGTCTTGCCTTCCTTGACCAGGTTGCGAATCGCGGAGTTGGCGACCAGAACCTCGTACGCCGCAACCAGTCCGCCCTGCACCCGGGGAACCAGGCGCTGGTAGACGATCCCGGTCAGCGCGGCGGCGAGCTGCACCCGCACCTGCGCCTGCTGCTCGGCCGGGAACACGTCGATCATGCGGGCCAGCGACTGCGCCGTGTCGTTGGTGTGCAGGGTGGCGAAGACGAGGTGCCCGGTCTCGGCGATGGTCAGCGCGAACCGGATCGACTCCAGGTCCCGCATCTCGCCGACCAGCAGCACATCCGGGTCCTCCCGCAGCGCGCTGCGCAGCGCGTCGGGAAACGACGCGGTGTCCGACCCGACCTCCCGCTGGTTCACCGCCGAGCGTTGGTGCTCGTGCATGTACTCGATCGGGTCCTCGATCGTGATGATGTGGCAGGCCCGTTCGCGGTTGATCCGGTCGATCACCGCGGCCAGCGTCGTCGACTTGCCTGACCCGGTCGGCCCGGTCACCAGCACCAGACCCTGGTGCCGCCGGGCGAACTCGTGCAGAGCCGGCGGCAGGCCGAGCTGCTCCATGGACGGGATCTGCCGGGGAATCATCCGCAGCGCCACCGTGGTCAGCCCGCGCTGGACGAACGCGTTCCCCCGAATCCGGGCGTTGTCCCGCCAGGAGAAGGAGAAGTCGTACTCGTGCCGGCCGTCCCAGCCGGCCCGCTGCTCGGCCGACAGCGTCTGGTCAAGCAGCGCGACGGTGTCCTCGCCGGTGAGCACCGGCTGTTCGGGCACCGCCCGGAGCTCACCATGGACCCGGATCTGCGGCGGCATTCCCGCGGTGAGCAGCAGGTCGGTCCCACCCGCCTGCCACAGCGACTCGAGCAGCACGTCGATCCGGCTGCTGTCCATGGCAAACCTCCGTGCGGTCAGGCGGTGGAGGGCCGTCGGGGGCCGGCCCTCCACCACGTTCTTGAGTGGGATCAGCCCGTATAACCCGGGCACTTGCCCAATCCCTTGACGCTCACCGCGCCACCCGACACGGAGTAGTCAACGTCCGTCGGCGCGGAGTGCAGCAGTCCGGCGCCGACGAGGGTCGTGGCGGTGTGCCCGACGTCGTCGATCGCGCTGGCGTAGGAGCCCTTCTGGGCGTAGTAGGCCTCGGCCGCCACGGTCACGGTTTTGACGTTCGACTGGCAGGCGTTGACCTCCCCCTTGTTCTGGATCCCGTTGACCGCGAACACCACGATCCCGGCGAGCACGCCCAGGATCACGATCACGATCAGCAGCTCGATGAGCGTGAAGCCGCTCTCGTTCCTCCTGGCCTCGCGCATCCGCTCAAGCATGTTTCTTCCTTTTCTCAGTGGTTGTTGTGTTGGGCTGGGCGATGGAATCAGCGAACCCACGGACGGCCGCGCTGAACGGGTGGTGCGGCCGGGTGGAAACCAGGACCTCACCTCGGTTGACCGAATCCGGAACGTCCGGTGTGGACGGAAGCGCCACGGCCACCCGACTCTTGAGAACCTCTTCTATGTCCGAAGTAGACAGTTGAGCGCCGGGATGGACCCGGTTCACCACGACCGAGCGCGAGGTCCGGCCGTAGGGGAGCACGTCGAGCACGTCGAGGGTGAACCGCAGCCGGCGCAGCGCCGGCAGCTCGGCCGTGGTCACCAGCACGTGATGCTGCGACCGGTCGGAGGCCACCAGCGCGTGCGCCGGGTAGCGCTCCACCGTGTCGACGACCACGAAGTCGTAGGCGCCGCGCAGGATCGCCAGCAGGTCCGCGACCATCGCCGTGGGCACCCGGGTCGCCTCGCCCGGTTTGCTCGCGGCGACCACGCAATCGACATCGGACCAGGCGGGCATCGCCAGCGTGCCGAGCATGGCCGGGGTGACCGCCCGGTACCGGCCGGCGGCCTGGGCCAGGCTCCGCTCCGGCGTCAGCGACAGCGTGCTCGCCAGGTCGCCGAACCCGAGGTCGAGGTCGAGCAGGCACACCCGGCCCGGCAGCGCCGCGGCCAGACCGATGGCCACGGTCGTCTTGCCGTACCCGTCCCGGGCCGCCAGCACCGTGATCACCTGGCCGGCCCCGCGCCGGGGCTTCCGGGCCCGCCGGAACGCCGCGGCGAGCGCGACCCGGTCTGCCGCGGCCACGACGCTGGCCACCCCGGACTCCCCGGCCCGCGCCCGCAGCGCCGGCGTCACCGACTCACGCACCAGCACCAGCCGGGCGTCCACGCCGGACAGCCGCACATCCGAGGCGAACCGCAGGGCGTGCTCGAGATCCACGCCCGGCCCGAGCACCACCAGCGTCTCGCGGGGGCTTGCGGCCAGCACCCGGCCCGCGTCGGCCAGCGTCTCCACCGGCCGCACGTCCCCGTCGGCCACCGCGGTCAGCACGGTCGCCCAGGTGGGGTCGGGTTCGCAGAGGATCGTCACGCCGGAAAGGCTGCGCCCGGCAGGCCCCGCCGCGGGATCGGGCGACCGGTCCGGGTTGGGCGCCGATCGCCCGACACCCGGGTGGGGGAGGCCGAAAGCCCCTAGCCCGGGGAATCAGAGGACCCCAATTGAGGGAACCGCCGTGTGAATCGGTAACTGGTGACGTCCCGTAGTCGACATCCCGGACAAGTCACCACTTGGGGTAGTTGCCCAGCCTGCCGAAGGGGCCTGTCATGACCATCCGAATCGCCGTGATCGACGGCCACCCACTGCTTCGCCTGGGTCTGTCCGAGCTGGTAGCACCCCATCAGGACATTGAGGTCGTGGCCGAGGCCAGCTCCGTGGCGCAGGCCCGGCAGGTCGTCGGCGTTCACCTACCGAACGTAGTCACCATCGACGCAGCCCTCCCGGACGGTGACGGACTGCAACTAGCCCGCGAGCTCCGCGACCGCTACGCCGACCTCGGCATCGTGGTGCTGGCCACCCGCGGCGAGGACGACGTGCTGTTCCGCGCGCTGGACACCGGGGTCTCCGCGTTTGTGCCCAAGACCGCCCCGATCGCCGAGGTGCTCTGCGCCATCCGGCACGCCGCCGTCGCCGCCACCTCGTTCACCGCCAGCGGCCTCGGCGGCGCGCTCTCCCGGCGCCGGGAGAGCGACACCCGCTTCGCCCTCAGCCCCCGCGAACGCGAGGTGCTCGAGCTCCTGCGCGACAGCATGTCCATCCCGGCCATCGCGCGCACCCTGTTCGTCAGCCAGTCCACCGCGAAGACCTACGTGGCCCGACTCTACGAGAAGCTCGGCGCCACCAACCGCGCCCAGGCCCTGATGACCGCCCTGCGGCACAGCCTCATCTCCTACGACGAGGTGCCCGCCGCGGGTTGAGTGAATGCCCTGAAGGCGGCCTTCAGGGCATTGAGCGTCCTGAAGGTCACCTTCAGGGCACTGACCCCCGTGATCACCGCTTCGCGTCATACCGGACGGACATCACCGCCATGCCCACTCGGCCTTTCCCTTCACCCCGGCACCGGTGCGACGGTTTCTGCGTCGGCCACCGATGAGTTTCCGCCCCGGGGGTCGTCTCCATGTCAAAGAGACGAGACACGAGGGAGAGGACAACCCGAGATGACCGCCATGGCAAGGACCGACCGGTCACGCTGGCTCGCGCTGTACGTGCTCTGCGTGGGCATGCTGATGATCGTTCTTGACGTGACGATCGTGAACGTCGCGCTGCCCTCGATCCAGGGGGATCTCGGCTTCTCGCCGAGCGGGCTGGCCTGGGTGGTGAACGCGTACCTGATCGCGTTCGGCGGTCTGCTGCTGCTCGCCGGCCGGCTCGGCGACCTCATCGGCCAACGCCGGGTGTTCCTGGGCGGGCTGGCCATCTTCACCGTGGCATCACTGTTGTGCGCGGTGTCGGTCAGCCAGTTCATGCTGATCGCCGCGCGGTTCGTGCAGGGCGTCGGCGGCGCGCTGACCTCCGCGGTGATCCTCGGCATGATCGTGACGATGTTCCCGGAGCCCCGTGAGCAGGCGAAAGCCATTGGCGTGTACGGCTTCGTGGCCTCCGCGGGCGGCTCGATCGGCCTGCTCACCGGCGGCGCGCTGACCGCGGCGATCAACTGGCACTGGATCTTCCTGATCAACCTGCCGGTGGGCGTGCTGACCGCGGTGTTCGCCGTGCGGCTGATCGAGGACGTGCGCGGGATCGGGGTACGTGGCGGCGCGGACACGCCCGGCGCGGCGATGCTCACCGCGGGCCTGATGCTCGGTGTGGCCACCATTCTGCAGATCGAGCAGTGGAGCACGGCCGTCGTGGTCACCACGGGCGCGGTGTCCGTGGCGCTGATCGTGGCGTTCCTGGTGCGCCAGACCCGGATCGCCAACCCGCTGATGCCGCTGCGGCTGTTCCGCTCCGGCCAGGTCAGCGGCGCCAACGTGATCCAGGCGCTGCTGGTGGCCGGCATGTTCGGCATGTTCTTCCTCGGCGCGCTGTACCTGCAGCAGATCCTCGGCTACGACGCGCTCGAGGTGGGCGTGGCGTTCCTGCCGACGACGATCGTCATGGGCGCCATGTCGCTGAAGTTCTCCGGCCCGATCGCGCTGCGCTTCGGCCTGCGGAACACGCTGGTGACCAGCCTGGCGCTGATCGGCCTCGGCATGCTGCTGTTCGCCCGCACCCCGGTCCAGGGCGGCTTCCTGCTCGACGTCCTGCCGCCGACGATCCTCGTCGGCCTGGGCACCGGGCTGGGCTTCCCCGCACTGATGACGCTGGCCATGTCCGGCGCGACCCCCAGCGACGCGGGCCTGGCCTCCGGCCTGGTCAACACCAGCGCCCAGGTCGGCGGCGCCATCGGGCTGGCCGCCCTGGCCACCGTCGCCGCCGCGCACACCCAGGGCCGGCTGTCCGCCGGCGAGTCCGCTCCCGCCGCGCTGAACGCCGGTTACCACGTCGCTTACCTGATCGGCGCCGCCCTGGTGGCGGTGGCCATCGCGATCACGTTCGCGGTCCTGCGCAAGCCCGGCACCGCGGAGGAGGCAGCCGACGAGGAACCCGACCTGGCGGCGGCTGCCTGAGAAGAACCGGGGGTAGGTCGCGGGCCCGCGCCCACGTGCGGGCCCGCGATCTCTTTTCGCTTGTGACCGTGGGGACCATGGAGGCATGGGCGGGGGACCGGACGAGATCGTCGACCACTACCCCAACCAGTACCGCGAGGACCTGCGGTTCACCACGCAGGCCAACAACCGGTTTGGAGTGGTTGCACACCAACGAGTTGCTCGCCGAGCTGCTGCCGCCGCGAGCCCGCGCGCTGCCCGAACCGGATGGAACCTACGACGCGACGCTGCTGCTCGGCCCGCTGTACCACCTGCTCGACCGGGACGACCGGGTCCGGGCGCTGTCCGAGGCGGCCCGGGTCATCCGCCCCGGTGGGCTCGTGCTCGCCGCCGCGATCTCCCGCTTCGCCGGCCCGCTCCAGTTCGCCGCCTGGGGCAAGCTCACCGGCCCCTGGGTCGAGCGCTCCCGCCTGCTGATCGCCGCCAGCGCCCTTTTCCGCGCGGTCGCCCGGATGGATCGCACTAGTCTCGTCCCGGCCAACGTGACCTCAGGGGACCGTGACGGTACCCAGCCACGGTCCACCCGACAATCGCACCGTTTGCTGGAACGCAACGACCATAAAAATTCCGGAGAGGCGGACTAGTCGACGGGTTCCAGTACGAACACCGGGATCTGCCGGTCGGTCTTCGTCTGGTAGTTGGCGTAGTCCGGCCAGGCATCGACCGAGCGCTTCCACCAGAGAGACTTCTCCTCGCCGGTCACCTCACGGGCGACGTACTCCTTCTTGACCGGCCCGTCCTGCAGTTCCGCCCGAGGGTTCGCCTTCAGGTTGAAGTACCAGACCGGGTGCTTCGGTGCCCCACCCAGCGAGGCGACCACGGCATAGTGCCCGTCGTGCTCAACCCGCATCAGCGGCGTCTTCCGGATCTTCCCGGTCCTCGCGCCGACCGAGGTCAGGATGATCACGGGCTTACCCCACGACATCCTCTCGGTCCCGCCCGAGCTCTCGTACTTCTCCACCATCTCCCGCACCCAGTCCGTCGGGCTGGGCGCGTACTCACCAGTGAACGCCATGCCGTTGGCAACGCTGCGCGAACAATCAACTATTCCGCGCCACCGAGCAGTACCTCGGCGGCCGCCTCCCCGCACACCCGGGCGGCGCCGTGGGTGGCCAGGTACGCGGCCCCGAGCGGCTCCGGCCCCGGCAGCCCGAGCTCGACCACCACGGCGTCGGGCCGCGCGCCGATCAACTCCTTGACCGCGCCGGACATCCACGCGTGCCGGTGCGCGTCCCGCACCACGACGACCAGTGGCCGGCCGTTCGCCGCGGCCAGTGCGGTGCCGGCCAGCCGGTCCGCGTCCCCGGGATGGAGCCGCACCGACGTGACGTCCGGCCGCAGCCGGGCCAGCGGTTCGGCCACCCCCCACGGCGTCCCCTCGTCGATGGCCTCGTGCAGGTACGGTGCCAGCTCCACGACGTGCGGCGCCCGCGGCAACGGCAACACCCCGTCCGGATCGACGATTCGCACCGCCCGCCGCGCCGCGATCATCCCGACCGGCCCGCCCGCGCGCCGTTCCCGCTGGTGATCGCCGGCCGACCACGCGGCCAGCTCGCCCACCCGCCGCGCCGCGTCGGCCAGCCGCTCCTCGGCCAGCTCCCCGCTCCGCACGGCCTCGACCAGCGCGTTCCGCAGCAGCTCCACGGTGTCCTCGCCGGTCGGCCCGCCGCCGACACAGAGAGCGTCCGCCCCGGCCGCGATCGCCCGCACCGCCGCGCCCGCCAACCCGTACCGGTCGGCCACCGCCCGCATCTCCAGCCCGTCGGTGATGATCAACCCGTCGAACCCCAGCTCACCGCGCAGGAGATCGACGAGGATCCGCCGGCTCATCGTCGCCGGCGCGTCCGGATCCAGCGAACCCACCAGCAGATGCCCGGTCATGATCGTCCGCACGCCGGCCTCGATCGCCGCCCGGAACGGGGGCAGCGCCGCCGCCACGATGTGCTCCACCGGCCCGTCCAGCGTCGGCAGGGCCAGGTGCGAATCCACGGTGGTGTCCCCGTGCCCGGGAAAGTGCTTGGCGCACGCGGCGACCCCGGTCGACTGCAGGCCGCGCACCCAGGCCGCGGTGTGCCGGGCCACCAGGGCCGGGTCGGCGCCGAACGAGCGCACCCCGATCACCGGGTTGTCCGGGTTGGAGTTGACGTCCGCGTCCGGCGCGTAGTCCAGCGTCACCCCGACTCCGGCGAGGTCCCACCCGATCTCGGCGGCCACCGCCTCGGTCAGCGCCAGGTCGTCGACCGCCCCCAGCGCCAGGTTGCCCGGCCGCGAGCTGCCCCGCGTCGCCTCCATCCGGGTGACGTCGCCGCCCTCCTCGTCGATCGCCACGACCACGTCCGGGTTCTCCGCCCGCAGCTCGCCGACCAGGGCCTGGACCTGGCCGGCGCTCTCGATGTTCCGCGAGAACAACGCGACCCCGCCCAGCCCGTTCGCCAGCCGCCGGCGCACCCACTCCGGCGCCGCCGTTCCGGCAAAACCCGGCTGCAGCACCGCATCCGCCCACCCGAACAGCACGCACCTCCATTGGTCTAAACCACAGCGCCTCGACCCTCACACACCGTTCCGGCGACTGTCAAACCTCGAACCACACCGCCACGTCCCGCGGAACCCGCCCGTCCGCCACGGGTTCACTGGCCAGCAACACCGTGGCTCCCGGAGGGATGGCGAACTCGGCACCGGAAACGTTGACCACACAACGGAACCCCGGATCACGCTCGAACAGCAGGACGTCCGCGGGCGACTCCAGCCAGCGCAGCCCGCCGTCGCCCAGCGCCGGGTGCGACCGGCGGAGCCGCAGTGCCGCGCGGTAGAGCTCGAGCATCGAGCGCTCGTCGCCGGCCTGCACCTCGACGGTGACGGCCTTCCACTCCGGCGGCTGCGGCAGCCAGGACGGGCCGTAGCCCGGTCCGAAGCCGAACGGCGGCACGTCCCCGGACCAGGGCAGCGGGACCCGGCACCCGTCCCGCCCCCGCACGTCCCGCCCGGACCGCTCGAACGTCGGGTCCTGCAGCACCGCCTCGGGGAGGTCCTCCACCTCCCAGAGCCCGAGCTCCTCGCCCTGGTACAGGTACGCCCCGCCGGGCAGGGCCAGCATCAGCAACGCGGCCGCCCGGGCCCGCCGGGTGCCCAGCGCGAGATCGACCGGCTCGAGCCGCTCCGTCCGCGGTTCGAGGCCGACGGTGTGCGGCCGGCCGTACCGCGTGACGTGCCGCGTCACGTCGTGGTTGGACAGCACCCAGGTGCCCGGCGCGCCCACCGCGGCCAGCGCCGCCAGGCTGTCGTCGATGACCTCCCGGAACCGCGCGGCATCCCAGGCGCAGCGCAGGAAGTCGAAGTTGAACGCCGTGTGCAGCTCACCCGGCCGGACGTAGCGGGCCATCCGCTCCGAGTTCGCCACCCACGCCTCGGCCACGAAGATCTGCGCACCCGGGTACGTGTCGCTGACCTCCCGCCACGAGCGGTAGATGTCATGCACCTCCTCCCGGTCCCAGTGCGGATGATCGATCCGGTCCGGCGGCGCCAGCACGTCCTCGTAGTCGTCGCCGAGATCCGGCAGCCCCGGCTGCTTGACCAGCCCGTGCGCCACGTCGATCCGGAACCCGTCGACGCCGCGGTCCAGCCAGAACCGCAGGATGTCCAGGAACTCGTCCTGCACGGCCGCGTTGTCCCAGTTCAGATCCGGCTGCTCGGGCGCGAACAGGTGCAGGTACCACCAGCCGTCCCCGGCCGGGGTCCACGCCGTCCCGCCGAACACGCTCCGCCAGTCGTTCGGCGGCACCCCCGGCTCCGGCCCCTCCCGGAACACGTACCGGTCCCGCTCCGCCGACCCCGGCCCCGCCGCCAGCGCCGCCCGAAACCACGGATGCTGGTCCGACGTATGGTTCGGCACCAGGTCGATGATCACCTTCAGCCCGTGCCCGTGCGCCTCCCCGATCAGCCCGCTCGCCTGCCCCAGCGTGCCGAACATCGGCTGGATTGCCCGGTAATCCGACACGTCATACCCGCCATCGGCCATCGGCGACGGGTACCACGGCGTGATCCAGATAGCATCCACCCCGAGCTCGCGCAGATACCCCAGCCGGGACCGGATCCCTTCCACATCCCCATTTCCGTCGCCATCCGCGTCGGCGAAACTGCGGATGTAGATCTCGTAGATGACCGCGTCCCGCCACCAGTCGTTTGCCACGCACCCCATCCTCACATCCCGGCTCGACGATCCGCTCGGCGAGTCTGGGGGCACTCACTTCCGCACTGCTAGCGCGTGCGGCCGCAGAGGGCGAGCAGGCGGGTGGGGGAGTCGGCGCCGGCGGACACCGGGAGCGGGGGAGCGAAGATGCCGAACCCTTGCCAGGTCGGGACGATGTCCTCGAACACGTCCAGCAGCGTGTCCGCCAGCCCGGCGTCCAGCGGGGACTCGGCGCCGACGCCGACCGCCAGATCCCAGCCGTGCACGCCCAGATCGAGGGTCATCTCCCAGCCGTACGTGGCCGCCGGCGCGCGCCGCGAGCTGAGCGAGACCTCGCGGTCGACCGCACCCGGCGCCAGCCACGCCGAACGCGCCGCGGCCGAGGCCGCCCGCCACCGGCCGACCGGATCGCCGTCCAGCACATCGCCGTCGAACCGGTCGCCGACCTCCTCGACGGTGGCCCCGCCCAGCAGCTCCGGCACCC
Source organism: Actinophytocola sp. (assembly GCF_036002505.1). GTDB lineage: Bacteria > Actinomycetota > Actinomycetes > Mycobacteriales > Pseudonocardiaceae > DASYTH01. The sequence goes on along the minus strand of NZ_DASYTH010000230.1, from coordinate 28,393 downwards.
AGAGTTGTTCGTACACAAGGTGATTGAGCAGGTCACGGACGGTCCACTCGGAACACGGAGTCGGCGCCGACCAGTCCGTGTCCGCGATCCTGCCGACCACCCGGTCGAAGCCGGCCATCGCCCTACCATGCGCCTCGAGCAGTTCCATACCCGACATATTGACCGTAGGGACCGACAATAATCCTGCACCGCCCACCGACCACACCCGGGCACAGGCAGCCTGCTACCCCCTCTCAGGCCAGGAGCTCGCGCTCCACCGGCGAGGGCCGGCGGGCGCGGGCGGTGAGCCGGACGTCGCCGAGCCGCTCGGCGAGGGCGGCGGCGGACCGTTTGATCGCGGTGACCGCGTCCGAGCCGACGTCCTCGAGGAGGCGGAACGCGACCTCGCCGTCCTTGCGCTGGGCCCAGCCACCGACGACGCGGCCGTCCAGCCAGACGGTGGGGGAGACGTTGCCGGTGGTGTCGAACAACCGGCCGGCGTGCTCGCCGAGGTAGAACTCGCGGCGCTGCCAGCCCATCGGGGTCGGGTCCAGCGCGGGCAGCAGGGCCACCCAGGGCTCGGCCGGCCGACCCGACACCGGCTCGAGGTCGTCCGGCAGGACGATGCCGGGGGCGCCGTCGAGATCCACCTCGACCGGGTCGAGCCGGCCGAGGGCACGCTTGGTCTGCGTCGCGGTCCACCCGGTCCACCACCGCAGATCGTCCACTGTGGCCGGTCCGAAGGCGCCGAGCCAGTGCCGGGCCAGCTCGGCCTCGGCGTCCACTGTGGACATTTCCGGGATGCCGCCGGGCCGCCAGCGGTCGGTTACCGACCAGCGGAACTGGGTCGAGGTCCAGCCACCCAGCGGGCGGCCGCGGACGATCAGCCCCTGTGCCGCCAGCACCAGCAGCACCCGGGAGACCACCCGCTGCCGGCCCTCGTAGTTCTTTCCCCGGGCCAGCACCAGCTCGGCCCGCAACCGCGGGTCGGCCGCGCCGATCTCGTTCGCGGTCGCCTCACCCAACTCGGCGAGCGCGTCCAGGGCGACCCGCTCGACCTCGGCCAGCCAGCTCTCCACATCCGCGGTGACGCCGTTCTCGGCCAGCATGCCGTGCAGCAACCGCCGCTGCTGGGCCGCGACCGTCCGCGCGCTGGCCGCCAGCACCGCCGGCGCAAGCTCGGTCGGAATGACGAACACGGTGCGGCGCATGCACAGCAGCCGCAGCAGCGTCCGGTCCTCGTAGAGCGCGCGCTCCACCGCCGCCACGTCGCTGCCGTCCATCCGGGCCAGGCTGGACAGGTAGACCGTCGACGGATCGCTGCCGTGCAGGGCGACCAGGCTCGACGCCACCTCGAGCGGGTCCACCGCCTGCGCGCCGGCCGCGAGCCGGTGCCGGCGACCGAGCCGGGCCCGCCGCTCCGCCACCCCGATCCGCACCACCCCGGCCACAGCGGCCGACTATAGCGGCGCGGCCACCACCCCGGCGCCGATCAGCGCGTCCCTGCCGACCAGCGCGGCCAGCTCGTCCTCACCGAGCCCGCCGGTGCCGGCCGGGCGGCGCGGGACGACCAGGTAGCGGCAGTCAGCGGTGGAGTCCCAGACCCGGATCCGCACGTCCGGGCCGAGGTCCACGCCGAACTCGGCCAGCACCGCGCGCGGCTCGCGGACCGCCCGGGAGCGGTAGGCGAACGACTTGTACCAGCGCGGCGACGGCCCGAGCAGCGGCACCGGATAGCACGAGCAGAGCGTGCACACCACCAGGTTGTGCACCTCTTCGGTGTTCGCCACGGCGACGAGCTCGAGGAACGGCAGCTCGGCGTTGGTCGAGCCGCGCAGGTCGTAGCCCTCGGCCCGGACCACCGCGGTGGCGTCGTCCAGCAGCCGCGCCCGGAAGTCCGCATCCACCCAGGCCCGCGCCACGTACCGGGCACCGTTCCGCGCGCCCATCCGCCGGCAGAACACGTCCTCCACGTCGTCGACCTGCCCCGGCTCCAGCGCACCCCGCTCCTCCAGCAGCCGCTCGAACGCCGCCACCCGGCGCGCCATCGGCGCCGTCGGCTGGTGATCATGCGTCACGCCGACACCTCGTTCAGGTAGCTCTCGAACAGATCCAGGTAGACGTCGTGATCACCGGAACCCCACAGATCCCGCGCGGCGAACCGCACGCTGTACAGCGCCTGCGGCTCCGCACGCCCATACCGGGCACCCTCGTCGGGAAACGGAAAGTCCCCGCGCAACGCGTGCACGATGCCCGGCCGCCCGCGCACATAACCCGGCAACCGGGTGTGTCCCGGCGCCCCGTGCAGCCGGGCCCGAACGGCCTGACCGGGCGAGAAGTTCACGGAACCGCGTCCGTCGCGGCCTGCAGCTGGTCACGCTCGGCCGGGGTCAGCACGCCCTTCTCCACGCAGAGCCGCTCCGCCGCGTCCGCCCACCGCTCGTAGTACCCGCTGCTGAAGTACGCCCCGGCCGGCATCCGCTCGATCGCGTGCCGGAACTCGTCCCAGGTGAACACCCCGTTCTGGATCAGCGACCGGACCACGGCGAACGCCCGGGCCTCCCAGGCGGCATGGAACAGGTGCTCGTCGTCCAGCCCCGGCACCGGCCCGAAACCGTGCATCCCGCCGATGTCATGCGGATAACTCACGGCATCACCTCGCAAGCTCGGATGATGGCAATCCCCGGCTGAGGTTCGCTCGTCCCCCGTCGACGGGGCAGTATTCATGGTTCGCTCCGCAAGCTCCGCTCACGTCGTACCTCCGCACCATCCGGTTCGCGGATGCCGGACAGCACGCGGCGGCGGCGCCCGGCGAGCCGCCGGACGACCTCCACCAGCGTGGCGCCGGCCAGGCCGATGGCGAACGCCAGCAGCATGCCGTACACGGGGTGATCCTGGAAGGTGGTGCCGCCCAGGTAGCCGATCAGCGACGAGTAGGTGGCCCAGATGCTGGCTCCGAGCGCGTCGGTGAGCAGGAACCGCCGCGCCGGGTAGCCCACCACGCCCGCGCCGAGCATGGTGACCGCGCGGACCCCCGGCAGGTACCGGCCGGCCAGCAGCAGCACCGTGGCGTGCCGGCGCAGCTGCGTGTGCGCCCACTGGAACTGCGCCCGCCCGCGCTCGCCCCGGATCAGCCGGGGGAGCACGACCGGCCCGGAGCCGCGGCCGACGAGGTAGCCGAGGCAGTCCCCGCACCACGCCCCGAGCGCGGCGATCACGATCAGCATGACCAGCTGGCTGGTGTCCGGCACCACCAGGACCCCGACGATGATCACGGTGGTCTCGCTCGGCATGAACGGCAGCAGGGCGTCCATGCCGGCCATGAGGAAGACCACGGCCCACAGCCACGGCGAGTCGAGCAGGCCGTGCAGGATGTCGGTGATCCCGTTCAGAACGTCAAGCATGATCGGCTCTGAGCCTTGGCCGCGCGTCGCCGGCTCGCCACCTGAGCCACCCGATCGGGTCCCACATGTTCGGTCCACCTACCTCCACCCTGTACACCGATAGTGACAGGTGGACGATCAGCGGAACCACGACTTTTGCTGGATCTCCGGGATAACTCGGGGTTAGACCCCGGGTCAGGTGGAGTACGGCGTGCCCGCGCCCTCCGCCCGGGTGGGGCCGCGCCGGCCGGTGGCGGACAGCGGGACGGCGATCTCCTCGAGTGAGCGGCCCTCGGCGTCGACCGCCAGGCCCGCGGCGACCAGGCCGCCCGCGATCATGACGGCGGCGCCGAGCAGGTAGCCGACGAACAGCCGGGCGGGGTGCGTGCCGTCGCCGATCAGGGCGCCATAGATGACCGGGCCGAGGGCGCCGAAGCACTGGGCGATGGCGAAGAACACCGCGATCGCCTTCGCCCGCACCTCGAGCGGGAAGATCTCGCTCACCGTGAGGTACGCCGCGCTCGCGCCGGCCGAGGCGAAGAAGAAGATCACGCACCAGGCGATGGTCTGGGTGATGGCGTTGAGCCACCCCGCGTAGAACATCCCGGCGGTGACCCCGAGCAGCACCCCGGACAGGATGTACGTGCTGGAGATCATGGTCCGCCGGCCGATGGTGTCGAAGAAGTGGCCGATCAGCAGCGGCCCGGCCAGGTTGCCCACCGCGAACGCGATCAGGTAGAGCGGCGTGGACGCCGACGAGACCCCGTAGAACTTGCCGAGCACCAGCGTGTAGGTGAAGAAGATGGCGTTGTACAGGAACGACTGGCTGATCATGAGCGAGGCGCCCAGGATGGCCCGCTGCGGGTAGTCCCGGAACAGCACCCGGGTCAGCGCCAGGTATCCGATCTTGTCGGTGGGCCGGATCTCCAGTGCCTTGCTCTCGTCGACCGGCGGCAGCTTCTCTCCGGACGCTTCGACCTCGTGCTCGATCTGCGTGATGGACGCCTCGGCTTCGTCCGCCTTTCCGTGCATGACCTGCCAGCGCGGGCTTTCCGGAAGGTTGCGCCGGACGATCAGGATCACCAGGCCCAGCACCGGGCCGATCAGGAAGCCCAGCCGCCACCCCAGCGACAGGTCCATCTTGTTGAGCAGGATGTACGTGCCGATCGTGCCGAGGATCGCGCCGGCCCAGTAGGTGCCGTTCACCGCGATGTCCACCCGGCCCCGGTAGCGGGCCGGGATCAGCTCGTCGATCGCGGAGTTGATCGCGGCGTACTCACCGCCGATGCCCATGCCGGCGATGAACCGGGTGAGGTAGAGGAAGAACACCCAGCCGGCTCCGTTGCCGAGGGTGAGTGCGGTGAGGCCGCTGCCGACCAGGTAGACCCCCAATGTGATCATGAACAGGTTCCGCCGGCCCAGCCGGTCCGACAGGTTGCCGAAAACCAGCGCGCCGACCACCTCCCCCGCCAGGTAGACGGTGGCGATCAGGCCGACCGCGGTCGACGACATGTTCAGCGTCTCGGGCTTGGTCAGCGAGTCGGCGACCGCGCTCGCCACGGTGATCTCCAGCCCGTCCAGGATCCACGCCACCCCCAGCGCGACCACCATCCGGGTGTGGAACTTCGACCAGGGCAACCGGTCGATCCGCGCCGGGATCAGCGTCCGCACCGCACCTGCCGCACTCGCTTCGGGCACCGCCACCATCGCCGACCTCCAGGGTGAGAGCTGCCCGCCGGGGGTACCACCGGTGAACAACAGGCAAACCCTGGACCTGCACCGTTACTCCTCACCACCCATCCGGGTACTAGCATCCAGGCGCAGCGACACGCTCCAGCCGAAGGAGAGATCATGAACGACGGCCAGATCATCGGCCGGATCGACGAGCTGATCGCCGAGGAGCACGCGCTGCGCTCCCGGGCCGTCGGGCACGGCCTCGCCGCCGGCGAGCAGGCCCGGCTGGACTCCCTCGAGCAGCAACTCGACCAGTGCTGGGACCTCCTCCGCCAGCGCCGCGCCCGCACCGAGTTCGGCCAGGATCCCGACGAAGCCCGGGCCCGCCCCCTCGGCGAGGTCGAGGGTTACCGCCAATAAGGGGATCTTGGAAAAGCTCCACCATTAACGATTCGTTCCCGGCCGGTAAATTGCACAACTTTCCCCGTGTAATCCGGCTTGTGACCTCGTAGGATGGGCGGCGCCACCCGGTCCCCGACGGGCGAGAGGTGGGCCGGCGGGCCTACTGGTGCGGGAGGAGTGGGTCGTGGTCGCTAAGCACGATGTCGTCGTAGGGTTGGGCCCCGAACTGCGGGTCGCACCGCCACGCCGGCGGCGGGAGCCGGTGATCGACAAACGTCCGGTGCCGGCGCCGGGCCGCTACCTGCGCACGGCGGTGGACACGGTTCTGGCCGAGCTGGCCGCCGGTGCCGCCCCCGATATGCAAACGCTGCACCGGTTCGACGACACCCTCCGCGGCGCGCTGGCCTGGACGGCCGCGGTCGGCGACACCTGCCGAGTGGCCGCCGCGGTGCACGCCGTGCGCGACGCCCGGGAACGCCTCGACGCCAAGGAACCCGACCAGGCGAAGCTCGCCCTCCTCACCGCGCAGAGCGGCCTCACCCTCCCCATGCCGGCACCGCGCACACCGGAGCACATGCCCTGAAGGGGGCCTTCAGGACGCTGAACGTCCTGAAGGCCGCCTTCAGGGCATTGGACGCTATCTACAGGGCCGCGATGGTCGCGGCGGCGTCGATGATGCCGGCGCCGCAGCCACCCGTGCAGGTGCCGGGGAGCGGCCGGGCGTGGGCCTTCAGCGCGGCCTCGACGCTGGCCGGGTTGAGGGAGACCTCACCGAGCATGAGCGCGACCAGGCCGGCCACGTGCGGTGCGGCCATGCTGGTGCCCATGTAGGTGTTGTAGGTCTCGGTCGTCGTCTGCGTGGTGAGGCCGGCGTTGAGCGTGGACAGCACGCCGTCCTGCGGCTTGGTGCGGCTGCCCGGCGGGTCGGTCTCGTTGCGCACCTCGCCACCCGGCGCGGTGACGTCGATCAGGGTGCCGAAGTTGGAGTAGAACGCGCGGTTGCCCTGACGGTCGTTGGAGGCCACGGATACCACGTTGTTGCAGTTGGCCGGGGAGAAGCCGGAGACGTTGGCGTTGGAGTTGCCGGCCGCGATCACGACCGTGGTGCCACGGGACACCGCACCGTCGATGGCCCGTTGGAAGGTCCGCCCGCACGCGCCGGAGCCGCCCAGGCTGAGGTTGATCACCTTGGCCGGGTTGGGGTTGGTCGGGACGCGGGAGACCCGGCCGCCGGAGGCCCAGGTGATCGCGTCGGCGATGTCGGAGGTGAAGCCGCCGCACTTGCCCAGCACCCGCACCGGAAGGATCTTGGCCGCCCGGGCGATGCCGGCGATGCCGTTGGTGTTGTTGCTGACCGCGGCGATCGTGCCGGCCACGTGTGAGCCGTGCCAGCTGGAGTCGCTGGGCGTGGTGCTGCCGCACTCGCCGGCCAGGAACCAGTCGCCCTCGTCGTTGGGGTTGGGGTCGCGCCCGTTGCCGTCCCGCGCCGTGGCGGCGTCGCTGATGAAGTCGTAGCCGGGCAGCACGTTACCGTTCAGGTCGGAGTGCAGGGTGATCCCGGTGTCGATCACCGCGACGGTCACCCCGGCGCCGTCCGCGGTGTCCCACGCGGTCGGGGCGTTCATGCCGCCGGTCGGCTCGAACAGGTCCCACTGCTCGAGGTAGCGCGTGTCGTTCGGGGTGAACTGCTTGGTCATGACCAGGTCCGGCTCGACGCTGTACACCCCGGCCTGCTTGCCGAGCTCCGTCATGAGCGCCGCGGCGCCGGACCGGTTGAGCTTGTGTGCCGACTTGACCACGACGCTGCCGGTCCCGGTCGCCCGCATCAGGTCGACGCCCTTCAGCTCGCGGGTGTCCGCTCCGTCGGCGAAGGTGACGATGAACTGGTCGTACGCCGCACCGGCGGCGGCCGAGTCGCCGGCCGAGGCCGTACCGGTCAGGCCCGGCACGACGAGCCCGGCGACGGTCAACCCAAGCGTGGCGAGCGCTGCCGTATAGCGCTTCCTCATGGGGTGGTCCTCTCGTGGATCCTTTAACCCAAAGGGCGACAGACCCCCCGAACGAGTGAGCCTGACGCCCCCGTACCGGGTGACGGTATGTGCGGGTTGTAACCACGAGAAGCATTAACAGTTGCCACTTGGCCGCGGTGACGGCCGGCTGGCGAAATCGGCCGGCAAATGGTCGAGTCATCGGACCCGACACTGTGGACAAAACGCCGGTAGGCGCGGCCCCTTTCGGGGCACGCGCCTACCGGCGTTCGGTCTACTCAGGCCAGGTCGAACCGGCCGGCCCGGACCGCGTCACGCAGTGCCTCCCATGGGGAGGATGCCATCAGGAGCACGGTGCCGGCCGGGTTCTTGGAATCCCGCAACGCGGCCGCACCGCCGAGGAAGGCGAGCTCCACACAGTCGTTGCCGGCTCCGTTGCTGAAGCTGCTCTTGCGCCATCCGGGCTTGTCCGAAGCGGACATGGTGTCCTCCAGTCGTCAGGCCTTCATGGTGCTGGCGACCGTGGTGATCAACTCGGCCGACTCCTGTTCGTCGAGCGCAAGTTCCCACGTCTCAGCGAAACAGACCTTATACGTCTCGACGTCTTCCGGCGCCTCGAGATAAACGCCCTTGCTGAGCACCTCTACGTAGCCGACGTCGGGTGCATCGTCCTCGAAGGACACGATGTTGAACCCGGTCCCCATCCCGGGGTAGGCGCCGCGGGCGGCGGGCAGCACGCGGATCGCGATGTGCGGCAGCGTGCCCAGCTCGCGCAGCCGGGCGAGCTGGGCGCACATCACCGCCGGCCCGCCGACCACCAGCCGCAGCGCTCCCTCGGTGAGGATGGACGCGACCCGCAACGGGTTCTCGCCGAAGATCCGGTCCTGCCGCTTGACCCGGGCCTGCACCCGGCGGCGGGTGGTCGCCTCGGTGGGCTGCGGGCGGAAGGCCCGGACCAGGGCGGCGGTGTACTCCTCGGTCTGAAACAGACCGTGCACCAGATCGATCTTGAACGTCTTCAGCTCGGTGGCCTCCGACTCGAGCTCGACGTAGTCCATCACGTCGTCGACGAGCGCGCCCTTGGCGACCTCCTCCCACCAGCCCTTCTCCTGGGCGGTCAGCGCGGCGTGGAAGAGCTTGGTGCGTTCCTCCTCGGGCACGTCGTAGATCAGCGCCAGGGTCATCACGTCGGCGGGGCTGATCGGCTGCCCGGCCGTCTCCAGCCGGGACTGCTTGGCCGCCGACCAGCCGGCCCGGGTCGCCGCGGTGCCGCTGCGGATACCGTGCTCCTCACGCCACCCGCGGAGAACCCGGGCAATGCGGCGCAACCGAACACTCGGCGAGTACGTCTCGGCCACCGTCGGCCTCCATCGGTCGGAGATGGTTTCGACCTGCCGAATGCTACGCACCGTATGACGCTCCGAAATAGGCACGGCTCACCCGTCTGAGTGGTTGTGGAAATTCCACAGTCGACAGGCTTGCGTGACATCAGGGCAACGCGCATGCTGTGGCTGACGTGGAGTGCTCTCGCGGATTAACCCCGTAAACGAAGATCGACCAGCCCGGACTCCCCGTGCCCCGGATCCGGGCACCCGGTGGGCGGCGTGTCGTCGAGCGATCCACCCCCGGCGCTCCGTGCGCCGCCCACCAACAAAACAAGCGGCATCCCCGAAGAATCTGGAAACGATCGACGATGAGCGCGGCCACCGTCCCATTGCGACAGTCCGACCACTCCGAGTTGGACGCCCTACTCGATGAGCTCGGCCGCCGCCGCTACCTCATGCACGCCTTCCGCTTCGACCGCGACGGGCCGGAGATCGTCGCCGGCATCCATCGCTGGGACTGCGGCTGCGCGGACGTCGTGATCCTGTTCCACGAGGACCGCGCGACCGCCTACCGGGTGCCGACCGAGCCCGGCACCGACCCGTTCAGCCCCGCCCGGGTTTTCTGGTGGTATGCCGCCACACCCGTGTGGACGCTGCGCGCGCTGCTCGCCCTCGACCCGCCCGGTCATCCGGACGCGCCGGCCGTGCTCACCGACGCCCCACCGGGCTGCGGGGTGCCTGTCACGAACCGGATTCCGGTGCGCATCCGGCGCCGCACCTATCCCTGACGACGCTCCGCACCGGTCAGCGGCTGGTTCGGGATGGCGCTGGCATAACCGGACAGCCGGGCCTCGAGCCCGTCGTCGGCGAAGGCGACCCGGAGCTCCGGCGGCTCGGGCTGGCCGGGGTAGCGGTCGGCGCGTAGCTCCGCGACGAACGCGGAAACCTGCCGGGGCGGGGGAAGCACGTCGATCCCCAGGTAGCTGAGCACGATCAGGTCCTCGCCGGTGGTGTTCTCCAGCGCCGCGGCCCAGCCGTTCTCCTCGTCCCAGATCAGCGCGAGATCATGGTTGGGGTATCCGGGAAGGCGGCCCTCGAGGGCGACGTAGGCGGTGGCCACCTCGTCGAGGTCCCAGCAGCTCGCCTCCGGTCCGACGGCCATCGCCTGGCAGATCTGGCGCAGGTACCCGCGCAAGCCTCGGACCGCGGTCCCGTACGGGTTCGCGTCAACCATCGTCACCGAACCTCTCGCTCTCCTGGTGGCGGTGCTCGGCGCGTACCCCGGTGGGGCCCCGGTTAATCCTTTCGGGCTGACACGATTGGATTGCGGGCGGATGGGTATGTCACGCGAGTGACGTGTACTCACAGGGGAGCGACCGGTGTGATGCACGATGCAGTCACCAACGGCGCGAAGACCAACTCATGACTGTGCGATCTCGGGATCTCATCGTGGTGGGCGCGTCCGCGGGCGGGGTGCAGGCACTGCGCGACTTCGTGTCGGGCCTGCCGGCGGACCTGCCCGCCGCGGTGCTGATCGTGCTGCACCTACCGGCCCATGGCACCAGCGCGCTGCCGCACATCCTGAAGCGGTCGGGCCCACTACCGGCGACCACCGCGCTGAACGGGGATCCGCTCGAGCACGGGCGGATCCTGGTCGCGCCGTCCGACCGGCACATCCTGATCCGCGGCGGCCGGATCACGCTGTCCGACGGCCCGACCGAGAACGGCCACCGGCCGGCGGTCAACGCGCTGTTCCGCTCCGCGGCGCTGTCCGCCGGCCCGGCGGTCACCGGCGTGCTGCTGTCCGGGGTGCTCGACGACGGGGTCGCCGGGCTCGCCGCCATCGCCGCCCGGGGCGGGACGGTGGTGGTGCAGGACCCCGCCGAGGCGATCTACCCGACCGTGCCGGAGCTGGCCCTGCGCCACGTGCGGGCCGACTACGTGCTGCCGGCCGCGGACATGGGCGGCGTGCTCCGCAACATCGCGCTGGAGCAGGTCGACGTGGACCTGGCGCCGCCGCCCGACGTCCTGCTCCCCACCCCGCAGGAGGTGGTGGCCAGCCGGAGCGACGGCAGCGGGCCGCTGTGGGACGCGGTGCGCCTGTTGGACGAGCGGGTCCTGGTCGCGCGGCGCATGGCGGAGCTGGCCATGGTGCAGGGCACCGACGAGCTCGTCGAGCGGTACCGGCAGGAGGCCGACGAGGCCGGCCGGGCCGCGGACGCGTTGCGGGAGTATCTGACCTGGGCGCTCGCGGCGGAGCCGACCACCACGAGGCCATGATGATGGGCGTGCGGACCGGGCTGCGCATCGACCAGGGCTATCGGGACGGCGCCGCCGTGGTCGTGCCGCACGGCGTGCTGGACCTGGCCAACTACGCGGAGCTGCGGGACACCCTGGTCAAGTGCGCGATCGAGCTGCCGCGCGGGGTCATCGTCGACGTCGGCTGGCTGAGCGTGCCGACGACCGCCACGCTGGCGGTGTTCTCCTCGGTGTGGATACAGGTGTCCGACTGGCCGGGCGTGCCCATCGTGCTGGTCGCCGCGCGCGAGCTGGACCGCCGGCGGCTGGCCCGCAACTCCATCACCCGGGTGATGCCGGTGCACGCCAGCGTCGAGGAGGCGCTCGACGCGCTCGGCGAGCCGCCCCCGCGCCGGCGCACCATCCTCGAGCTGCCGGACGAGCCGGCGAGCGTGGCCGCCGGCCGCCGGTTCGTGGAGGTGACCTGCATCCGCTGGGGGTGCCTCGAGGTGCTGCGGGACGGGGTGCTGGTGGCCAGCGAGCTGGTGGAGAACGCGGTCCGGCACGCCCACGGCGACCCGCGGCTGCGGCTGGAGCTCGGCGGCGGCCTCCTGACCGTCGCCGTCTACGACGACGACCCGACGCCGCCGCGGCTGATCAACTCGAGCCTGACCGCCCCCGGGCACCTCGGGCTGGTGATGGTCGCCAAGCTCGCCAAGTCCTGGAGCAGCGCCCCGACCCTGTCCGGCGGCAAGGTCGTCTGGGCCGTCCTGGTCGTCCCCTGACATGCCGGTGGGGCGGCCGCGCAGCGCGACCGCCCCACCGCTGTGGCAGCTACTCCTTACCGGTCAGGGCGATGGGTCACCCGGACCGAGCTGATGACGGGTGGCTGCTTTCCAGCGCGGGAGCCGAAGAACACCTCGACGGAACCGCCCTGGGCAACCGTGACGAAGAACGTCCGCCGGTCCGCCGCGAGCGTGCCGACCGCGGCCGCCACGTCGTAACCCGGCAGCACGACCTGCCCGTTCAGGGTCACGTCGAACACCCGCTTGCCCGGCGCCAGGTTCCGCAGCTCGGCGAAGTCGAGCTCGACCTGGTAGACGCCGGCCGGCAGGTTGTCGAACCGGTACCCGGCCATACCCGAGCGCTGGCTCTGGTACAGCTTGTCGTCATCGGTGTTCGAGATGGCCTTCGTGGAGGTCTCCACGAAGCCCGGCCCGATGTAGCCGAAGCCGCCGGCGGAGTAGGCCTGGTCGGCCGTCCACGCGTCGGCGTTCGCGTCGGTGAAGGCGCCGGTGGCTCCGGCGTCGACACCCTTGCGGTAGCCCGGGACCACCAGCGTGACCGGAACGGAGAGCGTCGGGGTGCGCCCGGCGTTCGTGGTCAGGTCGATGGTCGCGTTGTACACGCGGCCCACCGGCAGCCCGACCGGGTCGACCCGGACGGTCAGCGTCTGCGAGCCGCCGCCGGCAATGGTCAGCGACCCGGGCACGGTCCACAGCCACGACGCCGAGCTGCTCAGCGTGTAGGTGAGGTCCAGCTCGCTGGTGCTGCGCAGGTTCAGCGTCGCGGTACGCAGCTGGCCGGACTGCGCCAGGAACGACGGGTTCGCGCCCTGGATCTCGGCCCGCGGCGTGTGCAGCGCCACGTCCTTCGCCGTGGTGGTGCCGTCGCCGATGGACACGTCCGCGGAACCGTTGACGTACAACGGCTTCGACGCCTCGATGGTGTAGTCGCCTTCGAGCAGGCGCAGCGCGTAGCTGCCGTCGGCGGCCGCGGTCGTGGTGGACACCTCGTCGGTGCCCTTCAGCGCCCGCACCGTCGCGCCGGCCACCGCCAGCCCGTCGTTGAAGTCGGTGACCTTACCGGCCACCAGGCCGTTCGGCGGCAGCTTGAACCGGATCGACTGCGCGTTGTCCAGCACCGAGGTGTTGAACGAGTACTGCAGCGCGTCCGTGCCGGCGGCGTTCTCGATGCCGATCGTCGCCGAGTTACCGGTCTCCACGCCCTGGGCCGGGTCGAGGTTGCGGTAGTTGAGGGCGACCTCGCCGTTCTCGAACAGCGTCGCCTCGAAGTCCACCCGGGACGTCGCGGAGTTGAAGAACTGCGCGTTGCGCCACTCGATGGTGAACGAGCGGTTCGGTGCGGTGCCCGATGCCTTGGTGAACACGCCGCTCTGCGAGTCGATGATCAGGTCGTCCCAGAACGGGTAGATCGCCGCGTTCGGCGTCGCGGTCGACGGGATGGCACTGTTCGTGAACGCCGTGTTGGCGGCCAGGAAGTTGATGTTGCCGTTCGTCGAGATGAACGCGGTGTTGTAGGAGTTGCCGTAGAAGAAGGCCGGGAACGGCAGGGCCACGGACGTCGACGCGTCGTCGCCGCTGAGCGCCACCGCGGTGTCGCCCTCGACGTAGTTCGCCGCCTCCAGCACACAGAAGTTGCCGAACTGGTCGGTCCGGTTCGGGATCGAGAAGTCCAGCGTGACGTCACCGGTGACGTTCAGCGCCTGCGTCTGCTGGTCGTAGCAGCCGCCCGCGGACGCCTTCGCCTGGTAGGTGCCCACCGGCACGTTGGCGAAGGAGAACGAGCCGTCGGCGGCGGAGGTCGTCGGCGCGATCGGCGTGCCGAGGATCTCCACCTTCGCGTTGCCCACCGGTGCCCCGTCGGCGTTGCGGACATGCCCGCTGACGGTGCCGTTGGTGACCCTGGAGAGCGCGAAGTCCACTGTGGACGTCTGGCCCTCGGTGATGGTCGCCGAGCCGGTGGCGGTGCCGTACCCGAACAGCGACGCGGAGATGGTGTAGCTGCCGACCGGCAGGGTGCTGCTGTACTGCCCGGCGTTGTTGGTGGTCAGGTCCCGGTTGCTCGGGCCGGCCACGTGCACGTTCACGCCGGCGAGCGGGCTGCCGGTGCCGGCGTCGGTGACGGTGCCGGTCAGCGTGCCGACCGGGCCGCGCGGGGACTGGTCCACCGACGCGAAGGCGTTCAGCTTGCCCTCGCCCCACACGTTGTTGTTGCCCGCCGTGCCGCCACAGGTGAGGTCGGACGTGTCCACCGCGGTCTGGTTCAGCAGCGCGGCGGTCGCGTCGTAGTTACCGATCAGCGACGGGGCCGCCGACCACATCAGCGCCACCGTGCCCGCGGTGTGCGGCGATGCCATCGACGTGCCGGAGAAGTTGTCGTACTGCCCACCGGGCACCGAGGAGCGGACGTCCACACCCGGAGCCGACAGGTTGGGCTTGATCATGCCGCCCTCGCCGGGGCCCCGGCTGGAGAAGCTGGCGATCGTGCCGTTGATGTCGAACGCGCCGGACGCGTAGGTCTCGGTGTAGTCACCGGGGGAGCCGGCGGTGTTGCAGCTCGGGCCGGAGTTCCCGTTGGAGAACGCCGGGAAGATGCCCGACGCCCGCCAGGCCTGGACGTTGGCCTTGTAGAACGGGTCCACCGCGGAGCCGTTGGCCGAGCCCCACGAGTTGTTCACGATGTTCGGCCGCAGGTCCGCCCGCGGGTTGGCGTTGTTCAGGTCGGTCGGCGCGAGCACCCACTGGCCGGCGGCCAGCAGCGAGGTGTCCGAGCAGCTGTTGGACTCGCAGCCCTTGGCCGCGATCCACTTGGCGCCCGGGGCGACACCGATCTGGTTGCCGGCGCCGTCGTCGCCGACCATCGTGCCCATGGTGTGGCTGCCGTGCGCGTTGTTGTCACATGGCGCGAGCGAGGGCTGACCACACACCTGCGCCGGGTCGAACCAGCTGTAGTTGTGGTTGAACGTGGGCGGGTTTCCACCCATGTTGCCGCGGTACTTGCCGACCAGCGCGGGGTGCGTGTAGTCGACACCGGTGTCGATGTTGGCGACCACGATGCCCTCACCGCGCACGCCGAACGTGGACCACACCTGGTCGGCGTGGATCGCCGCGAGGCCCCATTCGATGGTGTTCACGTTCGCCGCGTCGGCGGCCGGGATCGGCTTGGGGACCTGGTAGGTGCGCGGGGCGAGGATGCCGGTCACCTCACCGCGCTTGGCCAGTGACTCGGCCAGGGCCGAGGAGCCGTCCTTCACGTGGATCGCGTTGACGATGTAGAACGACTGGTAGCTGATCTTCTGCCCGTCGAGCAGGGCCCGCACCTGGGCCTGGCTCGAGTTCGCGGTCTGCTGGAGCGCGTTCACCACGGCTGTGCCGCGGGCGTTCCAGTCGGTGACGGCGGAGGCCGCGGACAGGTTCGCCGACTGGCCGAACATGACCCAGAAGTCGGTGCTGTCCTTGGCCGCCAAGGAGTTCTTCACCGACTGCTCGATCTTGGCGGCCGCGTCGGGTGCCGGCGCCGCGGCTGCCGGTGCCGCGAACATGCCGATCATGGCGATTAGCGCGGTGAGCAGGCTGAGGAACGCTCTTCCTCGCCTGTTGGTATGGGGTCGTCTTGACATGCGCAATGCCCTCCAAGTTTTCTCGCGCGGCGCCGGAGCGGCCGCGCGTGCGCCCCTACCCGTAGCGCGGTCATCACTACGGGTACACAGAGACGCTCCTGGATCGTCGCAATCCGGTCACGGACGTAAAGCGGGCGTTATGGGGTCGCCACGGGGTCTTTTTCACGGTTACCAGCGGATTTTGGTGGTAATCACCCAGACACTGCCCGTCACCTGCCCGGAAGCGGTAACAAAACGAAACGCTGTTCGATCATCGAGGTAACGGCTGTGTCTGGGAGGTGACGCGTGGACGGGCGAGGCGTTCTCGAAACGATCAACGTGCCGCTCGTGCTGTGCGTCGGTACCAGCGCCGAGGAGATCGCGGTCATCGCGCGCGCCACCGGCGGCCGGCTCGCGGTGCTGTACCTGCCGGACACGGCGAGCCTGCGGGCGGCGCTGACCAGGCCGGACGTCGTGCCCGCGCCGATCGAGGAGCCGATTCCGACGCACCGCGTGGTGGAGTTCGGCAAGCTGCGCCTGGACGCCGACCTGCGCGAGGCGAGCTGGCGGGGCAGCACGGTTCCGCTGTCCGCACGGGAGTTCGACCTGCTGTTCGCGCTGACCAGGGACCCCGGGAAGGTCTGGACCTTCGCCGAGCTCACCACGCATGTGTGGGAACGCCCGTATCTGGGCGACATCGAGGCGGTCGTCTCGGCGGTGAAACGCCTGCGCCGCCAACTCCGCGCCGCCGCCCCCGGCGTCATCGTGGAGTCCGTCCGCGGCGTCGGCTACCGCCTCGTGGTCACCGACAACCTGGACTGAACTGCGCGTTCGGCCAGGCGTCCTGCCAACCGCACCTCAGGGGACCGCGACGGCACCCAGCCACGGCTCACCCGCCAACCGCACCATCGGCTGGAACGCAACCGCATCAAAAATTCCGGAGAGGCGGGACTGCGAAGTCCTGGCGGAGATGGTCGTTCTGGCCGGAGCCGGGGTTCACGTAGACCAGGGCCTCGTGGTTGCCCGCCTCGACATAGCCCAGGCTGATCCTGGGCGTGTCGCCGTAGCCGGGGTACAGCTCGCCCGAGTTCCAGGTGAGCAGGTAGTTGCCATCCACCTCGACACCGACCTCGGCGACCCCGGACTCGTCGCCCACGTTGAACAGCTCGAAGCTGACCTCGGTGTCGTCCCCGTTGGGAACCACGGACAGCGCGCCACCGGCGAACTCGAACATCGCACTCATGGTGCCGATTTCACCGTGGGATGCGGTGTAGGGCAGTCGGCGGTGGGGCGGCCATTCGGGCAAGGCGCCTGCCCCATCCGGCGGCTTGCGGGCCGCCAGGCATGCTGTGGGCCATGGCGGAACAGCACTACCTCGCCGGCTTGGACCTCGCCGGCCGGCGGGTCGTCGTGGTGGGCGGCGGAACGGTGGCGCAGCGGCGGTTGCCCCGGCTCATCGCCGCGGGCGCGGCCGTCGAGCTGATCTCGCCGTCGGTCACGCCGGCGGTGCAGGGGATGATCGACGCGGGGGAGCTGACGTGGCTGCCGCGCCGGTACGCACCCGGGGATCTCGAGGGCGCCTGGTACGTCCTGTGCTGCACGTCGCATCGCGAGGTCAACGTGGCGGTGTCGGAGGACGCCGCGCGGTTGCGGATCTTCTGTGTGCGCGCCGACGCCGGCGCCGAGGGGAGCGCGGTCACCCCGGCCACCGGCGAGCACGACGGCATGTTGATCGGGGTGCTCTCCGGCGGCCGCCCGCTGCGCTCGGCCGCCGTGCGCGACGGGGTGCTGGACGCCCTGCGCGAGGGCCGGGTGGACGACCGGTCCGCGGTCGAGGCGCCGGTCTCCCGCCGGGGTGAGGTGGCCCTGGTCGGCGGGGGCCCCGGCGATCCCGAGCTGATCACCGTGCGCGGCCGGCGGCTGCTGGCCCGGGCCGACGTGGTGATCGCCGACCGGCTGGCCCCCCGCGAGCTGCTGGAGTCCCTGCCGCCCACCGTGCTCGTCGTGGACGCCGCCAAGATCCCCTACGGGCGCGCGGCCAGCCAGGACGCGATCAACGCGACCATGATCGAGCACGCCCGCGCCGGCCGGTTCGTGGTCCGGCTCAAGGGCGGCGACCCCTACCTGTTCGGCCGCGGCTTCGAGGAGCTGCTGGCCTGTGCCGACGCGGGCATCCCGGTCACCGTGGTGCCCGGCATCACCAGCGCGTTCGCCGCCCCCGCGGTGGCCGGCGTCCCGGTCACCCACCGCGGCGTCGCCCACGAGGTGGTCGTCGTCTCCGGGCACGTCGCCCCCGCCGACCCGGCCTCCCTCACCGACTGGCCGGCCCTCGCCCGCCTCGCCGGCACCATCGTGATCATGATGGGCGTCGAGCGCATCGCCGCCTTCGCCGAGGCGCTCCTGGCCGGCGGCCGCCCCCCGGAGACCCCGGTCGCCGTCATCCAGAACGCCACCACCCGAACCCAGCACACCGTCATGTCCACTTTGGACAAAGCCGCCGAGGACGTCGCCGCCCACGAGATCCGCCCACCCGCGGTGATCGTGATCGGCCCCGTCGCCGCGCTAGGCCGCCCGGGATCGTGACTTCTTGGGACGCCCGCGTGTTTGCCCGTCACGTCGCTGTGTTTGCGCCTCACGCCGCCGTGTTGGCCCCTCACGTCGCTGAGTTGGCCCCTCGCGTCGCTGTGTTTGCGCTTCACGTCGCTGAGTTGGCCGCTCGCGGTCCACGACCGGGACGCCGGTGGGTTGGCGCGCGCCGGTGATGCGGACCAGGTCGGCGTGGCCGGGGCGGACCTTGGTGCGGGTGGGGGAGACGCCGGCCTGCTCGGTGAGGCGCAGCACGCTGCGCTGCTCCTCGTGGGTGGCGACGGTGACGACCGTGCCGGACTCGCCGGCCCGCGCGGTGCGGCCGGCGCGGTGCAGGTAGTCCTTGGCGTCCGCCGGGGGATCGACGTGCACCACCAGGTCCACGCCGTCCACGTGCAGGCCGCGGGCGGCGACATTGGTGGCGACGAGGACGGGCAGCCCGCCGTCGCGGAACTCGGTCAGCACGCGGGTGCGGGCGCCCTGGGTCTTGCCGCCGTGCAGGGCGCCGGCGTGCACACCGAGGGCGCGCAGCCGGGTGGTCAACCGGTCGACGTGGTGCTTGGTGCGCACGAACATGATCGTGCGGCCGCGCCGGGCGGCCATCTCGGCGATCACGACCGGCTTGTCCTGCCGGGAAACCAGCAGCACATGATGGTCCATTGTGGACACGCTGCCGGCGGCCAGATCGACCGAGTGGGTGACCGGGTCACTCAGGTACTGGCGGACCAGGGTGTCGACGTCGCCGTCCAGGGTGGCGGAGAACAGCATCCGCTGGCCGTCCGCCGGG
This sequence comes from Actinophytocola sp., assembly GCF_036002505.1. GTDB lineage: Bacteria > Actinomycetota > Actinomycetes > Mycobacteriales > Pseudonocardiaceae > DASYTH01. Next base: position 9,629 of record NZ_DASYTH010000230.1, on the reverse strand, counting down.
GTGAGGTCGAGGATGGCCTTGACCTGAGGCAGGAAACCCATGTCCGCCATCTGGTCGGCCTCGTCGATGGTGGTGAACGCGACCTCGGAGAGCACGCAGGTGCCCTGCCGCACATGGTCGCTGAGCCGGCCGGGCGTGGCGATCAGCAGGTCCACCCCGCGCCGCAGGTGGTCCACCTGGCGCGAGTAGGGCACGCCGCCGACCACCGTCCGGCACCACAGGCCGAGCGACTTGGCCAGCGGTGCGAGCGCGTCGCTGACCTGCGTGGCCAGCTCGCGGGTGGGCACCAGGACCAGCGCCCGCGGGTGCAGCGGGCGCGCGGCCGTGCCGTCCAACCTGGACAGCAGGGCCAGGCCGAAGGCGAGTGTCTTGCCCGAGCCGGTCTGCGCACGGCCGAGCACGTCCCGGCCGGCGAGCGCGTCCGGCAGGGTGGCCGCCTGGATCGGGAACGGGGTGGTGATGCCGGACCGCCGCAGCGCCCGCAGCAGCGGGGTGGGCAGGCCGAGCTCGTCGAACGTGCGCGTGGCGCGCACGGGTGAATGCTGCACAGGTTCCTCTCGATGGCACGTCTCGGGAGGCCTGTTCGGTGCAAGCGTTCGCGCGGACGAGCCCGGCGCTGGTTTGCACCGCTGTCGTTGGGTTGGTTTTACCGCCGGCTCCTCGGCCGCGTGCGGTACGTGCCGATCGTACCCGATGACCCCGGTCACCCCGCGGCTGGCAGGATCGCCGGCATGGTTATCCGGCGTTTGATCGTGACGTTGGCGCTGTCCGGGCTGGCCGTGCTGGCCGCCGCCACCCCGGCGTTCGCCCACGCCGAGCTGACCGCGAGCACGCCGGCGAAGGACGCATCCCTTGCCATCGCGCCGAAACAGCTGCAGCTGACGTTCAGCGAGCCGGTGTCGCCGATCTCCATCACGGTGGCCGGGCCGGGCAGCACAACGTGGACGGTCGGCGAGATCCTGGTGCAGGACAAGGTGGTCATCGCGCCGCTGCAGGCGGTCGGTCCGGCCGGGCCGTACACGATCACGTACACGGTGAAGTCGGACGACGGCGACGACGTCACCGGGACGGTGGCGTTCACCATGACCGCGGCCAGCCCGGCGTCCACCGCGGCCCCGGCACCGGGCGGGCAGGCCGCGCCGGGCGACGGCGGCGGGGGAGTGCCGGCCTGGGTCTGGATCGTGATCGCGCTGGCCGTGTTGATCGCCGCGGCCGGCCTTGTGGTCGTGCTCCGCGCGCGCCGCACGACCGAGAGTCCCGCTGAGCGGTAACTCTCACACTCGTAGTTGACGACGGCCCGTAGCCGGGCCTAGCGTCATCCCGGGAATAGTAAGTAAACCTTTCTATCCTTCTCGGGAGGCAACGTGCGCAAGGCCGCGATCCTGACAATTGCGACAACGACGGCGGCCGTGGGCCTGTTCGCCCCCGCCACCGCCGACGCCGCGACCACGACGTACCAGGCGGAGAACGCGACGATCTTCCACGGCGTGGTGGAGTCCAACCACGCCGGCTTCACCGGCACCGGATTCGTCAACTACACCAACGAGGCCGGCTCCTGGGTGGAGTGGTCGGTCACCGCCGGCACCGCGGGCAGCGCGTCCCTGGTGTTCCGCTTCGCCAACGGCACCACGACCAACCGGCCGATGACCATCGCCGTCGACGGCACCACGGTGTCCACACCGTCCTTCGCCGGCACCGGCGCCTGGACGACCTGGACCACCACGACGGTCAACACCACGCTCTCCGCCGGCACGCACACCGTCCGGGCCACCGCCACCACCGCCAACGGCGGCCCCAATGTCGACTCCCTCCAGGTCACCGACGGCACCGGCGGAGGCGGCGCCCCCACCGCCGCTGAGCTGCTCGCCAAGGTGACCACCTGCACCCAGATCTCCAACGGCCGCTACAAGACCGACTCCGAAGCGTCGCGCACCATCCCGGTCTGCGACAAAACCGGCGCCGTGTTCTGGAAGGCCGACATGGACATCGACTGCGACGGCATCCGCACCGCGCAGTGCAACGAGGACACCGACTGCTGCTTCCTGCCCGACACCGCGTTCCACGACTCCCAGGGCCGCCCCCTCAACTCCGCGCAGCTGCCTTACGTCGTGGTGCCCAGCCCCAGCAGCACCTGGGACTACCGCCAGTTCGGCATCCGCGGCGGTGGCGTGGTGGCCGTGATCTTCAACAACCAGGTCGAATACGCCGTCGTCGGCGACACCGGCCCCACCGACATCATCGGCGAGGCCTCCTACCGCACCGCGGCGGACCTCGGCATCGACCCCGACCCCAGCACCGGCGGCACCGACTCCGGCGTCACCTACATCTTCTTCAAGAACTCCCAGGCCTCCCCCATCGAGGACCACAACGTCGCGGTGACGCAGGGACAGCAGCTGGCCCGGCAGTTCGTCAACAACAACTAGTTCACGACATCCACCCGCCGATCGGGGAGAGCGGCCACCTCAGGCCCTCGTCCCAGGGCCGTTTCAGGATCGTTTAAGCAGCGGCTCAGGACGTACTACTCAAGGCCGATGGCGTGCCGGTGGTGCGGAACCTCGGCGATACTTCAGTGTCCACTGTGGAGTGAGTGCGACGAAGGGGGCCTTCCTCACGCTCAGCGTGAGGAAGGCCCCCTTCATCGCATAACTGCGGAGCGCGTAGGAACGGTCGGGATCGGGCAGCCGGACCATGCCTCACCTTCCGTCCTTCGAGCGGGAAGCCCGTGCCATGGCAACCTCTCTCTGGCAAGAGTTTCCCACCACCGCCCGGTTAGCTAACGACCGACGTCCGTAAAGGGATGCGTGGCGGCGCTTTGATCACCCCATACCGGCTGTGTACAGCAGCCGCTCCGTGAGCAGGACGGGGTCGCTCAGCCGGTCCGGCAGGCCACGAGCGGTGAACCAGCCCGCGATGTTGGTCACGTCGCGGTGCAGGAACTCCGGGCCGCGGGGGTTGGCGATCACGTCGACGACCTGGGGGAGGTCGATCAGCATCAGGTGGCCCTCGTGGACGAGGAGGTTGAAAGCGGACAGGTCGCCGTGGGTGAGGCCGCCGGTGGCCATCAGCTCCAGTGCGGCGACGAGCTGGTGCCAGAGGTCGGCGAGCTCGTCGGCGTCGGGGCGGAGCTGGGCCAGGCGCGGGGCGGCGCCGCCGTCGCCGTCGTCGAGGAACTCGAGGAGGAGCTCGGTTCCGTTGAGTTGGGCGGGGTAGGGGACCGGGGCGCCCAGGGACCACAGGCGGGACAGCGCCGCGAACTCCGCGATGGACCACTGCTCGGCGAGCAGGTTGCGGCCGAACGCGGTGCGGTTGGCCAGGGCGCGCATCTCGCGGGACTTCTTGACCCGCCGGCCCTCGAGGTAGCCCGCGTTGCGGTGGAACATGCGGTGCTCGTTGCTGCGGTAGCGTTTCGCGGCCAGCAGGCAGGCGTGGTCGGTGTCCGGGATGGCGCGTTCGAGCAGGTGGACGTCGGCCTCCTTGCCGGTTTTGAGCACGCCGAGCTCGCGGTCGACCGCGGCCAGGTCGGTGATCAGCCAGTCGGGGCGCGGGTGCGGGCCCTGCTCGCCGTCGGCCCAGGTGGACCAGCGGTCGGCGTCGGGCGGGAGCTCCATCTCGGCGGTGACCGCGTCGTCGCGGGCCTTGGCGAGCCGTTTCCGCGCGCTCTCGGTGAGCCGGCCGGAGCGGTTCGGCTGCGGGTCGTCCTCGAACTTCGGCTTGCGCCGCGCGCGGGCCGGCCGGGCGTTGTCGTTGTGGTCGTCAAAGGTGTCGAAATGGTCGTACGCGTCGTACGGATCGTGCGTGAGCACTGGTGGGTTCTCCTTGTGAGTTCAGGGATGCCCCACCGGGCCACGATCAGCGCGCGGCAACCTCGAGCGGGGCGGGACGGGCGCAGGCCACGTCCACGACAGTCGTAGACACGACGCACCTCCTCGCACTCGCACTCGAACGTGTGGCGAGCACCGTCCCGCACCGGACCGCCCGCGCGCAACCTATTTATTCGACGACCAACTCGAGGACCCGCTCGCCCGCGGGCTCCAGCCGGAGCCCGGCAGCCGCTGCCACCCGGATCACCGACCGCACCGAGCCCGGCTCCCGCGGCGCCTTCACCAGCGCCGCGGCCAGCCGGCCCTTGTGCGCCTTGTTGAAGTGGCTGATCGCCAGCCGCCCCTCGGCGCTGACCACCCGGACCGTGACGGCGTGCGGGACCGGCGCCAGGTTCGCGTACGGCCCGGACCGCAGGTCCAGCACCAGATCGTCCACAGTAGACAAGGTCTTGCCGAGCACCGGATGCCACGCCGACCGCAGCGTCCCCATCCCGGGCAGTGACGAACTCCCGGAGAGCCGGTACGCCGGAATCGCGTCCTCCGCCCGCACCACCCCGAACAACGCCGACGCCACGGCCAGCCGCGCACCCGCCCGCCGCCGCTCGGCCCGGCTGAACGAGCCCGCGTCGAGGGCGTCGTAGAGCACGCCGGTGTACCGCCGGATCGCCGGCAACGTCGGCGCCGAGCGCACCGCGGCGTTCCGCGCCACCTCCTCGGACTGCCGCTCGGACAGCCCCAGCGCCGCCAGGCTCGCCGGCACGTCCCGCGCCAGCACCACGAGCGCCGAGACCAGCCGCTCACGCACCAGGTTCAGCTCGGGAAAGGACAGCGCGTCGAGATCCAGCGCCGGCCCGGCTCCGCCGCCGGCCTTGGTCTCCGACGGTGGGAGCAGCACCAACACAGTCGCCGACCCTAACCGACCCCAAACCAATCTCCGCACGCCATCCGCGATCGCGCTGTCCCAAGAACGCCACGGTGTTGTCCAGTTCACGCTCTGCCGTCGGGCCAAGATGGCACCCGAGAAGCCGGGAGTGCAGCACCCTTGTTCCCGGGATCGCGGGAACCGGAGGCTACGAGCCGGCAGCATCCCTCATCCCTCCAGCAGAGGAAGTGATTCATGTCCGCATCCAGTGAAGGGCAGCCCTACTGGCATCCGAAGCTTGGCGACCTCAAACTCTGGTACCAGACGTTCATGCTCTTCGCGGCCACGTCACCGGCAGACGACACGTATTTCCATGGCCCGCACATCGCGTCGCCGGTCGACCTGGATCGCGTCATGAGCGCCATCGAGGAGTTCGAGAAGAAATACCCCGTCGAGGACCTGCCCGCCCTGGAATACATGCGCGCTGAGTTGGACAAGCGCGCCCAGGTCGTTAACGGGGCAGGGTGGTCGGATTCCGGGTCACCGTGTCACAACTTCTGGCATTGGCTGAACGGCGACTCCTGATTCGATCCGCGAGATCTCAATACTTCCAAGGGGACACCATGGTTTCCAGTCATACGGCCGGAAATGACAAGTGGCGCGTGAGCCGCGAAGTCTTGATATCTCGCCTGGTTGTGACGGTGGCGGCGGCGTGCCTGATCGCCGCCGCCACCGCCTGGGTGGTCCGCACTCCTCCGGTGGATCTGTCACATCCGCGCAACTGGATAGTGGCGACCGTGTGCTGCCTGCTCGGGTTGCGCATCGTGGCGCATGCCAGACGGAATCCGGTCGGCTGGCTGATTCTGACGATGGGGACGTGCGCGGCGGTGGCGGTAGGCGCCGGAGCCTGGGCCGTCGAACACTGGTTGTCCTGGATCGGCACCTGGATCTGGTGGCCCGGCTATGCGCTGGTGTCCCTCATTTCGCTGCTATTTCCCAATGGGCGGCTGCTGTCGGCGTGGTGGTGGCCGGTATTCGCGCTCGGTGTGCTCGGGGTCCTGCTGCCGATGATCGGAATCGGATGGGCGTCCTGGTCGTCTCCGGGCACGTTCTGGCACGACGCCGTCCAGGGCACGGCCCGGCGCGGTACGCCGGTCGGTCTCGGCTTCCTCGGTCTGGGATGCTTCCTCCTCAGCTCGTTCGGTGCGGTCGTGGCCCTGCTTGTCCGGAGCCGGCGCGCGGCAGGCAATCAGCGCCGGTTGCTCGCCTGGGCGGCCGCCTGCGCGATCTTGGCGGTGCCGGCGCTGCTCTTCGAACTACTGGGGACACTGTGGGGGGCCTGGGCGGTGGTCGTGGCCGCGTTTCCGGCCGCCGCGCTGATCGCGATCCTCAGATACGGGCTCTACGACATCGATCTGCTCATCCACCGGACGCTGCTGTACGGGTCGCTCACCGTGGCGCTGGCCGCCGCCTACACCGCCGCGGTGCGCCTGGCCACGGCACCCTTCCCGGCGCACGCGCGGTTCATCGGCACGGTCGCGGTGGTCGTGGCGCTCGCGCCGCTGCACCGGTTCCTGCGGGGTCTGGTGGACCGCTGGCTGTACGGGGACCGTGCGGATCCGTACCGGGCGCTGACCCGGCTCGGGGAGCAGTTGGAGAAACCGCTACCGCCTGAGGAACTTCTGGCGCATGTCGCCGGCACGGTCGGCGCGGCGCTGAAGGTCCCCTACGTCGCGGTGTCGCTGGATATCGACGGGGAGTCCCGGGTGCTCGCCGCGTACGGGAACTCCCATGACCGGCCGTGGTACCGCATTCCGATGCGGCACGGCGGGCGCGACGTGGGGGAGCTCGTCGTCGAGTCGCGCGCGCCCGACGAGCGGCTCGGCCAGCGCGAGCGCCGCCTGCTGGGGGACCTCGCCCGCCAGATGGCACCCGCGGCGCACGCCGTGCGTCTCGATCAGAAGTTGCGGCTCCTCAGCGGCCGCTTGAACGAGGAACGGGAAGAGGCGTTGCGGCAGATCACTCGGGACATGCACGACGTGATCGGGCCGAGCCTCGCCGGGGTGCGGTTGCAGGTCGACGCGGTCCGCAAGCTGGCCGGAGACGACAACCCGCGCGTCCGGCAGCAGCTCGGCGCCGCCATCGACGATCTGATGGGGCTGTCGACGAACGTCCGGAACCTGGTCAGCAACGTTGTGCCCCGCGATCTGCATCTCGGCCTCCTCGACGCGGTGCGCAGGCAGGCGGACCGCTTCAGGAGTCCCGGCCTCAGCGTGTGTGTGCTGGCGGAGGGGTCGCTCGACCGGTTGCCGGCCAACGTCGAGCTTCAGGCTTACCTGATCATCAGCGAGGCTCTGACAAATGTGGTCAAGCACGCGAATGCTCGTTCCTGTCAGATCCTGCTCCACCGAGCAACTGATTTGCGGGTGAGCGTCACCGACGACGGCACGGGGATCCCGTCCGGTGCGGTAATTGGGGTAGGGCTGGAGTCCATGCGCAAGCGGTGCGAAGATCTTGGGGGGACGTTCGAAATTGGCCTGCTACCAGGGGGAACGCAAATCGCGGCCTGCCTTCCGCTGGGACAAGATTAATCCTGAATGAGGCGATCGCAGGCTGGCGTACCGAGTATCAAGCGCCGGCTGTAGACTGCGTGCCGACGCGTGTGGGCTGGCCTGCTAGGAGCCTCATGTTGACTGACGAACGGCTTCAAGTCGGAATTGTCGACGACCACGCCGTATACCGAAGAGGGCTGCGCGCCGAACTCGAGGTGGACCCCGGCATTGTCGTGGTCGGGGAGTATTCCACGGCTGACGCCGCGGTCGCCGCCATCCCGGAACTGCGCCCGGACGTCACGCTGATGGACTTGCACATGCCCAGAGGCAGTGGCGACGAACCGACCTACTGCGGGGCCGAAGCCATCACCAGAATTCGGCAGGACTGGTCCGAGGCGGCCATCGTCGTTCTCACTATGTATCGCGACGATGAGCGGGTGCGCGAGGCGATCCGGGCCGGCGCCCGGGGATACCTCCTCAAAGAGGATGAAAGTATTGACTTTGCCCGCGGAGTCCGGCTGGTGGCCAGCGGCAAGGGCATATTCGACGGCCGAGTTGTCGAACGGTTGTCCGAGCTGGTACCGCCACTGTCGAATGGCGTACCACGGCCATTCCCCGAACTGACCAACCGGCAGTTGGACGTCCTTCAGTACCTCGCGCTCGGCAAGAGCAACCGAGAGATCGCCAAATTGATTGGCATAGAGTCGAAGACGGTGGAGAACTACCTACCGCTGATTTATGATCGGCTGAGAGTTCAGAGCCGCCAGGAGGCGATAACGAAGGCCCGGGCCGCCGGTTTCGGCCCACCGCCGGACGGTTCGAATCCCCTGGAAAACGGGGGTGGCCGCACCTAGTTCCCGGGGGTGTGGGCGGTCCAGCCTGTGCGATGTGATCATCACTCAACCGGTCTACCGCACGGTTCTGGCCGTGGACGTGGAGAACTCCACCGCCAGGAACAACCGTGCCAAGGGGTTACTGCGTCACCACCTGTACGACCTGGTCGCGGAGGCCCTCGTGCTGAGCGGCATCGGAGTCCGGCAGCACGATCCGTTCATCGACCGCGGCGACGGCCTCCTCGTCCTCATCTACCCGTGCGACCAGGTACCGAAGACCCTGCTGCTGGGCGCGGTCATCCCGACGTTGAGCCGCCTGGTGGCGCAGCACAACGCCCGGTACCCGGCGGTCCCGATCCGGCTGCGGGTCGTCCTGCACGCCGGCGAGGTGCACTACGACCCGCGAGCCCCCTTCGGCGAGGCCCTCGACATCGCGTTCCGGCTGCTCGACGCTCCGGCGGTGAAGGAGGCGCTGCGCCACACCACGGCGCCGCTGGTCCTGGTGATCTCCGGCGAGCTCTACCGTTCCGTCGTCCGGCATGGCTATCCGGGCATCGACCCGATTGCCTTCAGGCCGATGGTTCACCTGAGGGTCGCGGGCGCGTGGCAGTTCGGCTGGGTCCACGTACCGGACGGCCGCTGGATCGCGCGGCCGGTCACCGGGCGGTCGATTCCGCCGGCCGCGAGCTGAGCTCACCCGTCGAACGAGCCCACGCAGAACTCGTTGCCCTCGGGGTCGCGTAACACGGTCCAGACCATGCCGGGCACCGTGTGCTCCTCGACCTCGGTGGCGCCGAGGCCGACCAGCCGCGCCACCTCGGCCGGGCGGTCGTCGGCGCGGAAGTCGATGTGCACCCGGTTCTTCGCGGCGGCTCGCTCCTCCGGCACCTTCTGCAGCGCCACGTACGGGCCGCCCTCGGTGGGTGCGGGCACCAGGAGGTAGTCGCCGTAGTGCTGGACGTCGGCGACGCCGAGCGCCTTGGACCAGAACTCGGCCAGCTCGGCCGGATCGGCGCAGTCGATCGTCACGCCACCCATCTGGATCGTCATGGCGCGCACCGTAGCGGCCGCCACCGACAACGGACACGATGGAGGTCATGCGCACGATCGACTGGCAGGACGGCCACGTCGTGGCGATCGACCAGACGCTGCTGCCGGCGACGCTGCGGGTGATCCAGATCCGGACCGTGGCCGAGCTGGTCGACGCGATCCGCCGGCTGGCCGTCCGGGGCGCTCCGGCCCTGGGGGTCGCGGGCGCGCTGGGGGTGGCCCTGGCCGCGCGGTCGCACCCCGGGGACGAGGTCCGGCGGCAGGCCGCCGAGCTCCGCGCGGCGCGGCCCACGGCGGTGAACCTCTCCTGGGGGGTGGATCGGGCGCTCACCCGGCTGGATGACGGACCGGAGGCGGTGCTCAAGGAGGCGCTCGTCATCCTCGAGGAGGATGTCCGCTGCAACCGGAGGCTGGGCGAGCGCGGCGCCGCCTGGCTGCTCGAGAACGCCACCGGGCCGGTCGCCGTGCATACCCACTGCAACGCGGGCGCACTGGCCTGCGTGGAGTGGGG
>NZ_DASYTH010000229.1:0-19847 GCF_036002505.1 Actinophytocola sp. | reverse complement strand
CGTCGAGGGACTCGCGGCCACGCTGCGGAAGTACGACCCGATCTGCCTGATCGCCGGGTCGGAGACCGGGGTGGAGCTGGCCGACGCGTTGGTGGAGCTGGTCGTGCCGGGCACCGGTCACGTGCCGGGGCTGGCCGCGGCCCGGCGGGACAAGTGGGCCATGGCGCAGGCCACCACGCACCTGCCGCAGCTGCGGCAGATCTGCGGCGCCGACCCGGACGCCATTGACGCGTGGCTGCGGGACACCGGGCTCGTCGCCGGGCGGGTCGTGGTCAAGCCGCCGAAGAGTGCGGCCACCGACAACGTGCACATCGTCGAGCGCGGCGCGGACTGGCGGCCGTTCTTCGGGCAGATCCACGGCCACATCAACGAGTTCGGGCTGCGCAACGACGCGGTGCTGGTGCAGGAGTTCGCCGAGGGCACCGAGTATCTGGTGGACACCTACTCGGTGGACGGCCGGCACGGGATGGTGGACGTGTGCCGGTACACCAAGGTGCAGCGGGGCGACCGGATCGGGGTGTACGACCTGGTCGACTTCATCGCGCCGGACCACCCCGAGGTGCTGGCGATCTGGCCGTACGTGCGGCAGGTGCTCGACGCGGTCGGCATCCGCAACGGCTGCTGCCACACCGAGGTCATCCTCACCGCGGCCGGCCCGCGCCTGCTCGAGGTCGGCGCGCGCCCGGCCGGCGGCGGGCACCAGATGATCTCCAAGCTGGCCACCGGGAGCAACCACATCGAGCGCACCGTGGCCCACCGCGTGCACGGCGAGTTCCACCCCGGCTACCAGCTCATCCAGCACGTGTGCAGCGTGGTGATCTCCGCGCCGTATGCCGGCCGCTGGCGCAACGCCGACCTGTTCTCCGAAGTGGACCTGCTCTCCACCTTCTGGCGCAAGCACTTCTACTTCACCACGGGCGACCCGGTGCCCGCCCCGGCCGGCCTGTCCAGCATGCTCGGCTGGGTGGTCCTCGCCTCCCCCGACCACGCCGCCGTCGACGCCGACTACCGCACCATCAAGGACCTCGAGCGCCGGATCCAGGTCGACCCGCCCACCGTCCTCACCGAACCCGCCGCGGGCTAACCGACTTGTCGCGGGAACTACCCGTGACAAGTGGGACCTGTCGTGGGAACTACCCGCGACAAGTCGGCACAAGGGAACGCGGGACCGGCCCTGCACCGGTCCCGCGTTCAGGAGCGATCGTCAGTGCAGCGTGACGATCTTGTGCATGCCCATGTAAGCGTGGGCGAACCCGGTGTCGTCGCTGGGCACCAGGCACACGGCGGCGTAGGGGGCCGGCGGGAGCTCGATCTTCAGGAAAGCGAACACACCGGGGGAGATGGCCTGCAGGCCGTGCTGGATGTCGACCCACGGCCGCGGCGGGCGCGGCGTGCCGTCGCGGACCGCGTTGAAATAGGTCGTCAGGTACTCGTCCGTGGTGCCGGGAACGACCTGGCGGAACACCAGTTCGTGGACCTCGTCGGCGGTGTTGACGACCAGGAACGTGCCGTTGGCCGGCAGGTCGCCCTGGATGGAGATGCTGTGCATGTCCTCGCCGCCGTGGTTGTGCGTCTGGAGCAGCGCCACCGCGTCGATTCGCGGAATGCGCAGGCCCTGAATCGGTCCACGTGCCTCCATGGTGTGCACGCGCGGCACCAGGCCCGCGATGAAGATGTCATTGAGGTCGAAGAAGTAGTACGTGCCCGGCGTCATGAGCACGGTCGAGGAGATTGCGCCGAACGCGCCGGGTACGACTCCGCCGATCAGAGTGGAGTGCTCCAGCAACGCGTGGGCGCCCGCGGCGGCCCGAACGGTATCCCCGGAAAGGCCTTCGACCAGATCGGCGACGACCTGATCCGCGGTCGCGCCGTTCTTGGTGCGGAAGCCCTGGAATCCGTGATAAGTCGTCTCCGGAGTAGTTACGCGGAAAGTAACCAGGCCGGGACGCACCGATGCCGGTAACGTGAATCCGCCGTCCGTCGTAATGCTCACGTCGATGACCGGCGGGTCACCGAAGGAACTGCCGTGCGCCGGCGCGGCCGTGGCCGGCATGGCCGCCGACATGGCCAGCACCAGGGCGCCGGACGCCACCACCGAGGCGGCCGCCCGAACCCGCCTGGAGCGCATTAAGGACATCGAATGCTTCCCTTCTCCTATCCGTGCCGCAGGGTGGCCGCTGTCGGGTCCTTGTCGTGCGTTGGAACACTAAACGTGAGGGTGGCGTGAGATCAGGTCCATTCAGGCGAATACCGCAGGTCGGCACTCACCCATTTGGCGAGTAGCCGCGGTTGTGCGAAAATCCGGCGTGTGTTTGAGCGCTCCCGGAACGTTATTAACCGGCCCGGCGTGAACCAAACGGTGCAATGCGCTGAGGCGAACGCCTCAATTTGTGGATGCCGGCAACGAAACGTTATATTGACGGTCCGAGCCGGCGCTTGGAACGATGCCAGCGACGAAGGAGTGCCGGTGTCCACTGTGGGACCGCGATCATGACCCAGACCGGTTCGTCGCGCCGCGTGGACCCGGCGGGCGTCTGGGTCACGCTGCGCGAGTCCTCCCTGCCGGTGCGCGCGATGCTGGTCGGTGTTCTGGTCAACCGGCTCGGCGCGTTCCTCCAGACGTTCCTCGTGCTCTTCCTCACCCACCGCGGTTTCACCGAGGTGCAGGCCGGCTTCGCGCTCGGCACCTACGGCGGCGGGGCGTTCCTCGGCGTGATCATCGGTGGCGCGCTGGCCGACCGGCTCGGCCCGCGCTACGCCACGCTGGTCTCCATGTGCGGCACCGCCGGGCTGCTGGTGGTCGTGCTGTACGTGCGGAGCTTCCCGGCCGTGATCGTGTCGGTGGCCTTCGCCGGGCTGGTCAACCAGTTCTACCGGCCGGCCGCGGCGACCCTGCTCTCCGAGCTGACCCCGAAGCACCAGCAGGTGATGATCTACGCGGTGTACCGGCTGGCTATCAACCTCGGTACCACCGCGGCGCCGGTGGCTGGGGCGGTGCTCATCACGGTGTCCTACGACCTGCTGTTCTGGGCGCAGGCGGTCGCGGCGCTGATCTACGCCGGGATCGCCGGCCTGACCCTGCCGAAGCGGCCGGTGCACGGCAAGGCCGCGGACGTGGACGCGCGCGGGCGGCGCGGGTACGTGGCCCTGCTCGCCGACGGCCGGTACCTGCTGTACCTGCTGGCGATCCTGGTGAACTCGCTGGTCTACATCCAATATGTGGCCACGCTGCCGCTCACCATGCAGGACCTCGGTTTCGCCACCATCTGGTACGCCGTTCTGGTGTCGCTCAACGGGTTCATCGTGATCACCTGCGAGCTGTTCGTCACCAAGTTCGTCCAGCGGCTGCCGCTGCGGGTGATCATCGTCACCGGATTCTCGTTGCTGGGCGGCGGTTTGGCGATGTACGCGCTGCCGTTCGGGCTGTGGATCTTCGTGGTGGGCACGCTGGTGTGGACGCTCGCCGAGATCATCGGCGGGCCGACGATGATGTCCTACGCCGGCCTGGTCGCGCCGCCCGGGCTGCGTGGCCGCTACATCGGCGCGATGCAGACCATGTTCAGCCTCGGCGCGGCCATCGGCCCGGCCGTCGGTGTCGCCGTGTATCAGTGGATCGGTCTGAACGCGTGGTGGGTCTTCGGGCTCGCCTGCGCCGCGGCGATCGTGTTCGGGCTCGGCGGCATGCGCCGCCCGGAGCCGGAGCCGGCGGAAAGCGCTCGGTGATTCCGGTGTCACGGAGTGGGTTTGGAACGGGATGGAACGCCTCTGTGGGTGAGGACGGGAGGCGTCATGAACGAATCGGCGGTGTCGGGGGAGATCCGGATGCGCAGCGGGCGGCGGGAGCTCGTCGCGTCGGGTGAGGTGATCTCCATTGGGGACAGGGAGTTCCGGCTGACCGAGGTGACCCGGGTGATGTATCGGGCGGCGGTGCGGGCGAACCAGGCGAGCTACACGGTCGGGCTGGCGCGCGGCGACCAGCGGTGCACGTTCATGTTCGACGCGTACCGGCGCGGCACGGAGCTCGAGGACGCGCGGGAGGCGTGGACCCGGCTGGTGGCGCTGCTGGAGGCGACGACGTGTCCGCGGATCGCCGCCCGCCTGGTTCGCACGATCGTGACCGGGGGCACGGTGCCGTTCGGCGGCAGCCCGTCCGCGCGGATCGACGCGAACGCCGAGGGTCTGTGCCCGCACCGCCCGTTCGCCAAAACCGTGCCCTGGTCGCAGATCACCGGCGCGGACACCAGCAACGGTCAGGTTCGCGTGTGGACGGTGGCCAACGGCGCCGTCACCCGCAAACCCAAGATGGCGCTCGACATGTTCGGCTGGAACGCCGTCGTCCTGCCCCGCGTGGTGGCCGCCTTCGCCGCCCGCTGACCCCCGGCAGGATCCGGCGAGTCCCCGGTTGGAGCACGCGAGTCCCCGGTTGGAGCACGCGAGTTCGCGGTTCAGGTGGGGCGGTAGGAGCAGCGGGTGCCGGTGTGGACGGTGGTGCGGAGGTGCTCGCCGAGTGCCGGGTCGGCTTCGGTGATGCGGGTGATGGCCCGGCGGATGGCCTTGCCGACGGCGACGCGGGCCCGTTCCCCGTTGTCGGCGAAGGCGCGGGTGCGGCCGCCGAGACCGGTCGCGCCCGCCAGCTCGGCGACCAGCCAGTCGCGCTCGGAGCGGGCCCGGTCGAGCTCGGCGCCGGGCTCGAGGCAGTCGATCTCATTGTGCAACTCGTCGAGCCGGCGCCGGTACCCACGCACCGCCGACGAGTCCAGAACCGCGTGCGGGGACGCGGAGTCGGCGAGCACCCCGGCGCCGGCGGCCAGCTCGACGGCCGGGATCTCGGTGCCGGGGTTGGCCAGCAGCACGGCCAGGTGCAGCATCCCCACGCCATGCTCGACCTGCACGCTCCGGCCGCCCCGCTCGATCCGCCACCGCCGCCCGGTCCGGGCGCAGCTCACCCGCGGCACCTGATGATCACGCTCGGCCGGCACCGGGATGCCCAGCGCCTCGGCCTCCCGGACCGCGGTGGCCAGCTCGGTCCGCGCGGCGGCGAGGTCGGCCGCGCGGCCGCGCCGGGCCAGCGCGTGCGCGTGTCTTCGCCGCGACGCCATCACCGCGGGCCAGTGCCCCAACGCCAGGTTGTGCCGGACCGCGGCGCCCAGGTGCGGCACCGCCGCGTCCAGGTCGCCGGTGGTCAGCGCCGCCGTGCCCAGCGCGTGCCGCACCGAGCCGAAGCAGGCGACGCCCAGGCTCGCCGTCACCGGCAGGTCCGCGAACGGTTCGAGCAGCGCGTACGCCCGGGCCGCGGTCGCGGCGTCGTCCAGCAGGTAGGTCGCCTCCACGATGCCGTGCATGGTCACCAGCCAGCTGCTCGACCGCGGCAGCTCGCCGAGATCGTCGCCGCAGAGCGTGGCCACCGTGCCGGCCGCCTGCCGCCGGTCCCCGTCCGCCGCGGCGGCCACCGCGAGCGCGGCGAAGTACGCGTTGTCCACCGCGCTCAGCGTGGGGGAGTGCACCAGCTCGTCCAGCATCGGCAGCAGCTCGGTGATCCGGCCCTGGTACCAGTGGATCGCGACGAGCTGCGCGCCGTACCATCCGGCCGCGTCGATGTCCCCGGCCCGCGCCCCACGCTCCGCGCACGCCCGCGCCGCCCGCTCGGCCTCGGCGAACCGGCCGGCCCGGATGTCGAGCATCACCTCGATCGCGGCGGCCACGAACCCGACCGCCAGGTGATCACGCTCGGCCAGCAGCACGCGCAGCTCTTCCAGCCGGCGCTCGGCATGGGGCTCGCCGGCCAGGAACAGGTCGACGGCCTGCCAGAGCACGCCCATCAGCAGGTCACTGCGCCGCCCGGTGTCGTGGCTCTCGCCGATCAGCTCGGTGGCCAGCCGCCGCCGCACCGCGCCGTGCTCCGGACCCAGGAGGCAGTGGTGCGCAAGGGAAAGCGCCTCCGCCCGGGCCACCGGCGCGCCGAGGCGCCGGGCCTCGCCGAGCATCGCCAGGATCGCCGCATGCCCGCCGGTCCGGTAGTCGCTCTCCCCGGCCAGCCGGATCCGCAGCCGCAGCGCCAGCTCCGAGCCCGGCGTGACCGCCGCCAGGGCCTGCTCCAACCGGGTCCGGAGCAGCACCGACGCCGGCGTGGCCCGGTGCTCGTGCACCCACAGCCCGGACAGCCCCAGCGCCGCCTCGGCCAGCGCCGCGGTGTCGCCGGCCCGCTCGGCCGCCCGGTACGCATGGTCGAACCAGCTCCGGCTGGCCACCAGGTCCCCGTCCAGCTCCAGCGCCCGCGACCCCGCGCTGAGCAACGCCTCCACGTCCGCATCGCGGGCGGCCAGCACCGCCCCGTTCACTCCGCGCACTCCGCACCCCTCAATGCGACCCCGCCGTTGCCTGCCCACACGTAAACCAGGCCCGTTCGGTTCAATTTTCGTTCAAGATTTTTGAGCCCGGCCGTTCCTGCAGCTGCACCTGGGTCTCCGCGTCGGCGAAACCCAGCGTGCGGTAGATCCGGATCGCGCCGGCCGCCGGGTCGGTCACGATGACCAGCGTGTGCGCGCCGAGCTCGCGCAGCGCGTACCGCCCCGCCGTGTACAGCAGCGTGCTCGCCAGCCCCCGCTTGCGGAACTCCGGATGCGTGTCCACGGTCTGGAACCGGGCCACGCCCGCACCGTCGCTGAACACGCCGAGCCCGGACACCAGCCGGCCGTCCAGGAACGCGCCGAACCAGGCGCCGAGCCCGCGCTCGTGCAGGTCCCGGAACAGCCCCACCTTCCCGACCGCGTGCCCGCGGTACGCCTCGTCGTCGTAGTCGACGTTGTTGGACAGCCACAGTTCCACCGCCGACGCCCAGTCCCGCTCGCTCTCCAGCCGGCGAACCGTGGCCGCCGCGGCGGGTTGCTCGGGCGGCCGCAACGCGCTCGCGGTGAGCACGGTCCGCCGCACCGGTTCGAGCCCGGCGGCGCGCGCCTCGGCGTCGTCGCCCGCTGCGCCCGCGATGCCGTCCACCCCGATCCCGGCCCGCGGTGTCGCCGGGAACTCCCGGCGGAACACGTCCATCCACGCCGCGACCGTCCCGGGCGCCGGCGCGGCATGCAGCAGCAGGCAGTTCCCCCACCGGTAGTGGTGATCGGGATGGTGCGGCATCCGCACCACGAGGTGGTCCGCGCACTCGTCGACGACGCTTCCCTGCAGGCGCAGCAGCATCAGGTCGGTACGCCATCCGAGCGAGGCCGCGGGCACCGCCGGAGCCTAGATCGGACGGGTCACGGTTGGGCAACGGAGCGAGGCGCCCTGCAAATTGTATGCAGTATGTTCGAGGTTCCTGCGACGGAACGTGAGGGCGTCATGACTCGTCTTGGTGCACGGCTGGTCGCCGCGGTCGCCGGCTTCGCGTTGGTGCTGACCGGTTGCGGCAAGATCGATAGTGGAGGTGGGCAGCAGCCGCAGCAACCGTCCGGGGCGGACACCCGGGCGGTGAAGGCGGGCGGCACGCTGCGGTTGGCGTTGGACGCCGAGCCGGACAAGCTCGATCCGACGGTGTCTCGGACACTGGTGGGGCGCATCGTGTTCTCGTCGATGTGCCAGGCGCTGTACGACATCAACGAGAAGCTCGAGTTCGTGCCGCTGCTGGCGGCCGCGCTGCCGGAGATCTCCGCGGACGGCAAGACCGTGAAGATCAAGATCCGCACCGGGTTGCGGTTCGCCGACGGCACCACGATGGACGCGGCCGCGGTGAAGACGTCCCTGGACCGGCACCGCACCATGGAGGGCTCGAACCGGCGCAGCGAGCTCAGCCCGGTCACCGACGTCACCGTGGCCGACCCGGCGACCGTGGAGCTGCACCTGTCGGCACCGTACGCGCCGCTCACCGCCCAGCTCGTGGACCGGGCCGGGATGATCATGTCGCCGGCCGCGCTGGCGAAGGGCGGGGACTTCGCCACGGCGCCGGTCTGCATCGGGCCGTTCAAGTACGCCACCCGGGTGGCGCAGGACCGCATCGAGGTGGTCAAGGACCCGAACTACTACGACGCGGCCAAGGTCAAGCTCGACAAGATCATTTTCAAGACGATCACGGACGCGAACTCGCGGTTCACCAACCTGCGCACGGGCGACGTCGACGTGATCTTCAACGTGAGCCCGATCAACGTCGACGAGCTCAAGAGCATCAGCACCCTGCGCCTGATCACCACGGAATCCCTCGGCTACCAGGGCATCACGGTGAACATCGGGAACAACGCCGGGCTCGGCAAGGACCCCGGGCCGCTCGCCGCGCCGTACGCCAACCCGATGGCCTCCGACGCCCGGGTGCGCAAGGCGTTCTCGCTGGCCATCGACCGGGAAGCCCTGGTCCGCACCGTGTTCCGGGGCGTGCACGCCCCGGCCTGCGGCCCGATCAGCGCGATCAGCCCGCTCGCCTCGGACGCCTCACAGGCCTGCCCGAAGCATGACGTGGCCGAGGCCAAGAAGCTCCTCGCCGAGGCCGGCGTGCCGACCCCGGTGAAGACCAACCTGACGGTGATCAACAACCCGGACGCGGTCCGGATCGGCGAGGCGATCAAGTCGATGACCGCCGAGGCCGGGTTCGACGTCCAGCTGGAGCCGACCGAGTTCGCCGCCGCGCTCGACCTCAACGACGCCGGCAAGTTCCAGATGTTCCGGATCGGCTGGTCCGGCCAGGTCGACGCGGACGGCAACATCACCCGGTTCTTCCAGACCAAGGGCTCGCAGAACAACTCCGGCTACTCCAACCCCGAGATCGACCAGTGGCTCACCGACGCCCGCGCCAGCCAGGACGTGGCGAAGCGCCGCGAGCTGTACGGCAAGGTGATCAAGAAGATCCAGGAGGACAACCCGATCATCTACCTGTACCGGCAGAAGAACCTGATCGCGACGACGGACAAGGTCGCGCAGGTGAAGATGTACAGCGACTACGTGATCCGCCTGGAAACTGCGGGGTTCGTGGAGTAGTTGCGATGAAGGGGGCCTTTCTCACCTCCGGCGTGAGGAAGGCCCCCTTCATCGCACTTGGGCGTGGTAAGCCCGCACCAGGTCCTCAACAGACGCCCGCAACTCGAGAAACCCCGCACTCCGCTTGACATCCAGACCCCGCTCTTCGGCCAGCTCGACCGGGATCTCCGCCGCGATCCGCCCAGGATCACATGCCAGCACGATGACCCGCTGGCCGAGGAAGACCGCCTCCTCGACGTCGTGCGTCACCATCAGCACGGTGGTGCCGGTGTCCTGCCACACCTGCCGGACGAGGACCTGCATGTCCTCCTTGGTCTGCACGTCCAGCGCGCCGAACGGCTCGTCGAGCAGCAGCACCTCGGGCTCGCAGGCCAGCGCCCGGGCGATCGCCACGCGCTGCTGCTGACCGCCGGAAAGCTGGCGGGGCAACGACTTCCGCAAGCCGGCGAGCCCCGTCTCGGCCAGGTACCAGGAAACCCGGCGGGCCCGCTCGGCCCGGTCCAGCGGCAACAGCTCGAGTCCGAACGCGACATTGCGCTCCACCGTGCGCCACGGGTAGAGCGTGCCGGCCTGCGGCACCAGCCCCCGGTCCGGGCCCGGTCCGGTCACCGGCCGGCCGTGCAACTGGATCTCCCCGGACGTCGGCGGTATGAGCCCGGCGACCAGCGACAGCAGCGTCGACTTGCCGGACCCGCTCGCGCCCACCACGCACACGAAATCCCCGGGCGCCGCAACGAGGTCGATCCCGTCCAGCGCCCGAACCGTGCGGCCGCGGACCCGGAAGTCTTTGCCCACACCGGAAAGCGACAGCCCGGTGCTCATCCGACCCACCGCCCGACCCGATTGCGCAGCAGCCGCAGCGCCACGTCGATCACCACGCCCAGCACCGCGATCACCACCAGCACCGCGAAGATCTTGCTGGTCTGCAGGAACCGTTGCGCCTGAACGATTCGGCGGCCGAGCCCGGTGGTGGACGCGACCAGCTCGGCCACCACCACGAAGTTCCACGCGGCCGCCGCGTTGACCCGGATCGCGTCGATGATCCCGGGCAGCGCGTACGGCACGATCACCTTGCGCAGCACCTCACCGCGCCGGGCACCCAGGGTGTAGGACACGTCGATGATCGCCCGCGGCACCGTGCGCACCACGTCCGCGGTCATCACCGTGTTGAAGAACACCGTGCCCAGCACCAGAAGCGCGACCTTCGGCGCCTCGTCGGTGCCCAGCCAGATCAGCAGCAGCGGGATGAACGCGACGGCCGGCAGGTAGCGCACCAGCCCGATCAGCGGCTCGAACAGCGACTGCGCGGCCTGGAACGTGCCCATCGCGATGCCCAGCGGCACCGAGATCAGCACCGCGATGCCGAATCCGTACAGGATCCGGCGCAGGGTCGCCCACAGGTCGGTGAACAGCTCGCCGGTCCGCGCCATCTCGAGGCCGGTGGCGAGCACCGCCCGCGGCGACGGCAGGAACGTCGGCGACACCGCGCCGGACGCGCTCAGCGCGGTCCAGACCACCAGCGGGATGGCCAGCGAGAGCACGATCAGCGTCCAGCGCCAGGGTTTCGGGATCGGCGCCCGGATCGCGAGCACCGCGGGCACCCGCCGGGGCGGGCGGCGCCGGGGCAGCGGCCGCCAGTTCTCCCGCCGGGTGCGCAGCTCGCCGGCCGCCCGCTCGGTCACATGGTTGGCGAGCGGGCTCACTCCGGCGCCGCCTTCACGAACCGGTCGTCGAACAGTCCGTCCAGCCTGGGTTTGTCCTTGGCCAGCCCGGTGCCCGTGATGAACTCGATGATCTTGGCTGTCTGGAAGTCGAGGTGCGCCGGCGTGCTGCCCGGGGTGAACGCCTCGAGGTTCTGCGCCCGGGTGAAGATCGTGGTCCCGGCATCGTAGGACTGGTAGTCCTCGACGCTGACCCCGGCCCGCTTCGCCATGATCGCGACCGCCTCGTCCTTGTTGTCGCGAATCCACTTGAGCGTCTCGAACCAGGTGTTCACCAGCGCCTGCACGTCCTTCGCCCGGTCTTTGACCAGCGACGGCTTGACCACGAGGTGGTCCGGGATCGCGCCGGGGAAGTCCTTGGACGTGGCCACCGCCCGGCTTCCCTTGCGCTGCAACGCGGTCGTGGTGAACGGGGCGAACGCGCCGACGGCGTCCACCTGGCCGCCGGCGAACGCGGCCGCCGCGGCGTCGGTGGCCAGCGGCACCAGCTCGATGTCTCCCGGCCCGAGCTTGGCCTCGGCCAGCGCCAGCAACAGCAGGTAGTGGTCGACGGTGCCCTGCTCGACCGCGATCTTCTTGCCCTTCAGGTCGGCGACGCCGGTGATCCCCTCCCGGGCGATGATCTGGTCGTTGCCGGTGGAGTTGTCGTTGACCAGCACGATGGTCTCGGCCGCGCCGCCGCTCACCGAGGCCAGGGTGTCGTTGAGGGTCTGGCTGTTGGCGTCGATCGCGCCGGTGGACAGGGCGTTGAGGCTGTCGGTGTAGCTGTCGAAGTACTTCAGCTCGACGGTGACGCCGTTCTTGGCGAACAGGCCCTTCTCCTGCGCCACCTGCAGCGGGAACCAGCCCGGCCAGGCGCTGAACCCCACGGTGATCTTCGGGTCGGACGACGTGGCCGGGCTCGAGCAGGCGGCGACGAGAACGGCGCACACGAACGCGGTCAGCAGGCGGGCGGGACGGACGATCACGGCGCCTCCGGTGGAGTCGAAGGGACTTAGGTGGCGCCACGTCGTTGGGGCAGGTGCCCGGCACGGACCAGGCAGCCGAGCGTGTCGCAGATGACCCGGGTGGCGATCAGCGACGTGATCTCGGCGTTGTCATAGGGGGGTGAGCACTCGACGACCTCGATGCCGGCCAGCGGGCGCTCGGCCACGAGCTGGATGAACTTGAGCACCTCGCGGGGCAGGAAGCCGCCCGGCTCCGGCCAGCCGGTGCCCGGCACGAACGCGGCGTCCAGGCAGTCCACGTCGAACGACAGCCACACCGCCTCGGCGCCGTCCCAGGCCACCTCGATGGCCCTGGCGGCGGCGGCCTCGATGCCCATCTCCACGCAGTCGGTGACGGTCATGATCGTCGTGCCGCGCTCCCGGCCGACCTTGACGCCCGGCCGCGGCGCCTGCCAGCCGCCGATCCCGATCTGCACCAGGTTCTTCGGCGGCACGTTGGGAATGTCGGTGGCGTGGAACCAGGGCGTGGTGTGCATCCGCTCGTCGAGGTCGGTCTCCTGGGTGTCCACGTGCCGGTCGAAATGGATGATCCCGAGGTTTCCTTGCAGATGCTCGGAGACGCCCCGCACCGTGGGGTAGCCGATGGAATGGTCGCCGCCGAGCACAACCGGGAACGCGCCGGAGGCGTAGACGTGGCCGACCGCCTTGGTGATCTGGTCGAACGTCTTCTCGATGTTGCCCGGAATGGTGAACACGTCGCCGAGGTCGGCAATGGTGATCGACTCGCGGAGGTCCACGCCGAGCTCGAAGCTGTACGAGCCGTAGAGCGCGGAGATCTTCCGGATGCCCTGCGGGCCGAACCGGGTGCCCGAGCGGTAGGTGGTGCCGCCGTCGAACGGGGCGCC
Organism: Actinophytocola sp.; assembly: GCF_036002505.1. GTDB lineage: Bacteria > Actinomycetota > Actinomycetes > Mycobacteriales > Pseudonocardiaceae > DASYTH01. Next base: position 7,319 of record NZ_DASYTH010000229.1, on the reverse strand, counting down.
GAGCACGGCGACGTCGTACTCGCCGCAGCGCCGCACGTCCTCCACGTAGGGCGCCTTGAGGAACGTGTTGATGCCGGCGAAGTGCGGCAGCTCGCCGCGGGAGAACGTGGGGATCCGCTTGTCCACGATGGAGTCCGCGCCGGGCAGGCCGAGCTCCAGCCCGCGGGCCACCTCGCGCTCCCACGCCGTGGTCGGCAGCTCGGCCTCGCGCGCGACCGCGTAGCGGGCCTCCGGCCCGTAGTTGTCGTGCAACGCGTCATCCGGCATGGAGGCCCCTTCAGATGGATCTCTAGGCAGCCTAACGAATACCGCAAGTATCTGGTCGATCACGTTACGACACTTGATCGTTTGTGCAAATTGCGTTAACAGGCCTTGCGCCTCTACCGCGCCGGCCGTGTTCCCGCCTTGGATGGGGGATGGGTGAACACCAGGCGGAGATCAAGTTCACGTTCGCCGGCGCCGACGTGGCGGCCGCGGTCTCCTCGTACGATCTCGACCGCGCCACGGCCGACCGGCGGACCATTCACTTCCTCGACGAGCGCGCCGGAACCGGCCTGCGCCTGTTCGACGCCGGAGTGGTGCTGCGCCTGCGCGGCCACGGCGACGACACCGGCGACACCACCCTGAAGCTGCGCCCGGCCCCGCCCGACCGGCTGACCGGCCGCTGGCTGCCCGGCACCGAGCACACCGACGAATACCGGGTCGAGTACGACTGGGCCCGCAAGCCCGTCCTCGCCGCCAGCGTGGTCGCCGACATCGAACCGGACGACCTCGCCGAAGTGGTCTCCGGCGACCGCAAACCCAAGCAGGCCTGCACCGACGAGCAGCTGGATTTCCTGAAGTGCTGCGGCCCCGACCTCGGCCACCCGTTCCGCGGCCTCCACCTCGCCGGCCCGATCACCGCCCTACGCTGGTCCGGCCTGACCTGGCCCGGCTCCGCCGACCTGCGCGCCGAGCAGTGGACCTACTCCGGCGACCGCACCTTCCTGGAACTGTCCCTCAAAGTCCCCTTCGCCGAAGCGCCCGCCTACCGTGACCTGCTCACCGCCGACATCGAGCACCGCGCCCTGCACATCGACGACGCCACCACGAAAACCGAAACCGTGCTCCGCGACCTGCTCTGAGGCGCATCTAGGAGAGTGCCGGACTGTGGTGGTGGGGCGCCGGTCGGCGGGGTGGAGTGCGATGAATGCGTCATTCACCGCGCTCAGTGCACTGAATGAGGCATTCATCGCATCGAACGGCGTCGCGTTGGTGGTGTCCGGCGTTCCCTTGGCCGCGTACGGATCCGTGGCCAGGTAGGCGGTCTTGAACTCCTCGGTGAAATAGAGCTGCGAGGTGAACTCGTACGGGTTGCCGTCCGTGCCCGTGGTGCGGATCTTCACGTGGATGTGCACGGTCCGGCCCGGTACCAGCCGGGCAGGATGGTGCCGAACCCGGCCTTCCCGGCGCCGTTGGTCTCCTGGTAGCCGCGGAGGAACTTCTTCCCGCTGGTGCCCTCCGCGGCGATGTCGGAGTAGACGCCCAGCGCGTCGCAGTGCCAGATGTCCACGATCGCGTCCTTGATCGCCTTGCAGCCGTCGTCGACCCGCAGCACGCGCAGGGTCAGCATCAGCGCGGTGCCGGCGACCACCGAGCCGTCGGTCGGGTCGGTGCGGATGTCCGAGCGGTTGAGCCCTTCGTCCACGAAGTACGGGCCCTCGGTCATCTCCGGCTTAGCCACACAGTCCACAGTGGAATCCGCGGCCGCTGTCCCGGTGCCGGCCAGGGTCAGCGCCAGCCCGGACATGCCGAGAATCGTGAGCGCCTGCCGGCGGCCGAGGATCCGGCCGCCCCTTCGTCGTCGGAATGCGTTCGTGCTCCTCATCGCGTCGTCGGGTTCCGTGGCCTGCGACCGTAGGAACCGACCCTGTGCGCAGACCCGGCACAACCTGTGCCGAACCTGTGCCGCGACTGGACCTGGCGCACACTCAACGATTCAGGCGCTGAAGCGGATGTAGACGGTGCGCCGGTAGTCGCCGGTGGCGATGGCTGGTTGGCTTTCGGGACCCAGTTGGGTAGCGGGTTGGAACTTGTTGCCCATGGCCGGGATCGCGTCGAGCAACGAGATGTCGCCGGCCGGGTAGGGCACGGTGGCGCTCATCGGGTTGGGTCCGACCGCGGGGGTGAACAGGCGGAGGAAGAGGTTCTCTTCGGCGGCGACGATGGTGATGGTTCCCTCTGCCGTTTTCAGGGCCGCCCAGTAGGTGTTGGCGTGGTAGCCCTTGAACTCGGGGTACTGCCAGCCGGCGGCGCCGGTGGCGGTGTCGTTGTAGGTCTTGGTCCAGACTCCGGGGTGGACGCCGCGCCCGCGGTTCTTGTACACGCGGTGCGGCCCGTCGCCGAGCCAGGTGAGCCCGCGTACCGCCGCCTCGGGGTAGGTGAAGTTGACGCCGAGGAAGTCGTGGTCGCCGGTGCGGTGGTAGTGGTAGCTCAGCTGCAGCCAGCCGTTTGAATCCATACGCCACCGTACGGATCTGAGGTCTCCCGAATACGTGGCCTGCACGACGTGTCCGGTGCGGTCACGGAAGTGGGTGAGACCGGTGAAGCTGGCCGTGCCGGCGGCCAGGGTGGGACCGTCGGCCAGCGACACCGGCATGCCGTCCCGGGTCACCTCGGTCAGCAGGCCGGTGCTCTTGCTGATCGTGATCCGAGTACCGGCGGCGGCCATGGTCACGCCGGTGGCCGTCTCGGTGGCGGTGACCCTGCCATGTCCCGGTACGCCCAGCCTGGCGGCGTGACCAGCGGCCTTCCTGATCGTCCACACCCAGGTGTTGATCTCCCGGCCGGTCGGGTCCATGGCGGTCAGCCGCAGCGCGTCGGCCCTGGTCCAGTTGCCGGGCAGGCCGAGCCGCACCGCACCGGTGGCACCAGGGCCGGCGTCGGGGCTGGCCGCGGTGCCCCGCGCGATGGTCCTCGGCGCGGTGCCGGCGTCGCCGGGCGCGGCGAATGTCAGCAATTGCCAGGTGAACGCGCACCTGGCGAGATTGGTGAAGTCATACCGGTTGACGACTTCGACCGTGCCGGGGAAGTTCGCGGGAAAGGTCGTCTGGTAGTAGTCCGGGTCGGCGAGCTGGACCGGCGACCAGATGTCCTTGATGGTGAAGAAACTGGCTTCCTTTTCCCGGAACGGGCCGAGGATGCCGTCGGGCGCCAGGTTGCCGGCCGTGTCGATGGCTCCACCCCGGTCGTCCCGGGCGACGCCCTCGTCGACGAAGGCCCACAGGAATCCGCCCGCCGAGCGCGGCGCGGTGCCCATCAACTTCCAGTAGTCGTTGAGCGCGGCGCCCGCGCCGCCGTCGTACAGACCGTGCAGGAACTCCGTCGTCATGAAGATGGTCGGCCCGGCCAGGATCGCCTTGGTGCTCTCGTAGGTCTCGTAGTGGTCGGTGTTGATGCCGCTGAACGTGGCCCACGGGTGCAGGACGGCCCGCCCCTGCGGGTCGTACCGGGCGAAGTGGCTGTCCAGGGCGGTGTTCCAGCCGCCCTCGTTGCCGTTGTCCCAGAACAGGATGGACGGATGGTTGGCGTCGCGGGTGACCATCGAGGCCACCAGCGGCGCCCCGGCGGCCTCGCTGTAGGGCTTCTGCCAGCCGCCGAGCTCGTCCAGCACGTAGAGGCCCAACTCGTCGCAGAGGTCGAGGAAGAACGTGTCCGGCGGATAGTGCGACATCCGCACGGCGTTCATGTTCATCTCCTTCATCAGCAGGACGTCCTGCCGCGCCAGGCGCGGGCTCGACGCGCGGCCCAGGGTGGGCCAGAACGTGTGCCGGTTCGAGCCCTTCAGGATGATCCTGCTGCCGTTCAGGTACACGCCGTCTCCGGTGCGCACCTCGACGGTGCGGAAACCGAACCGCTCGGAGACGCCGTGCAGCGCGGTGCCGGAGTCATCGGCCAGATGAACGTCCACCCGGTACAGGTGCGGCGTCTCGGCCGTCCACAGCCGGGGCGCCGCGACGGTCGTGCTCAGCGTGGCCATGGTGGTTCCGGCCGCGACCGGCACCGAGAACGTCGCGCCGACGGTCGTGCCGTCCAGCAGTCTGACCTGCCCCACCAGGCGACCGGCGGCGGCCATTCCGGCCAGGTGGACGTCGGCCGCGAACGTTCCGGTGGCCCGCGCGTCGATCGCGATCCGGTCGATGTGGGCCGCCGGGAACGCCTGCAGCGACACCGGCCGGAAGATGCCGCTGAAGTTCCAGTAGTCACCCCGGCGTTCGGCGTCGTTGACCGAGTTGTCGGTGGACTCCCGGCTGACCGTGACCTCGAGCAGGTTGGGCCGGCCGAGCTGGAGGAGGGCGGTCACGTCGTACCGGAACCGGTAGAAGCCGCCCTGATGGCGGGGACCCGCGGCGATGCCGTTGACCCAGACCTCGGTGTCGGTCATGGCGCCCTCGAAGACGAGGAACACCTTCCGGGCCGCCCATTCCGCCGGCGGCGTGAACGTGTGCCGGTACCGGCCCTGCTCCTCCGGAACCAGGTTGAAGCCGTAGTTGTACGTGCCGAAGCCCTGGCATTCCCAGTTCGACGGGGTGGGGATGGTGCCCCACACCCCGGCCCGGCGTCCGCTCGTGCACAGGAACTCCCAGTCAACGGTGTGATCGGCGTCGGTTCCGGTCAAGTGGATGATCTCGGTGGCCGGGACGGGTGGTGTGGCCGCGGCCGGCGCCGCACCGACTCCACCGATGGCGGAGAGCCCGGCCGCGCCGATGGTCAGGAAACGACGACGACTCGTCTCCACGGAATACCTCCAGTAAGACGTCGATGTGAGAAGGTCGAATTAGTGTCGAAGCGCTTCGACACTAATTCGAGGTGGAAACCAGAGGACATGATTGGACCGTCCATGCGGGACTGCCGCACGGCCCGGCCACTCGGCCGGCTCGCCGGAGGTCAGGAGAAGGACACGGAGTAGCTGTTGCTGATGAAGTTGAGACCGCCGCTCGATGAGGTGATCTCGAAACCGAACTGCACCTCGCCGAGGGTGACGTCACCGAACCATCCCCGGCTCCTGATCCAGTTCAGCACGGCGAGCACATCCACCGACCCGGAGTTGGTGTTGCTGGTGCGCAGGAAGGAGAACACGGCGTTGGCGCCGTTGCTTCCCCGGTAGACGTCCCAGGTGTGCCCGCCGACCGTCGCGGTGGCCTGCTTCGAGCCGATGGGGCCGACGGCACCCTGCTTGTTCATCCACAGCATGATCTCGAAGGCGTTGTTGCTCGCCCAGATGTCGTACGCCGTCGCGTAGGCGCCGCTGCCCGGCCTGGTGACGTTGAAGTTGCTGGTGACACTGCGCAGCGCACTGAGGTTCCGGCCGACGTTCCTGGCCGAGTGCGGGTACGACTTGACTCCGCCGGTGTTCGGGTGATTGGCCCAGACGCCCCAGTTGCTGAACGAGTTCGCCCAGATCGTCTGCGGTCCGGCGCCGCTGCCCCACACGTCGTTGCGCACGGTGTAGCCGCCGTTCGACCACGACCCGAACTTGTCCGTTGAGGACCATACGGCCGCTTGGGCAGGGACGGCGGCGGTGACAGCGGTGACCGCGACGGCCACTGCTGTGATGAGTGAGCGCACTGGGTTCCGCATGGGTTTTCCTTCCGGGCGTCGTTGCACGGTCATTACAGGAAGTTGTCGAAGCGCTTCGACGAAGGCGCACATCGAAGCGCTTCGACAAGTTTGGGGGGATTGCCAACAGTTGAAGTTGGGTGTGCTCAGGACTATTGCACCGATGTCACGAATGGTCAAGCCTGCCCCACTCAGCGTGACGCGCCCGGCTGGAGGCCGCCCGGTGAAGTACCGTGCTCGGCATGGATGGTGACACGCTCGCCGGCGAGCGGGAGCGGATTCGGGCGGCGCACCTGCGACCGGCGGGGGAGCGCGGGCCGTCCAGCGGGCGCGGGTTGCACCACACCGCCCTGATCAGCGGCGACGTGGAGCGGACGATCCGGTTCTACCAAGGAGTGCTGGGCTTCCCGCTGACCGAGCTGCTCGAGAACCGGGACTACGCCGGGTCTTCGCACTTCTTCTTCGACATCGGCAACGGGAACCTGCTGGCATTCTTCGACTTTCCCGGGTTGGATCTCGGGCCCTACGCCGAGGTGCTCGGTGGTCTGCACCATGTCGCGATCTCCGTCGAGCCGGAGCGCTGGCGCGAGCTGAAGGGCCGGCTCGAAGCCGAAGGCATCCCGCACGAGGTGCACAGCGAGGTTTCCGCGTACTTCACGGATCCGGACGGTGCGCGGATCGAGCTGATCGCCGACCCGCTCGGCGAGATGTACGGCCAGGTGGTCCGCTGACGTGCTCGCCCTGACGACCAGCGCGACCCCGCCGCACGTGGTGCTTTCCGAGGTCGCCGAGCCGAACCCGCTGCCGGATCAGGCCGTGGTGCGGGTGCACCAGCCCGCCTCTCCGGGGATTTGAAGCGGTGGTTGCGTTCCAGGGAACGCTGCGGTCGCGTGGTGGATTGTGGCTGGGTGCCGTCACGGTCCCCTGAGGTTCTGTTGGTCGGCGTGAGGCTTTCCGCGACTATCCATCAGACATGTGTCAGAGCAGGTTGGGAACTTGGGCGAGGTGCCCGACGCGCAGGCCGCCACGCTGCCCACGGCCGGGCTGACGGCGCTGCGGTCGCTCGCGGTCGGCGGGCTGGTGCTGGGCAAACGGGTTCTGGTCACCGGCGCGACCGGGGGCGTCGGCCGGTTCGCGGTGCAGCTCGCCCGGGTGGCCGGCGCGCGGGTGTCCGCGCTGGTCCGCGACGCTGCCGCCGCCGGTGACCTGCTGCGGCGGCTCGGTGCGCGGGAGGTGGCCGAGGCGTTCGACGGCGACTACGACCTGATCATCGACGGGGTCGGCGGCACGGTTTTCGGGCAGGCCGTCGAGCATCTCGCCGCGTGGGGGATCGTGGTCAACATCGCGACGGGGAGTCCCGATGAGACGGTGACGTTCCGGGCCGCACGGTTCGACCGGTCGCCCGGTGCGCGGATCCACACGTTGAACCTGACTGACGAGCTGGCGGCCCACCGGCCTGCCGACGACCTGGAGCGCCTGGCCACGCTGGTCGCCGAGGGGGAACTCGACGGGCAGGTCGAGCTGGAGCGTCCTGGCGTGACCCGGGGCCGGCGCTGGATGCCTTGCTGCTGCGGAAGATTGGCGGCAAGGTCGTGTTGCATGTGGACTAGAGCAGGTTCGGGATCCGGCCGGAGTGGCCCGGCAGCACCCGGCCGGCGTCGGTGCCGAGCACGTTGTCCAGCAGGGTGGCGTAGACGTCGCGGAAGTCCGTGGTCTGCTTG
>NZ_DASYTH010000228.1:0-9382 GCF_036002505.1 Actinophytocola sp. | reverse complement strand
GGCCTTCCTCGCGCTGGACGTGAGGAAGGCCCCCTTCACCGCACTCCGATCCGCTCACAGGTGGCCCGGTGCGACTGCACAGGAGGCTCACAGACTTCGGGCGGAGGGTTGGCATCGACCGGCGATGAGCTGAGGAGATGCCATGAACGCACGAGAGCGCGGAGCGCGGTCCGCGGGGTTGATCACCGCGGTGCTGGCGGCGACCGCGGTCGGGGGAACCGCGGCGGTGATCGCGATCACGCATGCGCAGGAGAGTGCGGCAACCACGCAGAGCAGCAGTACGAGCAGTTCGAGCGATCAGTCCACTTCGGATAGTTCGAGCTCGTCGAGCGGGGTGTCCGGCAGCAGCGGACAGACGCACGCGCAGTCGGGTGGGTCGTGATGGCGACCGGCACCGTGGCCGCCGCGGAATGGGAGGTGTGGACCACCATCGCGCGCATCGTGGTGACCGACGGCGATGCGCTGGCCGAGGCGCGGGCGTTGGCCGAGGCTCAGCTCAACGCGATTGACCTTGCGTGTAGCCGGTTTCGGACGAATTCGGAACTGCGGGCGTGCACCGGGCGGACGACTCGGGTGAGCCCGCTGCTGGCCGATCTGGTGCGGACGGCGCTCGAGGCGGCCGAGGAGACCCAGGGCGACGTCGACCCGACGGTGGGCAGCGCGCTGGTGGAACTGGGGTACGACCATGATCTGTCCGATGTGGATGGTCTGCCGGTGCGGGTTCGGGTACCGGGGTGGCAGCGGGTTCGGCTTGACCGCCGGGAGTTGACGGTTCCCGAGGGAGTCGAGCTGGACCTCGGGGCGACCGCGAAGGCGTTCGCGGCGGACCGGTGCGCTCGGCTGATCAATGCGTACCTGCACGTCGGGGTGCTGGTGAGTTTGGGTGGGGACATCGCGACCGCGGGCGAGGCGCCGGAGGGTGGCTGGCGGGTGCTGGTGCGGGACCAGCCGGACGATCCGTCGTGCACGGTGGCGATTCCGGCGGGGACGGCAATGGCCACGTCGAGCACGCGGAGCCGGACCTGGCGGCGTAACGGCCTTACGCTGCACCACATTCTGAACCCGCGGACCGGGTGGCCGGCGGATCCGGTGTGGCGCAGTGTCACCGTGGTGGCGCCGACGTGTGTGGCCGCGAACACCGCGACGACCGCGGCGCTGGTACGCGGGGTCGACGCACCGGCGTGGCTGCGGTCGATAGGCCAACCGGCCCGGCTGGTGCGGGCGGACGGCGAGGTCGTCACGTTGGGCGGCTGGCCGGAATGAGTACGGATGCCTTGTGGTACCTGGGACGCGGCACCGGGGTGATGGCGTTGCTGCTGCTCACCGCGGCGGTCGCGGCCGGGGTGCTCACCTGGTCCGGGCGGACGGTGGCCGGGGTGCCGCGGTTCGCGGTGGCCGTGGTGCACCGGAACGCCGGGCTGATCGCGACCGTGCTGCTCGTCGTGCACGTGAGCACGCTGCTGTTCGATCCGTATGCGCAGCTGAAGCTCGCGGATCTGGTGGTGCCGTTCACGTCCATCTATCGTCCACTGTGGATCGGATTGGGTGCGGCGGCGTTCGACCTGCTGCTGGCCATCGTGGTGACCAGCATGCTGCGCACCAGGATCGGGCTGCGCGGCTGGCGCGCGGTGCACTGGTTCGCCTACGCATCCTGGCCGCTCGCCCTGCTGCACGTGCTGGGTGCCGGCTCGGACGCCGGCCAGGCCTGGCTGCGCGCGCTGGCCGTGACCTGCTTCATCGTCGTCGCCGGCGCCGCCACGTGGCGGTTCGCCGGCCGTAGCCGGGAGGTTCCGGTATGACCATCATCGAGGAAAGCCCTTCGAACACAAGGATTTCACGGCTGCTCAGCGCGGCGGCCGCTGATCTCGACCAGCATCACGCGATCTCCGGGCCGGTGCCGTGGCGTAAGGGTACGGGGAAACTCATCGGCGACGTGCAGGCCGCGGGCCTCACCGGACGCGGCGGCGCCGGGTTCCCCACCTGGCGCAAGCTCGCCGCCCTGGCCACCGCCGAGAAACCAGTCGTGATCGCCAACGGTGCCGAGGGCGAACCGGCGTCCACCAAGGACGCGGCGCTGCTCACCCGCGCCCCGCACCTGGTGCTCGACGGACTGCAACTGATTGCGGAAACCGTTGGCGCCACGGCTGTTTACCTCTACGTGAAGCCGGGTCCGGCCGCGGACAGCGCCCGGGCCGTGCTCGCCGAGCGCGCGGCCAAGCGGTGGGACCGCTATCCGGTTCGGGTGGTGGAGGCGGACCGGACCTTCATCGCCGGCGAGGAGTCCGCGGTGATCGCCAAGATCTCCGGCCGCCGCGCGCTGCCGTTCGACAAACGGAGACTGATCGTCCACTCAGGACTAAATGGCCGGGCGACACTGGTGCAGAACGTGGAGACCCTGGCGCACCTCGGCCAGATCGCCCGCAACGGCCCGGACTGGTTCCGCCGGTTGGGTACGGCCGAAGAGCCGGGCACGTTCCTGGCCACGGTCGGCGGCCCGGTGGCCCGGCCCGGCGTGTACGAGGTTCCGATCGGCATCCCGATTTCCGCGCTGCTCGAGCTCGCCGGCGGCGCGACCGAACCGGCACAGGCAACACTGATCGGCGGGTACCACGGAACCTGGCTGCCGTACGGCGCCCTCGGCCACACCCCGCTGTCCCGGGCAGCGCTCGCCCCGCTCGGCGGCTCACCCGGCGCCGGCGTGGTGCTCGCCCTCCCCCGTTCTCGTTGTGGGCTCAGGGAAACCGCCACCATCGTGCGGTACCTGGCCGCGCAGAGCGCCCGGCAGTGCGGGCCGTGCCGCAACGGGCTGCCCGCGATGGCCGCCCTGTTCGACGACCTGGCGCAGGGCCGCGGCGGCCCCGGCTCGGTCGCCGGCCTCCACGAGTTGTCCACCGTGGTCCGCGGCGCCTGCCACCACCCGGACGGCTCGGCTCGCCTGGTACGCAGCGCCCTGGACACGTTCGACGCCGAGGTGCGCCTGCACCTGACCGGCCGGTGCTCAGCAGGTGACCCGCGGTGAGCACCCGCATGCACATCGACTGGACGGCCTGCCGCGGCCACGGGCTCTGCACGGAACTGCTGCCCGAGCTGCTCGACCGGGACCGCTGGGGATATCCGTTGCCGCGCACGGATTCCACCGTGCCAGGAGAGCTCGAGGCACCCGCACGGCAGGCCGCCAGGCTCTGCCCACGGCTCGCCCTCCACCTGAATGCGACGTAACCCCCACGTCGAGCTCCGGCGTTCTCATTAGGTTGTCCCATCGGCCGGTCAAATGGCTGGCACGAATGTTGACAATTCCCGGAGAGGGCGGTACAACATTCACGACGATCCACTCGATCGGGGTACGCCTCTTGGCGTACATCGACACACCGATTGCCCACCTTCGGCCGCCGAACGGCAACGTTTATCACCCACACGTTGGCAACCTCGCCCGATAGGGCTGCACGACCATTTGACAGACCCGGCGCGCGTGTAACGTGTTCCCGGACAACGGGGGCGTCGCCAGCGACGATCTGAGGAAAGGCTTGCAGGCAAGCGGTGGCGACGGCGATACTGGTGGCAGTCGCAGGCGGGTTGAGGGAGCGGGCTGTGGCCAAGGGAAACGTGGTTCGTAAATGGGAAGCCGATCCACACGCGACATTCGCCCGGCGTCTCGGGAAATCACCAACAGAGCTGGACGGTACCGACGGCAAGACCGGGTGCCCGGATATCTGGGAACTCTCCAACGGTGACGTGGCGGTGATCGGTCGTGATCTCACGCCGGACTACGTCGACCGCCTGCCGCACGGGGTGACGGTCGTCGGCGATGAGCGCCTGGTCGTCATCCCACGGGCCACGATCATGGCCGCCAAGAAGGACATTCCGGATGCTTGATCGGGTGCGGGACGCGCCTGGCGAATTGTTCGCCAGCACTCGCGACTACCTCGAAGATGTCGACAGATACTGGGATCGCATCTCCAGATTCGACAAACTTGAAAGGCTACAGAGTTTTCGGCAGCCGGGCCACCCGAGCTGGGATGCGTTCAACGCGGGCCTTTGGAATGTGGCCTTGACGATGCTGCAGAGAAACCGGCCGACCGTGGCCGCTGAGTTCGCCGAGGACAAGCGGCGGGGAATCGTGTCACACCGGGTTCGCGTCGTGGACCTTCCGGTCACGCCGTACCTGCACTGGGAACTTCACTCGTTGAAGCTTCGCGCAGAATACGGGGAGATCATCCGGATCGTGACGCCGGAGGCACTGGCCCCGTTCGAACGGCATCAGATCACCCCTGAGCTGATCTTCATGGGTGATCTGGCAATGTACGAGATCCGGTATGACGATTCCGGCGTCCTCTGCGGCGCCCGCAAGTTCACCGACCCGGTACTGATCGCCGGATGCATCCGCGACGTCCATGAGCTGTTCGGGTGCGGCGAGGACCTCGACACCTTCTTTGCTCGGGAGATCGCTCCGCTGCCTCCGCCTGGTAACTTGGCGGCACATCCGACACATTGAGCTGAACCCGGTGCGGAGCATGTCCGTACGGCGGCCGTCGAGCACGTTCGTGGCTAGATTCTTATCCATGATCGTGGTACCGCTGCTGGTGCTCGTGGCCGTGGGGCTGGTCGCGGTATCCCCGTGGGCTCTGCGGGCGCTCGACATCGGCGCCGACACCGACTGGGTCCGCCTCAGCAACATCGGTCAGACCTACGGCGCGGTGTCCGCCGTCGTCGCGGCCGTCGCGCTGGTCGGTGTCACGATCTCCGTCGCCATTCAGATCCGTGACGCACGAGCGAACCGGCAGAACGCACAGCGCATGCTGCACAACGACCTCCTGCGGATGGCGATGGACGATCCGCTGTTCATGGACTGCTGGGGGCCGTACCTGACCGAGAGCACTGACGCCGAGCGCCAGTACGCCTACATCAACCTTGTGGTCTCACACTGGTACTCGTCGTATCAGATCGGCGAACTGACCGGTGACCGGTTGAGGTCGACCGCGGTGAGCGTGTTCACCAGCGCACCCGGCCGGCACTACTGGCGGGTGGCTCGGCAGTTCTGGCGGGAGAACTATCCGGGACGGCGGGCGCGGCGGTTCTGCACGATCCTCGACGAGGCCTACGAACAGTCGGCCACACAGCCACCCAGCACTCGTCCGGCGGCTGTGGGCGCAGCCGGCCAGCCCGGACCGGCACGTCACTGGCCGGGATGGGTGTTGCTGGCCGCGCTCGGTGCCGTACTCGGGTACCGCGCGGTGCGCCAGGCGCGGCTTGGCCGGCCCGACCACTGAAGGGCCCGGAGGATTGTTGAACGATCCTACAAGAGGTGCGGTAGGGTGGGATTGTAGGACGAAAGGGCGATGGGACGGGAGTGGCTGTGGCGGGTCGGCGGTGGCAGTTCTGGGTTGACCGGGGGGGCACGTTCACCGACATCGTGGCCAGGCGACCGGACGGCGGGCTGGTCACGCACAAGCTGCTGTCCGACAACCCGGCGCGGTACGCCGACGCGGCCGTGGCCGGCCTCCGCGAGCTGCTGGCCGGCGAGCGGCCCGCGCCCGAGACCATCGAAGCGGTTCGCATGGGGACCACCGTGGCCACCAACGCGCTGCTGGAGCGCAAGGGCGAGCGCACCGCCCTGGTGATCACCCGAGGGTTCGGGGACGCGCTGCGGATCGGGTACCAGAACCGGCCGCGGATCTTCGACCGGGAGATCGTCCTGCCGGAGCTGCTGTACGAGCGGGTGATCGAGGTCGACGAGCGGATCGAGGCGGACGGCACCGTGCTGCGCGCGCCCGACCTCGACGCGCTGGCCGGCGACCTGCGTAAGGCGTATGACGACGGCATCCGGGCGCTCGCCGTGGTGTGCCTGCACAGCCACCTGCACCCAGGGCACGAGCAGGCGATCGGGAAGTTGGCCGAGCAGATCGGCTTCCCGCAGGTGTCGCTGTCCAGTGAGGTCAGCCCGCTGATGAAGCTGGTGCCGCGCGGGGACACCACGGTGGTCGACGCGTACCTGTCGCCGGTGCTGCAACGGTATGTGGACGCGGTGGCCGCGTCGCTGCGCGGGGTGCGGCTGATGTTCATGCAGTCCAACGGCGGGCTGGCCGAGGCCGGGCACTTCCGCGGCAAGGACGCCATCCTCTCCGGGCCGGCCGGTGGCATCGTCGGCATGGCGCGGATGTCGCAACTCGCCGGGTTCTCCCAGGTGATCGGCTTCGACATGGGTGGCACGTCCACCGACGTTTCGCACTTCGCCGGGGAGTACGAGCGGGTGTTCCACACCCAGGTCGCCGGGGTGCGGCTGCGCGCGCCGATGCTCGACATCCACACGGTGGCCGCGGGTGGCGGCTCGATCCTGCACTTCGACGGCAGCCGGTACCGGGTGGGCCCGGACTCCGCCGGCGCGAACCCGGGGCCGGCCTGCTATCGCGGCGGCGGCTCGTTGACGGTGACCGACGCCAACGTCATGCTCGGCCGGATCCAGCCCGGTTACTTCCCCGCGGTGTTCGGCCCATCCGGTGACGAGCCGCTGGACGCCGGCCTCGTGCGCCGCCGCTTCGCCGAGCTGGCCACCGAGATCCGCGCCTCGACCGGCGACGACCGCACCCCTGAGCAGGTCGCCGAGGGCTACCTGCAGATCGCCGTGGCCAACATGGCCAACGCGGTCAAGCGCATCTCCGTCCAAAAAGGACACGACGTCACCCGCTACGCGCTGACCACGTTCGGCGGCGCCGGTGGCCAGCACGCCTGCGCGGTCGCCGACTCCCTCGGCATCCGCACCGTGCTGGTGCCGCCCATGGCCGGTGTCCTGTCCGCCCTCGGCATCGGCCTGGCCGACACCACCGCCATGCGCGAGCAGTCCGTCGAGGCCCCGCTCAGCGTGGACACCATGTCCCGCCTCACCGAGGTCGCCGACGCCCTCGAGTCCGCCGCCCGCACCGAGCTCCTCGACGAGGACGTCGCCGCGGAACGCATCGACGTGATCCGCCGCGCCCACCTCCGCTACGACGGCACCGACACCGCGATTCCCGTCGAGCTGACCGACCCCGCCACGATGGCCGCCGCGTTCGAGACGAGCTACCGCAAGACCTACTCGTTCCTGATGGATCGCCCGCTCATCATGGAAGCGGTCTCCGTCGAGGCGACCGGCCGCACCGAGCAGCCCGACCTGACCATCACCGCCGCCAAGACGGGGACAAGTGGGCCGGTGGCGGCGGTTCGGCTGTGGGCTGGTGGGGAATGGCGGGATGCGCCGCTGTTTCAGCGGGAGTCGATGAGCGCCGGGCAGCGGGTGGAGGGGCCGGCGATCATTGCCGAGGCGAATGCCACGACGGTCGTGGATCTGGGGTGGGCGGCGCGGATGGCGGAGGGCGCGCACCTGGTGTTGGAGCGGGTGGTGGCTAAACAGGACACCTCGGTGGGGACCGAGGCCGATCCGGTGCTGCTGGAGATCTTCAACAATTTGTTCATGTCGATCGCCGAGCAGATGGGGGTGGCGCTCGAGTCGACCGCGCAATCGGTGAACATCAGGGAGCGGTTGGACTTTTCGTGTGCGTTGTTCGCGCCTGACGGCAGCTTGATTGCGAATGCGCCGCATATTCCGGTGCATCTGGGGTCGATGGGGACGACCGTGCGCGAGGTCATTCAGCGGCGGGCGAACAATATGCGGCGCGGGGACGTATACGCGGTGAATGATCCGTATCATGGGGGGACGCATTTGCCGGACGTCACGGTGATCACGCCGGTTTTCGACCAGAATGGCGACGAGATTCTGTTCTTTGTGGCGTCGCGGGGGCATCATGCCGAGATCGGAGGAATCACTCCGGGATCGATGCCGGCCAACAGCACGGAGGTGCACGAGGAGGGGGTGCTGTTCGACAACTGGTTGCTGGCCGAGGACGGGCGGTTCCGGGAGGAGGAGACCCGGGGGTTGCTGACCGGGGCCAAATACCCGTCGCGGAATCCGGAGACAAACCTCGCCGACCTGCGCGCCAAGATCGCGGCGAATGCCAAGGGGGTCGAGGAGGTCGGCAAGATGATCGGCCACTTCGGACTCGACGTGGTGCAGGCGTACATGCGGCACGTGCAGGACAACGCCGAGGAGGCGGTGCGGCGGGTGATCGACGCGCTGGACGACGGGGAGTACCGGTACACCATGGACTCCGGCGCGGTGATCGCGGTGACGATCACGGTGGACCGCGAGAACCGGTCGGCGGCGATCGACTTCACCGGGACGTCGGCGCAGCTCGGCACGAACTTCAACGCGCCGTCCTCGGTGGCCACGGCCGCGCTGCTGTACGTGTTCCGGACGCTGGTCGCCGACGACATCCCGCTCAACGACGGGTGCCTGCGGCCGCTGAAGGTCATCATTCCGGAGGGGTCGATGCTGGCGCCGCGCTACCCGGCCGCGGTCGTCGCCGGCAACGTGGAGACGTCGCAAGCGCTTACCGGGGCGCTCTACGCCGCGCTGGGCGTGCAGGCCGAGGGCTCCGGCACGATGAACAACGTCACCTTCGGCAACGCCGCGCACCAGTACTACGAGACCGTCGGCTCCGGCTCCGGCGCCGGGGACGGGTTCGCCGGGACCTCCGTGGTGCAGACGCACATGACCAACTCGCGGCTCACCGACCCCGAGGTGCTGGAGTGGCGCTTCCCCGTGCTGCTCGAGGAGTTCGGGATCCGGCGCGGCAGCGGCGGCGACGGGCGCTGGCGCGGCGGCGACGGGGCGCTGCGCCGGATCCGGTTCCGGGAGGCCATGACCGTGTCGACGCTCTCCGGGCACCGGCGCGTGCCGCCGTACGGGCTGGCCGGCGGTTCCCCCGGCGACCTCGGCCGCAACCGGGTGCAACACGCCGACGGCACCCTCGTCGAGTTGGCCGGCTGCGACTCCGTCGACGTCCAACCCGGCGACACGCTGATCATCGAGACGCCGGGGGGCGGCGGCTACGGCCAGCCAGCCAGGGACGACTAGCTCTTGCCGTCCGAAATCTTGGAGTTCGGGGTGACGTAGCGGCGGGTCACGAACCCGAGCACGGCGGCGGTCAAGGCCATCACGAGGCCCGTCTGCTCGCTGGTCATGCTGATCACGCCGAATCCGACCAGCGTGGCGAGGCTGGCCTGGATGATGCCCTGGAACGCGACCGGCTCGGTGCCGACGAAGTCGATCGCCTTGCGGACCGGCGATTTCAGCTCGGGCCGCTGCAACTGGTCTTGCATGTTTCTCACCTCTTGGTAGAAGAGGTGCGTCACGGGCCGTGATTGATACGTCCGGTCTGCGGACGCCGGTAACATTTTGGCAAATCAGGGCCGCCCTGGCGGCGCCCGGCAGCCGCCGCGGACTTCGACGGCGACTTCCGCAGCGACGTCTCGTTGTGGCGGGACCGTGACGGTACGTGGTATTCGATTC
>NZ_DASYTH010000227.1:0-40847 GCF_036002505.1 Actinophytocola sp. | reverse complement strand
GGGGGTGGGTTCGTGGGCCGCCTGCGGGAGCTGTTGGGGCTGACACGCACAGGTGCGCGCGATTGAAACTCATGATCTTCGTTCACTGTCGCGAGTTCGGTGCAGGGAAACTGAGTTCGACGGTCGGGACTTCGAGTTCGGAGTAGTTGCCCGAACCTACGACTCGGTTGCTCCGGAGTACGACTCGGTTGCCCGAACGTACAACTCGCCGGTGGGTTCGGTCCTGGTCGGCGAGTCGTACGCTCCAGCAAGTGAGTCATACGCTCCAGCAAGTGAGTTGTACCTTCCAGCAACTGGGTCAAACGGGGATCACGGCGGTGCAGACGAGTTCTACTTTGGCCGCGGGGTCGACGAGTTCGGAGACGCCGATGAGGGCGGCGGCAGGGTAGTAGCGGCCGAAGTGTTTGCGCCAGATGGGGAGGAGGTCGCGGAGGGAGGTGCGGTATTCGGTGACGTCGGTGACGTACATGATCATGGAGACGAGATGGCCGGGGAGGGCGCCGGCGGCCCGCAGCGCGGTGACGACGTTCCAGGCGGCGGCGTCGAACTGCTCGGCCAGGGTTGTGCCCTGGATGATGCCGTCGTCGCCGTGCGCGGTCTGGCCGGCGAGGTGCACGGTGTGGCCGGGCGCGGCGAGGATCGCGTGCGCGAACCCGGTCGGCTCCATCAGCTCGGGTACCGGCACGATCCGGTGGGGGGTCAGCGCCCCGTCCACTGTGGACTCCTTCCCTGCGACCAGGCGGCGTAGAACTCGGCGTGGTCGGCGCTCTTCATGAGCAGCGCCTGGGTCATCGCCTCCAGCTCGATGGCGCTGCCGAGATCCATGTCCAGCTCCCGCGTCAGCAGCACCTTCGTGGTGGAGTAGGCGAGCGCGGGACCGTCGGCCAGCCGCCTGGCCAGGGTGGACGCGGCCTCGGGCAGCTCGGAATCGTCCACCACCCGGGTCGCCAGGCCGATCTGCTCCGCCCGCTCGGCGCCGACCTTATCGCCGAGCACAAGCAGCTCCGTCGCCCGGCCCAGCCCGACCAGCCGCGGCAGCAGGTACGCCGAGCCCATGTCCGCGCCGGCCAGCCCCACCCGGGTGAACAGGAACGCGAACGACGCCGACCGCGCCAGCAGCCGGAAGTCGCTGGCCAGCGCGATCACCGAGCCGGCGCCCGCGGCCACCCCGTTCACCGCGGCGATCACCGGCAGTGGGCACTCCCGCAGCGCCTTCACCACCGCGCCGGTCATCCGGGTGAACTCCAGCAGCTGCGCGGGCTCCATCCGCTGCAGCTCGCCGATGATCTCCTCGACGTCCCCGCCCGAGCAGAACCCGCGCCCCCGCCCGGTCAGCACCACCACCCTCGCGTCCCCCCGGTGCGGCAGCTCGCCCAGCAGATCCCGCAGGTCGGCGTACACGTCGAAGGTCAACGCGTTGAGCTTCTCCGGCCGGTTCAACGTCACCGTCGCCACCCCGCCGGACACCTCGAAGTCGAAGTGCCGCCAGCTCGACGTGAACCCCGGCGACGCACGGAACGGGCTCATCCGCTCATGCCTCCTTCCGACAGGCCGATCAACACGGCGGTCGCGTCGTCATGGATCTTCCCCCGGCCGGGGTCCACGGACTCGGCCGCCCGGACCCGCCGGATCAGCTCGCCCGGCCCGGCCTTCTCCAGCAGGTCAAGGAGGTCGGACCAGGTACCGAGGTGAAACCGTTCGACAAACCGGCTCGCCCCGTCACTGAGCAGCGCAACGCGCCCGACGGCGGCCCGGTCGAAGGAGCCGTGCAGCGCTTCATGCGCCGCCCGCGGATCGGTGGAGGCGACCCAGAACCCACCGGGCCGGTTCCGTGCCGCGCTGACGCCGCTGATCGTGCGCTCCGGCAGCCGGGACGCGCGCCCATCCAGCACGACCCGCACGGCGCCGCCCACCTCGACGACCAGCGGCGAGTCGCAGAGCACCAGGTAGTCCACCGCTTTCTCAGACGCCCGCAGCAGCGTGACCGTCGACGAAGGACTGTCCGGATTCTCCAGATCGCACGATGACCCATGGGCCGCGCGCACGAGGGCGATGGCCCGCTCCAGCAGGTCCGCCAAGGCGACCGCGGGTTCCAGCAACAGCAGCCGGCCCAGCTCGGCACCGAGCCGGTGCACCAGCCAGCGCACGTCATGCACGCATCCGCTGTCCACCCCGGCCGGCGCGGTGGCACCGTCCAGCACCACGGCCCAGTCCGCGCCCGCGCCGACGAAATCCTCGTTGGGGCGACCCGGCGCCGGCTCGGTGGCGAAGGAGACCTGCATCGTGGCCTCTCAGTCGGGGAACTTGAAGCGGTAGGTGAACGTGGTCATGTCGCCGGCGATCACGGCGAGCGTCACCTCGACCGGCCGGCCGGTGGTGTCGTACACCGTGCGCCGCAGCTCCCATACCGGTGTTCCGGCGGGTAGTCGGAGTGCGACGCTTTCCGGCCCTGTGGGCATCCGGACATCGATCTCCTCCTCGATCTGATCGAGGAGGAAACCCATGTCCTCGAGGCGCGCGAGCGAACCACCGGGACCGGTGTCCTCCTCTCTGATCCGGGTTCCGTCGACGACCGCCAGCTCGTAGTAGCTGTCCTCGAGCTGGCTCGGCCGACCGTCGATCAACGTCGTGCGACGGCGCACCCAGACCGGCGTTCCCCGGGTGATCCGTAGCCGTTCCGCGACCCGGACGGGAGCGGGAACCTCGGCGAGCTCTCGAATGAGCTGGTTGACGGTGTGGCCCTGCTCCTGTGCCTCGGCGACGAGAATCGCCTCTCCTCGCTGCCGTCTCTGCCGCGAGTAGCGCTCCATGGCATGCCGGCGGGCGTGTGGCCGCTCCCGGACGAAGGTGCCCTTGCCCTGAACCGTCACCACGAGTCCCTGCTGCTTGAGCAGATCGACCGCTCTCCGGGTCACGGCCAGCGAGCACGAGAACTGATCGGCCAGTTCATCCAGGGTCGGCAGTTGCTGCCCCGGCCGGTAGTCGCCGACCTCGATCCGGCGCCGCAGCTCGTCGACCACGCGGATCTGGAGCGGTCGTGCGTCTGTCGGTCCACTGCTCACGGCCGCCAACCGTAGCCGAACTCTGTATGTCCCCATACAGAGCTCCTTGTCCTCAGGGTAATAGTCCAGCTACCCTAAGATCTGTATGCAGACAGGCAGACATGCTGATCTCGAGCTGCTCGATCACCTCCAAGGAGCCGAGTCATGAACGGCACGAGCGCTGTCGCAACCGGTGTGCTGGGCAGCTGCCTGGTCATCACCTGGTTGCTGAGCAAGGCAAACATGTTCGGGATACTGACCATCACCGGCTTCGCCCTGGGTGCGCTGGCCGTTGCAGCGTTGTTCGTCCTGGTGAGTTAGGCCCGGCCAGTCACCACCGGGACTTGATGAGGGCGACGAAGCGGGCCAGGGCGGGGACGGTGAGCGCGGCGGCGGGGTTCACTCGGCGATGAGCTTGGCCGAATCGTCCTCGCCCAACGCCATGTTGGATACCACGTCCGCCTCCTCGTGCAGGAGCAGCAGCGACCGGCGGCTCTCCAGCTGCACGGCGGCCGTGGCCTGCCTCGGCTCGATGAGCACGAACGGGCCCTCCAAGCCGGGATGCCAACCGCTGCCGAACGGCATCACCCGAACGTCGACATTGGACCATTGCGACATGCCGGCCAGGTGCCGGAACTGCCCGGCCATGATCTCCGCACTGCCGACGACTTGGTTCAGGGCTCCGCTTCGCGGTCTCCTCCAGGTCGAGGAGGGCGGCGAACTGCTGGCGTCGCTCGGGAAGGGTAATCGCGAGCCAGCGCGGGTCCTCGATGCCGCGGGAGAGCGTGATGATCTCGTCGAGCCGGTCACCCTTCACCCCGACGTGCGTGAGGATCTGGGCCACCTGTTCGGGAGTCGGTGTGCGCTCGCCGGTCTCCCAGCGGGACAGCATGCCGGGGTCGCGCCCGAGCTCGTCGGCAAGTGCCCGGAGCTTCCGGCCGCCTTCCTCCCGCGCGTCCCGCAGCGCCTTGCCGAGTGCGCGGCCTCTGGGGGTCTTCATGTCCTTTGACGCCCCCTGGCAAATATTTCCCACCCGATCGGGTGTACCCGAACGTGGAAGTCAAGACGGGGGCGGGCGCCTTCGGGTTCGCCGCCATCAACTACAAGGTCGACGACAACGGCGACACGGTGGATTTCATGTTCGGCTCGCAACCGGAATACTTCGAGTTCGGCTTCGATGCCGAGTCGTTGCGGCGCTTCGTGAACCTGGCGAACGAGGCGTTGCGGGAAATGGACGTGTCACCGAGCTGACGCGTCCAGCGCGCGCAATGCCCGACGGTCGAGCTTTCCGTTGGTGGTGCGCGGAAGATCGGTGACGAAAACGACGTCCTGCGGGCATTTGTGCGGCGAGAGCCGGGCCCGCACGTATTCCCGCAATTCTCCGGCCAGTTCCTCGCTTCCCGAAACCCGCGGCACCACATAAGCACGTGGCCGGACCAGGCCGGCGGTCTCGTGCCCCACCACCGCGCATTCCAGGACATTGTCGTGGCCGATCAGGCAGTGCTCGATCTCGCTGGGCGCCACCCAGATCCCGCTCACCTTCAGCAGATCGTCGGCTCGCCCCTGGTAGTGGAAGAACCCCTCGGGGTCCCGGCTGAACAGGTCCCCGGTGTGCACGGCCTCGCCGCGGAACGTGCCGGCCGACTTCTCCTTGTCCTGCCAGTACTCCAGCGCGACCGTGCCGCCGCTGACCTCCAGCACGCCGGTCTCGCCGTCCGGCACGTCGGCATCGTTCTCGTCGACGATCCGCGCGGTGTAGCCGGGCACCACCCGCCCGACGCTGCCCGGACGCGCCTCGCCGGGCCGGTTGGAGACGTAGATGTGGTACGCCTCCGAGGACCCGATGCCGTCCACCACCTCGACGCCGAACGCGTTGTCCCACTTGCGGTGCAGCTCGGCGGGCAGCGCCTCACCTGCCGAGGTGCACAGGCGCAGGCAGCTCAGGTCCTGCTCGGCCGCGGCCGGGTGACTGACCATCGCGCTCATCATGGTCGGCACGTTGACCAGGATCGTCGGCCGGTGCCGGGCGATCAGTTCGAAGATCCGCTCGGCGGTGGTGCGCTCGGGGAACACGATGCCGGCGCCGCCGACGCCGAACGGGTAGAGCGCGGTGAGGTCGCGCGCGTAGCCGAAGAACAGCTTGGGCACCGGCAGCACGACGTCGCCGGCCCGGATGTCCAGTACCCCGCGGGCGTACCAGTCGTGGCTGAGGATCGGGCTCCGGGCCGGGTGCACGCAGGCCTTGGGCGCGCCGGTGCTGCCGGTGGTGAACTTCCAGATCGCGATGTCGACCTTCGACGTCGACGCGGCCTCGAGGGTGTCCGGCGCGTGGGCGGCGAGCGTGGCGAAGTCGTGCTCGCCGTCCCGCAGGTCGACCGCGCCGCCACCGACCACGAGCAGGTGCCGGACGTTGCCGGCGCCCGCGGCCGCCTCGCGCATCCGGTCCAGCGTCACGGTGTCCACCACGACGACCTCGGCCGCGGTGTAGCCGAGGAAGTAGGCGTAGTCCTTGGCGGGCAGGAACGTGTAGACCTCCGCGGTCACCGCGCCGATCTTCTGCGCGGCGTACCAGGTGGCCACGAACTCCACCCCGTCGGAGAGCGCGATGAGCACCCGCTGTCCACGTTGGACACCGAGGTCACGCAGCACGTTGCCGACCCGGTTCACCAGCGCGGCGAGCTGTGCGTACGTGGTCGTCCCGCTGTTCGTGATCAGCGCGGTGCGTTCGCCCCGGCCTTCCGCGAGGTTGCGGTCCACGAAGTGCCCGGCGATGTTGAACCGCTCGGGGATGTCCTCGTAGGACAGCATCACGGCCTCCTCGCGACGTCCCGGATGACCTCGATCAGCATCTCGGTCAACATGTCGAATGTTGACATTCCCTCATCCGCGGTGGCCTGGGCGGGCGCGCCGCAGTAGGCCCGGTCCATCCGCATGGCCAGGAAGTCCGACCGCCCGGCCTGGATCTCCCCGGCCATGTCGACGAACAGCTCCGGCAGCCCTCGCATTGTCGGGATGTCGACAAGGTCCGGGTGGTCGGCCAGCACCAGCGAGGTCTCGTACCGGCCGCCGTGACACGAAGCCGACCGGAACTCCTCGGTCAGCCGCGCCGCGTTGGACCGGCGCAGGATGTCCAGGTAGCTGGCGCCGAGCGTGTCCACCGCCCGCCGGATCGCCGCCACGTGCTCCGGCTCGAAGTGGTTGTTCACCACCACCAGATGCCGGAACCCCTGACCCGCAAGCGATGTCCCGATGTCGACAACCAGCCCGTAGAGGGTCTCCTCGCTGATCGACACCGCACCGGCGAACGCCGAGGCGTACCGGGTGACCCCGTACGGCACCGCCGGCAGGATCAGCACCCGGATCTCGGAGTCGTCCTCGAGCCGCCGCGCCGCCCGATCGCAGACCCCGGATGAGATGAGCCAGTCGGTGGCCAGCGGACCGTGCGGGCCGTGCGGCTCCACCGAGCCGACCGGGAGCAGCAGCACCGGCTGACGTTCGGATGTCAACAACGCGGCAACCTGCGGCGAGGTGAGGTCGGCGAACCGTGTCATGAGCCCAACACCGTACGCGCCAGCTCGGTCCGCGGGACGTCCAGCAGGCACAGGTCCGCCCGCCCGGCCGCGACGATCGTGTTCACCTCGTCCACGGTGGTGAGGTACCCACCGACCAGGGTGCGCACGCCCGCGTCGTTGCGCACCCGGTCGGACAGCGTGGTGAGAAACCCGCGCCGGTACTCCGGTCGCGCCTCGGGCACGGTCTGCCCGGCCCGCACGTGGACCAGCTCGGCGCCGTGCCCGGCCATGGTTCTGGCGATCTCGATGCCCTCCTCGAGGTCGAGCCCGCGGGGCGTCCAGTCGGTGACCGTGAGCCGGACCGCGAGCAGCCGCTCGGCCGGCCACACCGCGCGCACCGCGTCGAGCACCGACGCCGGAAACCGCGCCCGGTTGCCCGGTGACCCGCCGAACTCGTCGGTACGCCGGTTCGTCAGCGGCGACAGGAAGCTCGCCAGCAGGTACCCGTCGGACATGTCCACCTCGAGCACGTCGAACCCGGCGCGCGCCGCCAGCGCCGCCGCGTCGGCGAACGCCGCCCGCACCCGGTCCAGGTCGGCCTCGTCCATGGCCTTGGGTTCCGGCCCGAACGGCCCGTAGCGCAGCGCCGACGCGGACAGCAGCGGCCACCCGTCGTCCCGCAACGGAATGTCCAACCCCTGGGCACGCGGCCGGGTCGCCCCGCGGCGCCCGGCATGCCCGAGCCGCAGCCCGATCAGCGCGCCGGCGTCGTGCACCTTGTCCACCACCGGCGCCCAGTCGAGGTCCAGCATCGGCGAGTCCGGCGACACCCGCCCGTCCGCGGCCGGCGACACCAACCCGGTGAGCACCAGCCCGGCCCCGCCGCGGGCCGCCGCCACCAGACCGTCCACAGTGGATGAAGAAGCGACCATCCGGTTGCCGATCAGCACCTCGCCGGCGCGGAGCGGCACGAACGCCGGCGGGGGAGCGATCGCGGTCGCCCCGGCGAACCAGGCGTCGAGCACGCGCATGAAGTCCGGGTCCCGCTGCGTCAGGTTGGCGTGGCTGATCCGGCCGCTGCGGGTCAGCAGGTTGAACGCGAACTGGATCGGCTCGAACCGCAGGTAGTCGCTCACCCGGCCGAAATAGGCCGCGCTGTCCCCGGCGGCCTGCTGGAACCGCTCGACCACCGGCTGCCGCTCCAGCTCGTAGTCGACCAGCGCGGCCTCCCGGTCTCCTGGGTGCCGGATGAACGCGTTGGCCAGCGCGATCGCGTCCTCCATGGCGAGCTTGGTGCCCGAGCCGATGGAGAAGTGCGCGGTGTGCGCCGCGTCGCCGATCAGCGCGGTCGTCCCGTGATGCCAGGAAGCGTTGCGCACCAACGGAAAGCTCAACCAGAGCGAGCGGTTGGAGAGCAGCCGGTGCCCGGCGAGGTCCTCGGCGAAGAGCCGCTCGCAGAACGCGATGCTCTCCTCCTCGCTCATCGCGTCCAGGCCCGCCCGCCGCCACACCCGCTCCGGGCACTCCACGATGAACGTGCTGGTCCGCTCGTCGAACGGGTAGGCATGCACCTGGAACAGCCCGAACCCGGTCTCCCGGAAGATGAACGTGAACGCGTCGAACACCAGGTCGGTGCCGAACCACACGTACTTGCAGCCCTGCGGTTCCACCGACGTGCCGAAGTCGAACGCCTGGCGCAGCGTGCTGTTCGCCCCGTCCGCGGCCACCACCAGGTCGCCGTCCGGCACCCGCTCCGCCTCGACGCCGAACCGCAGCTCCACGCTCAGCTCCCGGCAGCGCCGCTGCAGGATGTCCAGCAGGTGCGTGCGTTTGATGGCCGAGAACGTGTGCCCGCCCGACCGCAGCAGCTGGCCGCGGTACCGGATGTCCACGCATGCCCACCGGGCGAACGAGTCGGTGATCTCCACGTACGTCTTGTAGTCCGCGTCCCGCAGCGCGCCCAGCGTCTCCTCGGAGAACACCACGCCCCAGCCGAAGGTGGCGTCCGGCGCGTTCCGCTCCACCACGGTGACCTCGTGGCCCGGGTCGGCCTTCTTCAGCAGGATCGACAGATACAACCCGGCAGGCCCGGCGCCGACCACCGAAACTCTCATGTGGACAGCACCTCGGCCAGCCGGTCCAGATCGTCGAGGTCGGCCACGGTGGGGAAGAGGATCAGCTCGTCGCAGCCCTCCGCTTCGTAGCCGCGCACGAAGTCCTTGACCGCACGGGCACTCGTCAGGTTCCCGGCGGCGATCTTGTCCGCGAACGGGCCGGTGAACGCGTAGTAGTCACGCAGGTAATCGCCACCCCGTTCCGGGTCGCCGAACGCGAAGTACCCCTGGCCCCACAGCCGCGGCTCGCCCGGCCGCTCATGGTCCCGCCAGGCCGCCCGGGCCCGAGTGGCCGCCGAGCCGAACGCCCGCGGCGGCCCGCCGCCGTGCGCGTACCCGTCGGCGTACCGGGCCATCCGCGCGTACGCCGGCCCGCTGCCGCCGCCGACCAGCAACTCGATGCCCGGGCGCGACGGTCCGACGCCTGAACCATCCAGCTCCCCGCGCAGATAGGCCAGCTGCTCGGACAGCCGGGCGCCACGCCGGCGGTGATCCACCCCGGCCGCCTCGTAGTCGTCCCGCCGGGCCCCGACCGCCAGTCCCAGGGTCAACCGCCCGCCGGAGATCGCGTCCACCGACAGCGCCTGCTTGGCCAGCACGGCCGGAGCCCGCAGCGGCCCGATGGCGATCATCGTCGCGAGCTGGACCCGGGACGTCACCGCCGCCGCCGCGGCCAGCGCGGTGAACGGGTCGAGGCTGTCGTAGACGATGCGGTCCAGCACGCCGAGGGTGGCGAACGGCCCGGCGTCCGCGCGGCGCGCCCACTCGACCAGGAGGTCGCCGTCGCAGCCGGGAACGGTGCTGGGCAACCCGATGCCCACCTTCACCCGCGATAGTTTACGGTTGACCGGTCTGGACCGTCAACTATGATGCGAAGCATGCCTGACCTGCTGCGCGGGTTCGATCCGGCCCCGCAGGACCTGGTGCTCACGCTGCTCGGCGCGTACGTGAACCCGCGCCGCCGGCGCCGGGTCTGGTCCGGCGGGCTGGTCCGGCTGCTCGATGAGTTCGGCTTCTCGCCCGGCGCCGCGCGGGTCGCGCTCAACCGGCTGGCCGCCCGTGATCTCCTGGAGCCGACCCGGAAAGGCCGGCTGGTGCACTACACGCTCACCCTGCGGGCGATCTCCGTGCTGGCCGAGGGCGATCAGCGGATCTTCACGCTCGGCCGGTCGCCGCGCCGCCGTGCCAAGTGGACGGTGCTCTGGCACGCCATCCCGGAGCACCGCCGGGATGCCCGGGCCCGGCTGGTGCGGCGGCTGCGTTTCCTCGGCTTCGGCTCCATGCAGGACGGCACCTGGCTGGCCGCGCACGACCGCGAGCGGGAGGTGGCCGAGCTGGTCAAGGAGCTCGGGGTGGCCGAGCACGTCGGGGTCATGCTCGGCCGGCCGTCCACCGAGGTGGACTTCGCCGCCTGGGCCATGCGGGTCTGGGACCTCGACGGGCTCGCCGAGCGCTACAAGGCCTTCGTCATCCAGTTCCGCGGCCAGGTCGTCCGTGACGACCGCCAGGCCTTGCTGTTACGCAGCCGCCTCGTGCACACGTTCCGCGAGTTCCCGTTCCTGGACCCGGAACTGCCGGAGGACCTGGTGCCCGCGCCGCACTACCGGGCCGACGCCGTGTGGCTCTTCCACGACCTCTACCCGGCGCTCGCGCCCGCCGCGCAACGCTACTTTGACGAGGTGACCACGCCATGAACACCGATCCGGGCCGGCACGCCGCCGCGCTCACCTACACCTCGTACCTCGCGCTCGACGAGGTCCTCGGGGCGCAGCGGCCGCGCTCCGACGACCACGACGAGTTGCTGTTCATCGTGATCCACCAGGTGTACGAGCTGTGGTTCAAGCAGCTCCTGCACGAACTGACGCACCTGCAGCTGCGGCTGGAGAAGGGCGACGCGGCGCACTCGATCCGGACGCTGCGCCGCGCGCTGACCATCCTCAAGGTCGTGGTCGCCCAGATCGACGTGCTGGAGACGATGACCCCGCGCCAGTTCACCAGTTTCCGTGCCCGGCTGGAGGCCTCCAGCGGGTTCCAGTCCGCGCAGTTCCGTGAGCTGGAAGCGGTTCTCGGCCGCCGGGAGCTGCGGGTGCTGGACAACTACCCGGAGGAGAGCCCCGCCCGCGAGCGGATCGCGCAGGCCATGCGCCGACCGTCCCTTTTCGACTCGTTCCTGCGTTTCCTTGCCGTGCATGGGTATCAGGTGCTGACCGAGCGCGACTTCGCGCTGCCGGCCGAACCGTCCGAGGACATCCAGCATGTGCTGCTGGAGGTGTACCGGGATGACGCCGGCCCGTCCACGGTCGCCGAGCTGCTCGTCGACCTGGACGAGGGCCTGCAGGAGTGGCGCTACCGGCACGTCAAGATGGTTGAGCGCACGATCGGTGGGAAACCCGGCACCGGTGGCTCCTCCGGCGCCGCCTACCTCCGATCCACATTGTTCCACCCGGCTTTTCCCGACCTCTGGGCAGTGCGGAGTGAGTTGTGAGGGGTACCGGTTCCGACGGCTGGCCGGAGGCCCGCCCGAGGAATCGGTGGGCCTGCCGGCGGACTGCCGCACCTGACGTGCCATGTTGCCATACAAACCTCACATTGGATTGAGCACTGTGAACTTGGATGATCTGCGGAAGTCTCCGAACGCGTTGGCGTTGAAGTACTCGCAGTTCCGGGTGGGGGAGCGGCTGCTGCTCACCGGCCACTCGCACCAGGCGTGGCCGGACGTCGCGCTGGAGGGGCAGCTCGCCGCGTTCGCCGACGCCGCGGAGGCCGTGGACACCAAGTGGGAGCGCGCTTTCGAGCAGGCCGACCTGGTCCGGGTCGGGTTCGGCCGGCTGCTCGACGACCGCTCCGCGGACATCGCCCTGGACGCCAACACGCATGCGCTGGTGATCCGGTTCCTGTCCGCGCTCGACCTGGGCGGCAAGCCTCGCCTGGTCACCACGGACGGCGAGTTCCACACGCTGCGCCGCCAGCTCGCCCGGCTGGCCGAGGAGGGCGTCGAGGTGGTGCGCGTGCCGGCCGACCCGGCGGACACGCTCGCCGAGCGCCTGCTCGCCGCCGTGGACGACCGGACCAGCGCCGTCCTGGTCTCCGCGGTGCTGTTCGAGACCGCGCGGATCGTGCCCAACCTCGGTGCGCTCGCCGCCGGCTGCGCGGACCGGGGCGTCGAGTTGCTCGTCGACGCCTACCACGCGCTCGGCGTCGTGCCGTTCTCCGTGCCCGCGCTGGGTCTGTCCTCGGCGTGGATCACCGGCGGCGGTTACAAGTACCTGCAGCTGGGTGAGGGCAACTGCTTCCTGCGCCTCCCCGCGCACGCCCAGGGAATGCGGCCCGTGATCACCGGCTGGTTCGCCGAGTTCGAGGCCATCGCCGACGCGACCCGGCCGGGCCAGGTGGCCTACGCCCGCGGCGGCAACCGGTTCGCCGGCTCCACCTACGATCCCACCAGCCACTACCGCGCGGCCCGGGTGATGCAGTTCTTCCAGGACGAGACGCTCATCCCGGACTTCCTCCGGGAGATCTCCCTGCACCAGACGACGTTCCTGGCCGAGGCGTTCGACGCGCTGGGCGCCGACGAGAACGTGATCGCCCGCGACCGCTCCGCCCCGCGCGAGGCGTTCGGCGGCTTCCTCGCCCTGCGTTCCGTGCGCGCCGCCGAGCTCCAGCGGGCGCTCGCCGAGCACGGCGTCAGCACCGACTCCCGCGGCGGGTACCTCCGGTTCGGCCCCGCGCCGTATCTGTCCGACGAGCAGCTCGAGGCCGCGATCGCGGCGCTGGGCAAGATCCTCAGCTGACCGCGCGGGGCTGGCGGGCCCGGCCGCGCAGGACGTCGACCCGGTCGGAGTCCGGGCGGCCGAGGACCCAACTCGAGCCGGGCACCGCCTTGGCCTGCTTCTTCAGCGGGGCAAGGAGTCTGGCCGCGTCGCGGTAGGAGTGCACGGTGTTGGTCCCGCACACCAGCGAGGCCAGCGAGACGCTCACGGTCAGGCCCTCGACTGTCCACAAGGGATCGACCAGGCGCTCGGCCAGCGGGGCGATCTCGTCCACGTCGGTGACGGCGAGGAAGTCGTCGCCGCCGACGTGGCCGACCAGGGTGCCCGGCATGCCGGCCTCGGCGTCGCCGAGCACCCGGCCGAGCATCCTGATGAGGTCGTCCCCGGCGGCGAACCCGGCCGTGTCGTTGACCGTCTTGAACGCGTCGATGTCCAGCCAGGCCACCACGAACATCTCGGCGCGGGCGATCCGCCGGTCGATCTCCCTGGCCACGGTGTCGGTGCCGGGCAGCCGGGTGAGCGGGTTCAGCGCGGCCGCCTGCTCGACCTTCGCCTCGGCCACGCACCGCACCACCTCGCCGAGCCGCACGATCCCGGCGCACCGGCCGTCCTCGTCCACCACGACCACGTCGTCCCCGGTGCGGTCGCGGTCCGCCTCGCCGATCATCTCCAGCAGTTGCAGCGCGGTCGCGTCCCACCGGATCAGCCGCGGCGCGTCGGCGTGCTTCCGGGCGGACCGCTTGGCGTGCAGGGCATGCCCGTACGGGCCGGTGATCGCCAGCAGGAACCGGTTGCGGTCCACCGTGGCGCACGGCCGGTGCTCCGCGTCGACCAGCACCACGCCGTTGATGTCCGGTTGCCGCACGAACGCGGTGCGCACCTCGTCGGCGGTCACCGGCTCGGGCATGGTGACCGCCTCGTGCACCAGTTCGGCGACCAGCGGGCCGGGCGCGGCGCCGGCGTCGGTGGTGACCAGCTCGACCGCGGCGGGGGAGAGCCGCGCGACCGGCCCGGGCCGGTGGTCCGGCGCGGCGATCAGGTTCCCCTGAGCCAGCCGCACGCCGAGCCGGGCGACCGTGACGAGCTGGTGCTCGGTCTCCACGCCGACCGCGGCGACCTGGATGTTGCCCCGGTTGGCGAGCCCCACCAGCGCCTCGATCACCGCGAACGCGCCGGTGTCCGCCGGCAGTCCGCCGACCAGGTGCGGGTCGAGCTTGATCAGGTCCGGCGGTAGGTCGACGAGCATGGACAGTGGCAGGTCGCCGTGCCCGACCGCGTCGTAGGCCAGGCGGAAACCGCTCTGCCGCAAGGTTTCCAGTCCATGGATGAGGTCGGGGCGGGCGGTCCGGCAGAACGGCGGGGTGATCTCCAGGGTGATCTCCTCCGGCCGCCGCCCGGTCCGGCGCAGGGCCACGTCCAGGAACGGCAACAGCTTCCCGGCCCGCGCGGCGGTGCTGGCCAGCAGGTTGACGTGCAGCGGCAGCCGGTTGCCCTGCGCGCCGGCGGCCAGCACGGCGCTGCTGGCCAGGGCCACGTCGGCGGAGGTGAGCTGGCCGGCGTCACCCGCGTCGCACAGCAGATCGTAGACCGACCCGGAGTCGGGCCGGGCGAGCGCCTCGACGGCAACGGGTTCGCCCGTGCGCGTACTCAGCAACGGCTGAAACGCGAAATTTACCTGGGGCACCCCGGCCACGCAGTCATCGTGCCGATCCGCCGAGGCCAGGGCAACGGTGTCACCTGTTGTCAACTGTTCCGTGCCGCGGTTTCACCGATTTGGCGCAGCGAAAATTCACACGATCAGACCACACCGGGTGGGCGAAACGCATGTCGCACAATGAGACCGCGCAACGCCGGGCTCGCGCCGGCAAAGACTCGCGCCATTGCCGCGGCCGTGCCGCCGACATCCTCTCGCCCGCCAAGATACCGCCGCTGCAACTCCACCGGCAGGCCGAAGAACACCTCAAAAAACTCGGCGACCCGATCCGGCGGCAGCCCCAGCAACACCGCCAACCCCCGCCGCCGCAGCCCCCGCACCACCCGGGCCCGCGGCGTCCACACCACCCGCCGCGCCGCCCGAACCGCCCGGTCCGGCGTGCTTCTGTCGAGCGCGTCTGCGATGGCCGCGGCCACCCCGGGCGCCAGCCGGAACGCCTCCGCGACGCTGTACCCGGTCGCGGGGTGGACCAGCCCAGCCGCCACCCCGAACGGAACCACCCCGGCCCGTGCGCGCGGCGGCGGCAGGTCGACCGGAAACCGCACCCACTCCACCTCCCCCGTGAGCGGAACTCCCCGCGCGGCCAGCCGGGCCCGCAACTCGCCCACTGTCATTCCGGGCCGCCGGGCCAACGACGTCTCCTCCACCAGGGTCCGCCCGTTCGGCAGCGGCACCGCGTAAAGAAACGTCGACCCGTCAAACCCCGGCGGCGGCCGCCAGTCCATGAACGTGGCCTCGGCGCGCTGCTCCTCGATCACGACCCCGAACGCGGTCTGCTCCACCCGCTGCCCCGGCACCGGTCCGCCGGACAGCACGCGCCCCGCCCCCGACGCGTCGACCACCGCCGCCGCCGCGAGCAGCCGCCCGCTTGTCAGCGCCACGGCGTTCCCCCGCGGCCCGTGCGCCACCGCCGCGACCGCGCCCTCGACCACCCTGACCCCCCGGCCGCCCACCGCCGCCTGCACCGACTCGTTGTCCAGCACCGCATAACGCCGTGCCAGCACCCGCTCCGTCACCGCCACCACCCGCGCCCCCACCTCGACCCACCGGCTCCCGGCCGGGAGCAGCGCGCACTCCTCCGCCCACATCCCGTACGTCGCCGCCCACCGCCGCTGTGGATACGGATCCACGAGCAACGTGTCCAGCCCCCGCTCAGCGCACCCCGCGGCCACCGCCCACCCGGCCGGACCTGCACCAACGACCAGAACGTCACTCGCCAATCTGTCCACATGCAAGATCATCAACCCCGTCTCCGTCACCCGCACCCGATAGACTGGTCAGGGGCCGCCCCCCGGGAGTGGTGGGGGCTGGGGTACAGGTAGGCGCGGCGATCTTGGTGTGGGGGTGGGCGTGCCGTCCGATGGGGTCGGCGGGCTGGGATTAGGGTCGGGATCGTGGGTGGCGATCTGGTTGACCGGCGGGAGGCGCGGCGCTCCGCGGGGCGTGGGGGTGCGCCGGCGGATCTCGCGGCGAGTCCGTTCCGGGCGGACCGGGACCGGATCGTGGCGTCGCCGTTCTTCGCGCGGCTGGGCGGGGTCACGCAGGTGGTCAGCGCGAGCGGGTCGGCGCTGCTGCACAACCGGCTGACGCACAGCCTCAAGGTGGCCATGGTGGCGCGGGCGATCGTGGAGCGGTTCGCCACCCAGGCGGAGATCGTGCCGGTGCTGGACAAGCTCGGCGGGTGTGACCCGGACGTGGTGGAGGCCGCGGCGCTGGCGCACGATCTCGGGCATCCGCCGTTCGGGCACCTCGGCGAGCAGGTGCTGGACCGGCTGGCGCGGCAGCGGTTCCACCTCGCGGACGGGTTCGAGGGCAACGCGCAGAGCTTCCGGATCGTCACCACGACCGACACCCGCGGGCCGGGCGGGCGCGGCCTCGACCTGACCGCGGCGGTGCGCGCGGCCATGCTGAAGTACCCGTGGACCCGGCTGCCTCTCCTGGGGGCAAGCCCCCAGACCCCCATGGGGGCTCAGCCCCCAGACCCCCCTTTCTTTCCGGAGCCGCATCCGCGGGCGCTGCCGAAGCCGCCGCGGGGCGCCGCCGAGCCGGCCGGCGAGCCGGGCTCAGGGTCGAGCAAGTTCTCCGCGTACGTGTCCGATCTGGACGATCTGGTGCAGGCCCGGGAACCCTTCGCCGGGCGGATCGCGGACTGGCAGCAGACGGTCGAGGCGTCCGTGATGGACACCGCGGACGACATCGCGTACGCCATCCATGATCTTGAGGACTTTCACCGGATCGGGGTGCTGCAGCACGCGCCGGTGTCCGCGGAGCTCGGCCAGTGGCTGGCCGGCGCGTTGGACTTCGCCGGGCTGGACGACGCCGAGCTGGCCGCGTCCTCGCGGCGCCCGGGGCGCTCGCTGGAGGAGCTGCGCCGGCACCTGCACCGGCGGGACTCGTGGATCGTGGACGACGACGCGTTCGTCGCGGCCGTGGCCCGGGTGCGCACGGAGCTGGTGGACGACCTGCTGGCCACCCCGTTCGACGGTTCGGTGGAGGCCGAGCAGGCGGTCGGCCGGTTCTCCGCGCGGTGGACGGCGCGGCTGGTGGCCGGCATCGGGGTGATCATGGATCCGCCGACCCGGTCCGGGCACGTGGTGCTGGCGCCCGCACAGTGGCACGAGGTGCAGGTGCTCAAGTTCGTGCACAAGCGGTTCGTGTTGCTGCGCCCGGATCTCGCGCTGCACCAGCGGGGTCAGGCGCGCCTGGTCACCTCGCTGGTGGCGGCGCTGGACGAGTGGCTGCGTGACCGGTACGAGGCGGTGCGGCTGCCCCGGCGGCTGCACGACCTGGCCGAGCTGGCCGCCGCGGAGTACCCGACACGGGAGCTGGCGGAGGGCCGCGCTGTGATCGACTTCGTCGCCTCGCTCACCGACGGCCAGACGGTCGCCCTGCTCGACGCGCTGTCCGGGCGCGGCGGGGCGCCCTGGTCGGACGCGTTCGTCCTTTAGGGCCGGTCTGATGGATCTTCGCGAAGGTTGACATAGCCTCGCCCACCAAACGGAACCTCGGGGGACCGTGATGCAACTTGACCACGATTCACCCGACAACCGCACCGCCAGCTGGAACGTAACCACAGCAGTTAGGCCCGGAGAGGCGGGACCGTATGATCACCGACCGGGACATCGTGATCAAGTGTGCGCCGAGGGCCGCAACCCCGCCGAGATGACCGCGGGCGAGCTGGCCAACGGCGCGCCGCGGTGCGCCGACGCCGACGCCGAGCAGGTCGTGCGCACCATGCGCAACCACCGGATCCGGAGCGTCCCGGTGCTGGAGAACCAGCGCATGGTCGGCATGATCAGCGAGGCCGACCTGGCCCGGCACCTGAGCGACGAGCAGATCGCGCGCTTCGTCACGGGCGTGTATGCGACCACCTGATCACCGAGGTACCGTGCGTGCCGTGGTCCGGTCACGTGCGGTAGCGGGAGGAGGGCGAGCGGTCGAGGTTCCCCCGGAACGGGTCACCGGCTGGTTCGACCGCTTCGCCCACCGCCACGGCGGGATCGCCGACTCCACCGCCACTCCGGACCTCGTCTCGGTGACCGCCACCGACGGCGCCACCGCCACCGTGACCGTCCCCTTTGGACCGCTCGTTCCGCCCGACGACCCCCGCCTGGCCGTCGCCGTGCTCGCCCTCCACGTGCTCCGGCCCCGCCGCATCGGCCTGTTCCTGGTCCGCCTCGGCGGCCACAGCGTCGGCATCGCGTATGACGGGAAGATCGAGCACTCCCGCACCGACCGCCGGCCGCTGCAGGGCCGCACCGCCGCCGGCGGCTGGTCGCAGGGCCGCTTCGCCCGCCGCCGCGAAGGCCAGGCCCGAGCAGCGCTCCAAGCCGCCGCAACCGATGCGTTCGAGGTCCTCGTACCTCAGTTGTCCACTTTGGATGGAGTAGTGCTGGGCGGCGACACCCGCGCCCTCGACGCCCTCCGTGCCGATCTCCGCCTGATCGACGTGTTCGCCCGGGCCGAATCCCGCATTCTCGACACTGCGGAACCCCGACGCACGGTTCTCGACGATGCCGCGCAGCGCGCCCGCTCGGTGGAGATCGTCGTCGTTGACGATCCCCACCGGCGCGACGGTTAGTCGCTGCGCTGCAGCAAATTCAGAGTGGGTTGCATTGCCGATGTTGCTGCCAGATCCGCTTTGATTTCCGATATCCGGTCGTCGACCCAGTCAACTCGGGAACGCTGGTCGAGCTGACTGGTTTCGATCTCCGACAGCCTGAGGTCGATTTTTGCCAGCTTGTCGTCCTGCCTCTGCTGGGCGGCCAGGACGCCGGTCAGCTGCGCGCAGAGGCCGTCAACGCTGTGGTTGAGCAGTCGCACCTTGGTCTCGATCTCCATCGTGGCCAGTTACCTCGCGCCCAGTAGGTCGATGATCTTGTCCAGCTTCTCACTGTGTTCCTGTTGAGCGGTTTCGACGCGGCCGAGCCGGCCATCTACCTTGTCGAGCCGGGCATCAACCTTGTCGAGCTTCTCGCTGTGAGCGTTCAATGTTTCGGTGTGGATGTGTTGCGCGGCCTCGATGTGATTGAGGCGACTGCTGATGCTGTTCAGCCTGTTGGTGTGCACGTTGAACTTGTTGGTGTGGTGATCGAGCGTCCGCTCGAGGGTGGTCATGCGATTGCCGTGATGTTGCTGAACAGTCGCGATCTTCTTGACGGTCCGGTGCGTCTCCTGGGTGATGTCGTACAGCGCGTCGATCTCCTGTGTGGTCCGTTCGACTCGCTGCCCCAGGTCCTGTGGAGAGGTCATGGCGCAGAGCGTAGCCACGCGATGGGGTCCGTCAAAATGGTTGTCCACAGGCCAAAGTCGGCTCGATCGGGGTGTCCACAATCCACAGGTCAGACTCAGGTTGGTCTCAGGATCCTGTCCCACAATTGGGGGTGTGAGTGAGACAGACAGGCCGCAGCCGGAGACGGGTGCGGGGCAGGAGTCGGGGGCGGAGGTGCCGGCGCAACCGGAGCGTCCCGTGGAGCAGCCACAGGCGGCTGCCGGGACGGCGCAGGCGCCTCCGGCGCAACCCGGGCCGCACCAGCCGGGGCCGGAGCAACCCGTTCCCCAGCAACCGGAGTCGCAACGGAGCCGGGTGCGGGTGCCGAGCACGATGAAGACGTGGGTGGCCGCGGTGGTGGGCGCCGTTCTGCTGTTGGGTGGCGGAGTCGGCGGTTACTTCATCGGGGCTGCCAACGATCATCGCAACGACCGCCCGGGCCTGGGCCGGTACCACGACTACATCCCGGGGCCGCCGGGCGACCGGGGCGGTCCCTTCCGGGGAGAGCGGCCGGGACGTTAGCCGAGGGTGCCGGTGGCGAGCAGGCCGCCGTCCACCCGGACGGTCTCGCCGGTGATCCAGGATGCCTTGTCCGACACCAGAAACACGACCAGCGACGCGACATCCTCGGGTGTGCCGAGGCGCTTCATCGGGTAGGCCTGGGCGGCCTCGTCCTCCCGGCCGACGTAGAGCGCCTCGGCAAATCGCGTTTTCACCGTGGCCGGCGCGATTCCGTTGACCCGCACGGCCGGGCCGAGCTGCCAGGCCAGTTCCGCGGTCAGGTGGTTCATCGCCGCCTTGGACGCGCCGTAGGCCGCGATCACACCGGTGGAGCGCAGCCCGCCCACCGAGGACATGTTGACGACGTTGCCGCCGTGCTCGGCCATCCACGCCTTCCACGCCAGCTGCACGAAACCCAGCGCCGCCACCACGTTCACGTCGAAGATCTTGCGCACGGCGCCGAGGTCGGCCTCGACCAGCGGCCCGTAGACCGGGTTGATCCCGGTGTTGTTGACCAGGATGTCCAGGCTGCCGAACTCCTCGACGGCACGGCGCACCACCTCGTCCCGGTCCTCGTCCCGCCCGGCGTTCGCGGGCACCGCCAGCACCCGGGCACCGGGTATCTCCGACGCGAGCCGCTCACCGGCCGCGGCGATGTCCTCCGCCTTGCGGGACATGATCGTCACCGCGGCCCCGGCGCGGGCGAGCTCCGCCGCGACCGCGTATCCGATTCCCCGGCTCGCCCCGGTGACGAGCGCCGTCCTGCCGCTGAGCTCCGTTGTCATTCGCGTTCTCCAACTCGGGAATGTTGGCCATGGTCTTGGGCCGCCTTGGCTGGTGGGTCACCGAACTGCTCCTCGGGCAGACCTCGTCCCTCGGCCTGCCCTCGTCGCGGTGGGCCAACTCCCTCGCCCGGCATTCCGCAAGCTCCATGCCGGTGCACTCTAGCTAAGCGGGCGCTTACCCGCGAGCCTGCGGCAAACCGCGTTGCGTACCACCCGTACACTGGCGCACGTGGTCGTTCTCACGGACGTGTAGGTCGCCCAGCTCGCCGGTCATGGCCGGCGGGCCGCTGACCCCTGTCCACGACCAGCCATTTGGGGAGTCTCCGACGTGATCACCGCCACCGATCTCGAGCTGCGCGCAGGCTCGCGCATCCTGCTCGAAGGCGCCACGCTGCGGGTCCAGCCCGGCGACCGGGTCGGCCTGGTCGGCCGCAACGGCGCCGGAAAGACCACGACGCTGCGGGTGCTGGCCGGCGAGGGCGAGCCGTACGCGGGGGAGCTGCGCCGCTCCGGCCCGCACGGCTACCTCCCGCAGGACCCCCGCGAGGGCAACCTCGACGTCACCGCCAAGGACCGGGTGCTCTCCGCCCGCGGCCTCGACGAACTGGTGCGCGAGCTGGAGAAGGCCCAGAGCGCCATGGCCGAGCACGTCGACGCGGGACGGCAGAACAGCGCGGTGCGCCGCTACGGGCGCCTGGAAGAGCGTTTCGCCGCCCTGGGCGGGTACGCC
The DNA here is from genome assembly GCF_036002505.1 of Actinophytocola sp. GTDB lineage: Bacteria > Actinomycetota > Actinomycetes > Mycobacteriales > Pseudonocardiaceae > DASYTH01. The sequence continues at coordinate 19,909 of NZ_DASYTH010000227.1, read as the reverse complement.
GCGGAGAGCGAGGCGGCCCGGATCTGCCACAACCTCGGGCTCGCCGACCGGGTGCTCGGCCAGCCGCTCAGCACGCTCTCCGGCGGGCAGCGCCGGCGGGTGGAGCTGGCGAGGATCCTGTTCGGCGCCTCGGATGCCAGCGCCGGCACCGTGCTGCTGCTCGACGAGCCCACCAACCACCTGGACGCCGACTCAGTCACCTGGTTGCGCACGTTCCTCAAGGGGCACACCGGTGGCCTGGTGGTGATCAGCCACGACGTCGACCTGCTCGCCGACGTGGTCAACAAGGTCTGGTTCCTGGACGCCATGCGGGCCGAGGTCGACCTCTACAACATGGGCTGGCAGCGTTACCTCGACGCGCGCGCGGCCGACGAGCGGCGGCGCCGGCGGGAGCGCGCCAACGCGGAGAAGAAGGCCTCCGCGCTGATGGCCCAGGCGGACAAGATGCGCGCGAAGGCCACCAAGGCGGTGGCCGCGCAGAACATGGCGAAGCGGGCCGAGCGGCTGCTGTCCGGTCTGGACCAGGTCCGGCAGGCGGACAAGGTCGCGAAGATCCGCTTCCCGGAGCCGGCGCCGTGCGGGAAAACCCCCCTCACCGCGGAAGGACTCAGCAAAAGCTACGGATCGCTCGAGGTTTTCACCGGAGTGGATCTGGCCGTGGACCGCGGCTCCCGCGTCGTGGTGCTCGGGCTGAACGGCGCCGGCAAGACCACGCTGCTCCGATTGCTTGGGGGCATGGAACAACCGGACTCCGGCTCCGTCGTTCCCGGACACGGGCTGCGGATCGGTTACTACGCCCAGGAGCACGAGACCCTCGACCACGAGGCGAGCGTCTGGGCGAACGTGCGGCACGCCGCGCCGGACACCCAGGAGCAGCAACTGCGTTCGCTCCTCGGCACATTCCTGTTCAGCGGCGAGCAGTTGGACCAGCCGGCCGGAACCCTGTCCGGCGGCGAAAAGACCAGGCTGGCGCTGGCCGGGCTGGTGTCCGGCGCGGCCAACGTGTTGCTGCTGGACGAGCCCACCAACAACCTGGATCCGGCCAGCCGCGAGCGGGTGCTGGACGCGCTGCGGCGCTACTCCGGGGCGGTCGTTCTGGTCACCCATGATCCCGGAGCGGTGGAGGCCCTGGAGCCGGAGCGGGTGATCCTGCTGCCGGACGGCACCGAAGATCACTGGTCCGCCGACTATCTCGAACTCGTTCAGCTGGCTTGAGAATCACCCTTACGCCGCAGCGGCGGTGAGCGATACACGAGTGGTCGCGGGCGCTCCTTTGGTGCGTCTGGGGGATGTTGGTCGGGAATTTTCGATCTCGCCTGGCGTTCCTGCCCGACCTGTTCGATCATTGCTCGGCAGGGGTTGCAAGGACCTCAGTTACACGTTAACGGAAGGCGGATGACGTGGCTGACCTGAAGAAAGGCGCGCGCATCACCGGGAACACGCGCGACAAGCTGGCCGCTGACCTGAAGAAGAAGTACGAGAAAGGCGCCAGCATTCGGGCGCTCGCCGAGTCGACCGGCCGCTCGTACGGCTTCGTGCATCGGGTGCTGTCGGAGTCCGGCGTCACGCTGCGCGGGCGTGGTGGTGCGACGCGCACGAAGAAGAAGTAGGCCAGCTCTTCTTCTGCGCGCGTCTGGAGAGTCAGTGGGTGTCGGGGTTCGCGACCGGTTCGGTCGGTCCTACTGGGGTGTCGCCGTGCGCGTGGGGTTCGGCGGCTCGAACACTGCTCGGAGCGCCAAGTTGGATCATGGCACCGAGCAAGGCTAGCGGGTAGATCAGGTAGCCCCAACGGGTTGCCGGCGCGAGAACGATCGCCGCGCCAAGTCCGGCGGCGATGCGGCCGAGCGCGTCCGCCGGTGCGTGTGGCGGGCGGAGCAGCAACCAGGCGATGATCGCGCACGCGGCGATGCCGAGCAGTGCCACGGCAATCGCGTGCCCGATCGGGCCGGTGGCCGCGATCAGGTGACCCGGCAACGGGCTCGCCGCCGGTGATCGCGCCTGCCCCAGCCCGGCGGGGAACCTGATCACGTGCTCGACGAACGCGCCGGGACCGCGCAGCAGCACCGGCGTGACGATGATCGCCGTGGCGGCGGCCACCGTGCCGAGGAACGCGGCCAGCGCCCTGGCCCCTCGGGTCGCGGCCACCGCCACGGCGAGCACGACGAGTGCCGGCAGCGCGGTCAGCTTCGCATTCACCACGAGCGCGCAGGCGATGCCGGCCGGCACCGGACCCGCACGGAACACCAGCACGGTGGCCAGCACGATCAACGCGACCACCGGGAGGTCGTCGCCGGCCGTCGCGGCGATCAGCGCGGTGAGTGGGCTGATCACGGCCAGCTGCGCCGCGCCGATCCGGGCACGGGGCCAGCCGAGCACGCGCCAGGTCAGCACCACGACCCCAGCGGCGCCGAGCAGAAACCAGACGCGGGCGTCGGTCAGCGGGCCGGTGCCGAACAGCGCGCGCGGCAGGCCGAACACGGCCATCACCGGGCCGTACGGCGTGTAGTCGTCGGGCACCGGCGCGCGGCCGAGCGCGGTGAGGTCGGGGTAGGGCGTGCCGTGGTCCAGCAGCAGCCGGGCGGCCCGCTCCACCACCCAGACCTCGGGCTGCGCCGGAAACGACCACGGCCAGGGGCCCCAGGTGAAACCCGGATCGCGCCGGAAGATCAGCATGGCCAGGGGCGCCAGGATGGCCAGTAAGCTTGCGACGCCGACCGGGATCCACCGTGACCACGACCGCCGGCCGATCGTTATGAGAAGCGCCAGCAGGTAACCCACGGTGGCGAAGTTTCCCCACACCCGGTAGCCGTAGAACTCCGAGGCGAACGCGCTCGCCGCCGCGAATGTCAGTCCTAGCAGGTAGAACAGGACATCGAGGCGAAACGCCGTGGTAGGCCCGGGCATGCCCGCAGGGTAACGATCCAGGGAAGTTCTACCGGGCCTCGGGTGTTGAGGCCGTTCAGTAGGGGGTCGTGGGGCGGGAGCCCCAGCCGGGGTCTGGGGGCGGAGCCCCCAGTAAGAGCGATGAGGAGGACCGGCATGGATGGGTCCTGGATGTTCCTGCGGGGCGCCATGCACGCCGCGGACACTCCGAAGGGGCTGCGCAAGGGCACGGTGCGCCGGGTGTTCCGGTTCGCCCGGCCGCACCGGCCGAAGCTCGTGGTGTTCCTGCTGCTGACCATGATCTCCGCGGTGCTCGCGGTGAGCACGCCGCTGCTGGCCGGCCGGGTGGTGGACACCATCGTCGGCCGGGGCGCCCCGTCGGTGGTGGTGTGGCTGGCGGTGGCCATCGCCGGGGTCGCGATCCTGGACGCCGGGCTGGGGCTGGCCGAGCGCTGGCAGTCCGCGCGGATCGGCGAGGGGCTGATCTACGACCTGCGCCGCGCGGTGTTCGAGCACGTGCAGCGGATGCCGGTGGCGTTCTTCACCCGCACCCGCACCGGCGCGCTGGTGAGCCGGCTCAACAGCGACGTGATGGGCGCGCAGCGGGCCTTCACCTCGACGCTGTCCGGCCTGGTCACCAATGTCATCCAGCTTGCCCTCTCGCTCGGCGTGATGCTCACCCTGTCCTGGCAGGTGACCGGGCTGGCGCTGATCCTGCTGCCGCTGTTCGTGCTGCCGGTGCGCCGGATGGGCAAGCGGATGGCCGACCTGCAGCGCGAGTCGGCCGACCTGAACGCGTCGATGACCACCCAGATGACCGAGCGGTTCTCCGCCCCGGGCGCGACGCTGGTGAAGCTGTTCGGCCGGCCGCGCGCGGAGGCCGAGGAGTTCGGCGGGCGGGCCGCGCGGGTGCGCGACATCGGCATCCGCGGGGCCATGTTCACCCGCTGGTTCATGACCAGCCTGACCCTCGTCTCCGCGCTGGCCCAGGCCCTGGTCTACGGGCTCGGCGGGTACCTGGCGCTGACCGGTCAGCTCGCCCCGGGCACCGTGGTGGCGCTGGCCCTGCTGCTCACCCGGCTCTACGCCCCGCTGACCGCGCTCGCCAACGTCCGGGTGGACGTGATGACCGCGCTGGTCTCCTTCGAGCGGGTGTTCGAGGTGCTCGACCTGCCGCCGATGATCACCGAGCGGCCCAGTGCGCGCCCGGTGCCGCCGGGCGGTGTCTCGGTGGAGTTCGACGAGGTGCGCTTCGCCTACCCGCCGGCCAGCAAGGTTTCCCTTGCCTCCCTTGAGGATGTCGCGGTGCTGGATCAGCGCGGCGGCACTGAGGTGTTGCACGGCATCAGTTTCCGCGCCGAGCCCGGGCAGATGGTGGCCCTGGTCGGCCCCTCCGGCGCCGGCAAGTCGACCATGGCCACGCTCATCCCGCGCCTGTATGACGTGGACTCCGGCGGGATCCGACTGTCCGGTATCGACGTCCGCGACGTTTCCTTCGACGCGCTGCGGGACACCGTCGGCGTGGTCACCCAGGACGGCCACCTGTTCCACGACACGATCCGGGCCAACCTCGCCTACGCCCGCCCCGAGGCGACCGACGAGGAGATCTGGCACGCCCTGCGCCGCGCCCGGCTCGCCGATCTTGCGGAGTCCCTCCCCGACAAACTGGAAACCGTGGTGGGGGAGCGCGGCTACCGGTTGTCCGGCGGCGAACGCCAGCGCCTCACCATCGCCCGGCTGCTCCTGGCCCAGCCCCGCGTGGTGATCCTCGACGAGGCCACCGCCCACCTCGACTCCGAGTCCGAAGTGGCCGTCCAGGAGGCCCTCGCCGACGCGCTCGACGGCCGCACCGCCATCGTGATCGCCCACCGGCTGTCCACGATCCGCGCCGCCGACCAGATCCTCGTCGTGGAGAACGGCGAAATCGTCGAATCCGGCACCCACGGATCACTGCTCGCCGCCGAGGGCCGCTACGCGGATCTCTACACGACCCAATTTGCCACGCAACCGGCCGCCGCGTAGCCGCTATGATCGGCTCGTGACTGCCGGGTCGGCCATGCGCCGCACACAGGACGGACACCCGGCAGCTGGTTGATCACCGCGCGGGCCCGCGGCCCGCCTCCGCTACCGAGAGGTTCGGCGACCACTCGTGGCGGAGGGAGGTGACTTCTCTTTGAGTTGGCAGGATTTCCTTGCGCGGCACCGGGTTGGTGACGTGATCGAGGGCGTGGTGGCCAGCCAGGTGCCGTTCGGCTCGTTCGTCGAGTCCGACGGTTTCACCGGGCTCGCGCATCAGCAGTCCTGGCCGGTCGGCGCTCGCGTCTCGGTCAGGATTCTCGCGATCGACGCCGAGAACCAGCGGTTCAGCCTGGCCGCGGCCTGAGAGTGCGCTGGCCCGGGTCGGCCCGGGCCAAGCGCGGTTGCCGGAACGTACGACTCGCTTGCCGGAGTGTCGAACTCGCTTGCTGGAGCGTCGAACTCAGGTGTCTGAGCGTCGAACTCGCCGGGGGTTAGGGGATGACGTTCCAGCGGTGGGCGTTGGGGTCGACGCCGGGGGTGTAGGGGAGGACGGGGGCGTCGGGGTCGGTGGGGAGGTTGGCGGAGCGGAGGGCTTCGAGGGCCGCCTCGTCCCCGAGGGTGTCGCCGAGGACGCCGGCGCCGTGGTGGAGGGCGGCGCGGTGGGCGTCGCCGGCGATCTGGACGATCAGGTCGCCGAGGCGGTCGGGGCCGGCACCCAGCGCCGCGTCGTGCAGGTGCAGGGCGGTGAGGGCGCCGTGGACGTCGACGGTGGCGCGGACGGTGTGGTCGGCGGACTCCGCGGTGCCGCGAATGGCGGACATGCGGCCCGGCAGGCCGGCGGTGGCGCGGAGGCGTTCCCCGGCGTCGGCGAGGAGCTGCTCGGTGGTGCGGCGCTGGCGGGGTTCGGTCATCGGCGGCGCATCCAGGTCTCCGGGTAGTCGGCGGGGTCGTCGCCGTACTCGTTGGCCGTTCCGCCAGGGGCGGCAGGCGCCCGGCGAGGTGGCGGCGCGGGCTCGTCGGCGAGCTGGGCGGGGTCGTAGGACAGGCCGAGCTGGTCCAGGTAGGACTCGCCGCGGGAGCCGAGGGCCTGGGCGTAGACCTGGTGCGCGCGCTGGTTGGCCTTCGCGGTGGCCTTGGCCGCCACGCTGAGCACGGTGTCGGCCAGGAACTTGCCGCCGTAGCGCAGGGCGTGCCGGGTCAGCCGGACCGCGCGGATCCGGCCGCCCACCTCGACCTCCACGGTGACCGCGCCGTCGTCGCCGGACGCGGTGCCGATGATGGGGCCGGCGGCCGCGAGCGCCGCCTCCAGCCGGTGCCGCTGCTCCGACATGCCCGCGCGCTCCTCCTAGGCCGATGGTCTGAACACACCATAGAAGGGCTCGCCGGCGTTGGACGTCCGGAGGGGCACCACGTGGCAGACCGAGCCGGTGTGCGGCTCCTCGACCATCTGCCCGTTGCCGACGTACATGGCCACGTGCCCGCTCCAGATCACCAGGTCGCCGGGCTGGATCTGGCCGATGTCCACCTTCTGGCCGACGGTCTGGGTCGCGGCCGTGCGCGGGATCTTGATCCCGGCCTGGCCGTAGGCCCACTGGGTCAGCCCGCTGCAGTCCATGCCCCGGTTGGGATCCGTGCCGCCCCAGACGTACGGCAGGCCGAGCCGGCTCAGCGCGGCGCGCACGGCGATGGCGGCCCGCTCGTTGGGCGCGTTCACGGTCTGCCCGCCCGGCAGCTTGATCTGGGTGCCGCTGCCGTACTGGTCCGACGGCGGGAACGTCATCGGTGGGCCGCTCGAGGCGTGCGTGCCGCCGCCTCCGCCACCGCCGCCCCCGCTGGCCCGGCTGCCGATCGGGCCGGAGGACGTCGAGCCGGACGGTGCCGTCCCGCCCATGTTCGAGGTGAGCTGGGAGAGCCGGCCCTTGGCCGCGTCGACGACGTCGGCGGCCTCCTTGGCGTACCTGGCCGACATGCCCGCGATCACCGCCCGGGCCTGCTGCTCGGCGCCGGGATCCTTGCTCGCGGCCGCCGCGTCGGCGAGCGTCCGGGCGTCGGCGTCGAACTCCCGGAGCAACTTCTCGACCTCCTGCTCGGCCTGCTGGACCAGGCTGGTCGCGTCGCCGATGGTCTGCGCCGTGCGGCCGGCCCAGGCCGCGGCCTCGTCCAGCGCCTCGGTGTGCTCCTTGGCGCGCACCCCGAACAGGTCGCCGCGGTCGCCGATCCAGTTGCCCTGCAACCGGCCCGCGTCGCCGGCGTGCTGGGTGCTGTACCCGGTGAGGCTCTGCGCCAGGCTGGTCAGGTCGGCCTGCGCCTGGCTGGCGGCGCCGGTGTCCGCCTCGAGCTTCTGCTCGGCCTCCTTGATCGGTGCCTCGTAGGGAGCGAGGTCGATCGCCACGTGTTCCCCCTCAGTCGGTCAGCCCGCGGTAGGTGTCCGCGTGCAGGTCCTCGTTGGCCAGGTAGTCGCCGCGCGCGCCGTCGACCGCGTGCCCCAGGTCGCGCACCGAGCCGGCCAGCCGGTGCACATGGTGGTGCATCCGGGTGAGGTGGTCCTGCACCGTGCCGTGCAGCCCGCTCTCGTGGCCGAGGTCGCCGAACAGCGTCGCGGAGATCGACTGGTGGCCGGCCAGATGTTTCGCGCCCGCGCCGCCGACGTCGTCGGACAGCGTTCCGTTGCGGCTGACGTACTCGCTCAGGTCGGACGCCCTGACGGAGAACCGGTCCCGGCTCATCACTCACCCCTCCTCGGCCGTTCCGCCCGCATCATGGCGTATCCGGGTCGTCGCCGCCCGCGATTCGCAGATCCTCCGGCCGGTCGACGTCCGTGCCGGCTCCGACGTCCGCGCACGGGACGTCGGTTCCCCCGTGCCGGCGCAGGTAGGGGCGCGCCCCCTGGTCCCCGGTCGCGAGCTCCCACACGCCGGGCCAGTGGGCGCGTCCGATCAGGACCGGATGCCCGGGGGCGCCGTCGTAGCTGGCCCGGGCCAGCGCGTCCGGCGCGGCGAGGTCGGCGAGCCGGCGGACAGCTGCCGCGGTCACCCCGGGCGTATCCACCGGAAGCACCACCGCGGCCACAGTGTCCGAAGTGGACAGTTCGTCGAGCCCGGCCCGAAGCGACGAACCCATCCCGGACTCCCAGTCCGGATTGTCCACAAGCGACGACCCGGAAAGTGTTGCAGTGGCACGGACTTCGTCGGCGGACGCGCCGAGAACGATCACCACCGGCGCGCAGCCGGCCTCGTGCAGCACCGCCGCCGCGTGCTCGACGAACAAGCCGCCGCGATGCCGCACCAGCGCCTTGGGCATGCCGAAGCGGCGGCCGGCGCCGGCCGCGAGGAGCAGGCCGGCGACGCGTGGGGTGGACACGCCGGGATCTTCCCACCGCGGCTTGTAGTCTCGCGGCATGAGCCCAGCCTTCCCGCGGATCCAGGTGCTCGGCCCGCGGGAACCGGTGCGGGCGGTGGCGCTGGTGCTGCACGGCGGGCAGGAGGAGAGCACCGCGCGGGCGCACCGGTTGCGGCCGGCGTACCTGCGGATGCTGCCGTTCGCCCTCGACCTGTGGCGGGCCGGGCGGCGGAGCGGGGTCGCGGTGTGGTTGCTGTGCTACCGGTACCGGGGGTGGAACAAGCCGGACCTGCACCCGGTGGCGGACGCGCGGTGGGCGCTCGCCGAGGTCCGCTTCCGGCACGGCGAGGTCCCGGTGGCGCTGGTCGGGCACTCGATGGGAGCCCGGGTGGCGCTGCGGGTGGCGGACGAGCCGAACGTGGTCGCGGTGTGCGCGCTCGCGCCGTGGACCACCGCGAAAGACCACGTCGACCAGCTCGCCGGCAAGGCCGTGCTGATCGCGCACGGTGACCGGGACACCACCACCAAGCCGGCCGACTCGCACGCCTACGCCGAGCGCGCCCGGCTGGTCAACGACACCGTGCGGCAGCTGGACATCGCCGGCGAGGGGCACACGATGCTGCGCAAGCCGCGGCTCTGGACGCTGCTGGTGCGCCGGTTCGTGCTCGGCGCGCTGGGTACTACGGTATCGACACAACCCGGACCCGGTCCGAAACGTCCCCAGTGAGGAGCGTGGGAGGTCGGGGAGCCATGAACTATGCACCGCGGAGTACCGGAATGAGCTACGGGCCGGACGTCCCCAGCCGACCGGGGTACGGCAGTACCCGGCGGATGGAGACGCCGGTGGCGCAGGGCAGATGGCAGGGGTACGGGCAACCGCCGCCTCCGGTTCAGGAGCCGGAGCGCCGGCAGCCACCGCCACCGGCCGGCTCCGGTGCGCCACCGAAGCCCCGGCGGAGGCGCCGGCTCGGCCGGGTGCTGCTGATCATCGTGCTGGCGTTCCTGGTGCTGATCGGCGCGACCTGGCTGTACCTGGAGCTGAACCTGAACCGGGTCGCGGCGCTGAGCGACTATCAGGGCCGCCCGGCCGCCGCGGCCGGCACCAACTGGCTGATCGTCGGCTCGGACAGCCGGGCCGACCTGTCCGCCGAGGAGCAGGAGCGGCTGGCCACCGGGGACGCCAAAGGGCAGCGCACGGACACCATGATGCTGCTGCACATCCCGGACAACGACACCAAGCCGACGCTGGTCAGCCTGCTCCGCGACTCCTATGTGGACATTCCGGGGAAGGGCAAGAACAAGCTCAACGCCGCCTACGCGCTGGGCGGGCCGAAGCTGCTGGCGCAGACCGTCGAGACGAACACCGGGCTGCACCTCGACCACTACGTCGAGATCGGCTTCGGCGGGTTCGCCGACATGGTGGACGCGGTCGGCGGTGTGGAGATGTGCCTCAAGACCCCGATCAACGATCCGCTGGCCGGGATCAACCTGCCGGCCGGGTGCCAGGAGCTCAACGGAGAGCAGGCCCTCGGCTACGTGCGGACCCGGGCGACGCCCCGGGCCGACCTGGACCGGGTGATCCACCAGCGGGAGTTCATCGGCGCACTGACCGACAAGGCCACCAGCGCCGGCACCCTGCTCAACCCGTTCCGGCTGTTCCCGCTGATCTTCAACGCGCCGGACGCGTTCACCGTGGACGAAGGCGACCACCTGCACAACCTGCCCAGCCTGGCGTTCGCCATCGGCGGCGCGAGCAGCGGCAAGACGGTCACCACCACCGTGCCGATCGGCGGCTCGGCCCGCACCAGCGGCGGCGGCGCGGCCGTCGTCTGGGACAAGGCCAAGTCCACCAAGCTCTTCGACGCCCTGCGCACCGACCAGCCGGTGCCGCAGGAGGCGATCGTGGACGCCCCGCGTTAACCCGGCAACGCCCAGGTCTTCACCTGGGAGTTGTCCTCGTCGGGCGGCGGTGTCACGGTCGCCACCGGTTGCTCCGCAGCCGATGGCGCACCGGCGAGATCGAGCAAGTCACCTGCCTCGTCGCCGGCGACCTCGCGCAGCAGGTTGGTGCAGTCGGCGAGGGCGGCGCCGGACGCCCGCCGGGTCAGCCGGAAGACCTCCTCGGCCAGCCTGGCCGGGCCGAGCCGGAGCGCGGCGTCGGTCAGCTCCAGGTCGGTGATCCGGCCGTCCAGGTTGACCGTGACCTCGATGCCGCGCTCGCGGTCGCCGGCCCGCCCGGTGATCCGGCCCAGGCGCTCTGGCAGGTGGTCGACCCGTTCGTCGAGCTCCTCGCTCGCCGCGATCAGCTCGTCGACGGTGTAGTCGTCAAAGCTCCGCTTGGTCATGAGGTTCGCCAGCTCTCCGGGGTGGTGGACTCAGCCCGTTCGGTGAGTGAGTCGGGGGAGTCCAGGCCGAGCGTCGCCAGCTCGTGCTCGTTCATACCGGCCAACTCCGCCCGAAGCGCGTGCCTCGTGCGCTGGTTCGCCACCGCGGTCGCCTCGGCCACCGCGGCCAGGATGGCGTCCGCGAGGCCTCGCGGCCCGAGTTTGAGCGCCGGCTGGGTCAGCACCAGCGAGGCGAGCGCCCCGCCGGGAAGCACCTCGACCGAGACCGCCCCGCCCTGCGCCCGTGCGCCACCGGTGATCTTGTCCATGTCGCTGCCGCCGATCGCTACCGGTCAATGCGCGGAGTTCGAGGAAACCCGCGGTCGAATGGTGTGTCCCGGAGGCCCTCGTAGCCATCTTGAGCGTCGGACCTCGGCGGTTGGCGCTCAGGTCCGGGGTACGCCTCCTCGGGCGGCACGTGGACCGGGCGCTGCGGCGGCCGGTGCCGGTCGTCGGAGCCGTGGCTGCCGGAACGGTCCGGGTGCGGTTCGCCCGACCTGGGCCGGTCCGGCTGGGTGGGCTGGTCCCGCTGAATCGGCTGGGTTCCTGGCTGGTTTCGGCGCGGCGCCGGCTCGGACCTGCGGCCGCGTTCGCCGGACCTGTGTGGCCGGGTCAGCGATCCTGGCCCGCCGGCCTTGGGCTCCCGGTCGGGGTCGGCGACGCCGTCGTGTCGGACCGCTCGTTCCAGCTCGCGCAGTTGCCGGGCGGCTTCCTTGAGCTCGGCTTGGGCAGCGACAAGCTGTTTGGCGGACTCGCGGGTGTAGCGGTTGCTCATCGCGCGCACCTCACCCTGGACCTTGTTGACCACGCCCGGCGACACTGCTCCGGAAACCTGGGCGATCCGCGTCGCCCGGTCCACGTACTCGTCGATCAGCCGGGCCACCGCGTCATGCCGTGCGACGAGCCGGGCGTGGGCCGTTTCGACGATCGTCGCGCCCTTGCGGGCAGCCTCCGCGGTGGCCTCGAGGTGCTTGCCCACCCGGCCGGCGCGACGGTCGAAGGTGTCCGCCGACCGGCCGGTCCAGCGCTCGGTGGCGGTGTAGGCCCAGTCGGCGTGCTCGTTGGCGTGCGTGCCGATGGCCCCGGCCGTGTCCAGCAGGGCAACGTGCGCCTCGTTCGCGTCCTTGGCCTTGCCGGCGAGGCTGTTGCGGTGAGCCTGCATCTGTTGCGCGAAACTCAGCGCCCAGGCCCTGGTGTCGCTGTTCATCCCCATACCCTCGTTCTAGTGAATGACGGTCCGGCCCGAGGACCCGGACGGCCGGTCCGGATTCCGGAACCCGTCGGCGCTCTGCCTGTCCGTCTCCTGGTATCCGCCGGCGATCCGGTCGACGGCTCGGCCGAACCTGTTCACGTCCGTGGCCATGCCGTTCACCTGGTGTTCGAGCGCGCCGGCGAAATGGTTCAGCGCGGCGGCGAAGCCGGACTCCTTGCCGATCTTGCCGAAGCTGTCCTCGGCGATCCGCTGCACCGAATTGACCTTTTCCCTGGCGAGTTGCTTGAGCTCGCCGGCCATCGTCCTGGTGCGATCGGCGTAGGTGGTCAAGGCTGAGGCGTCGACGGTGTAGCCCGGATCCGACGGTTCGAGCTGGTGCTGCGGCTGCCGTTGCATGGCCACTCCCCCCGGTCGTCGGTTGACGGTACAACCATCGCCCGAGCGGTTGCCAGCCGACCAGCGGTGCTGCGCGGCTGGGCAGGGCGGCTACTCAGCTGGAGTGGTGCGGGCGCGGAGGGTGGCGAGGGCCTTGTCGGCGTGGACGCTCATCCGGAACTCGCTCTTGATCACCTCGAGCACGGTGCGGTCGGTGTCGATGACGAAGGTCTGGCGCTTGGTGAGCAGGGGACCGAAGCCGCGGCGGACGCCGAACTGGGTGGCGACCGCGCCGTCGGGGTCGGAGAGCAGCGGGAAGTCGAAGGAGTGCTTGTCGGAGAACTGCTTCTGCTTGTCGACCGGGTCGGGGCTGATGCCGACGCGCTGGGCGCCGGCTTCGGCGAACTCGGCGGCCAGGTCACGGAAGTGGCAGCTCTCGGCGGTGCACCCCGGCGTCATGGCGGCCGGGTAGAAGTACAGCACCACCGGCCCTTCGGCCAGGAACTCCTTGAGGCTGCGGGTGTTTCCGGTCTCGTCCGGCAGTTCGAAGTCGGGTGCCAGCTCACCGGCCTTCATCGGGCCTCCAGTTCGTCGTTCGGCTGCGCCCACGGAACTCGGCGACGACCTCGTCGCCCCGGTACACCGTAACGTCGTAGACCCCGCTCCGGCCGTAGCGAACCCGTTCCGTCGCGTGCGCCTCGAGCACGTCGCCGCGCCGCACCGGGGCGACGAACGTGATCTCCGCGCCGGCGGCCAGGGTGACCGGACCGTGGCTGTTGCAGGCGCACGCGAACGCGCTGTCGGCGAGCAGGAACAGGTAGCCGCCGTGCGCCACGGCGTGCCCGTTGATCATGGTCTCGGTGACCGGCATCCGCACCACCGCCCGGCCCTCCGACGCCGAGACCAGCTCCATCCCGAGGGCTCGGGACGCCACGTCGCCGTCCCACATCACACGCACGGATTGAGGGATCACCGAGTCTCCACAGTTACGATCATGGGGCCGCCATGATGACACAGGCCACACTTGTTGCACGTCCGATAGTAGGAAGTCAGACTATTTATATGGCGAAGACCAGCAGCAGCTTGCACCGCCCGGCGCACCCGGTCCGGTTCGTCACCGCGGCGAGCCTGTTCGACGGGCACGACGCCGCGATCAACATCATGCGGCGGATCCTGCAGGCGCAGGGCGCCGAGGTCATCCACCTCGGGCACAACCGGTCGGTGCGCGACGTGGTGCAGGCGGCGGTCCAGGAGGACGTGCAGGGCGTGGCGATCAGCGCCTACCAGGGCGGGCACGTGGAGTACTTCACCTACCTGGTGGAGCTGCTCGCCAAGCACGGCGCCGGGCACGTCAAGGTGTACGGCGGCGGCGGGGGAGTGATCGTCCCCGAGGAGATCAGGCTGTTGCACGAGCGGGGCGTGGCCCGGATCTTCTCCCCGGAGGACGGCCAGGAGCTCGGCCTCGCCCGCATGATCAACCTCATGGTGCGGGCGTGCGACGTGGATCTTGCCGAGCAGGCCCCGCCGGGCGTGGACGCGCTGCTGGCCGGCGACGAGAACGCCCTGGCCCGGACCATCACGCTGATCGAGGCCGGCCGGCTCCCGGACGCCGTGCGCACCCAGATCGCCGGTGCTGCCGACCGGGCGAACGTGCCGGTGCTGGGCATCACCGGCACCGGCGGCTCCGGCAAGTCCTCGCTCACCGACGAGCTGGTCCGCCGGTTCCGCGTCGACCAGCAGGACAAGCTGCGCGTCGCGGTGCTGGCCATCGACCCGACCCGGCGGCGCGGCGGCGGGGCGCTGCTCGGCGACCGGATCCGGATGAACGGCTTGGATGGGGACCGGGTGTTCTTCCGGTCGCTGGCCACGCGCGGCGCGGCCGCCGAGGTGCCGGAGGGCCTGGCCGACGTGATCGCGGCCTGCAAGGCGGCCGGCAACGACCTGGTGATCGTCGAGACGCCGGGTATCGGGCAGGGCGACGCGGCCATCGTGCCGTTCGTGGACACCTCGCTCTATGTGATGACGCCCGAGTTCGGCGCCGCCTCCCAGCTCGAGAAGATCGACATGCTGGACTTCGCGGACGCGGTGGCGATCAACAAGTTCGAGCGGCGCGGCGCGGAGGACGCCCGCCGCGACGTGGCCCGGCAGCTGGTGCGCAACCGGGAGGCGTTCGGGGTGTCCTGGGAGGGCATGCCGGTGTTCGGCACCAGCGCGGCGACGTTCAACGACGACGGGGTGACCGCGCTCTACCAGCACCTGCGGACGCTGCTCGCCGAGGCGGGGCTCGCGGTCAGCGAGGGCACGCTGGCTCCGGTCGAGAGCCGGACCTCGACCAGGGCCGCCACGGTCGTGCCGCCCGCGCGGGTGCGCTACCTGTCCGAGATCGCCGAGACGGTCCGCGGCTACCACGCGAAGACCGGCGAGCAGGTGGCCGCGGTCCGCCGGCACGCCGCGCTCACCGAGGCGCGCCAGGCACTTGCCGAGAACGATCTGTCCACTTCGGATCTCGACGCGCTGGCCGAGGAGGCCGCGCGGCGGGTCGAGCGGGACAACGCCGACCTGCTCGCCGGGTGGGCGAAGACCGTCGCGGAGTACTCAGCGGACGAGCTCGTGGTCAGCGTGCGGGACCAGGAACTGCACACCAGGCTGTGGCGGGAGACGTTGTCCGGCAACCGGATCCCGCGGGTCGCGCTGCCCCGGTTCGACGACGGCGCAACGCTGCTTCGCTTCCTGCGCAAGGAGAACCTGCCCGGCGCGTTCCCGTTCACCGCGGGCGTGTTCCCGTTCAAGCGGGAGACCGAGGACCCGGCCCGGATGTTCGCCGGCGAGGGCGACGCGTTCCGCACCAACCGGCGGTTCAAGCTGCTCGCGCACGGCGAGGCGACGCGGCTGTCCACCGCATTCGACTCGGTGACGCTGTACGGCCGCGACCCCGACACCCCGCCGGACGTCTACGGCAAGATCGGCACCTCCGGCGTGTCCATCGCCACGCTCGACGACATGAAGGCGCTCTACGCCGGTTTCGATCTCACCGCGCCGAACACGTCTGTCTCCATGACGATCAACGGCCCGGCGCCGACCATCCTGGCGTTCTTCCTCAACACCGCCATCGACGCCCGGGTCGAGGCGTTCACCGCCGAGCAGGGCCGCGAGCCTTCGGCTCAGGAGCGGGCGATGCTCACCGCGTGGACGCTGGCCAACGTCCGCGGCACGGTGCAGGCCGACATCCTCAAGGAGGACCAGGGCCAGAACACCTGCATCTTCTCCACCGAGTTCTCGCTGCGGATGATGGCCGACATCCAGGAGTGGTTCATCGCCAACAAGGTCCGCAACTTCTACTCGGTGTCGATCTCCGGCTACCACATCGCCGAGGCCGGCGCGAACCCGATCAGCCAGCTCGCCTTCACCCTGGCCAACGGGTTCACCTATGTGGAGTCCTACCTGGCCCGGGGCATGAAGATCGACGACTTCGCGCCGAACCTGTCGTTCTTCTTCTCCAACGGGATGGACGCCGAGTACAGCGTGATCGGCCGGGTGGCGCGGCGGATCTGGGCGATCGCGATGCGGGAGCGCTACGGCGCCAACGAGCGCTCGCAGAAGCTGAAGTACCACGTGCAGACCTCCGGCCGGTCGCTGCACGCGCAGGAGATGAACTTCAACGACATCCGGACCACGCTGCAGGCTCTGTGCGCGCTGTACGACAACGCGAACTCCTTGCACACCAACGCCTACGACGAGGCGATCACCACGCCGACCGAGGCCAGCGTGCGCCGCGCCATGGCCATCCAGCTGATCATCAGCAAGGAGTGGGGCCTGTCGATGAACGAGAACCCGCTGCAGGGCTCGTTCGTCATCGACGGGTTGACCGACCTCGTCGAGGAGGCCGTACTGGCCGAGTTCGACCGGCTCGCCGAGCGCGGGGGAGTGCTGGGCGCCATGGAGACCGGTTACCAGCGCGGCCGCATCCAGGACGAGTCGATGCTCTACGAGCAGCGCAAGCACGACGGCTCGCTGCCGCTCATCGGCGTGAACACGTTCCTGCCGGCGAAGGGCGCCGAGGACCACGTGACGCACCTCGAGCTGGCCCGGGCCACCGAGGAGGAGAAGCGCTCGCAGGTGGACCGCACCCGCGAGTTCCAGCGCCGCCACACCACCGAGGCCGCCGACGCGCTCCGCCGCCTGCGCGCGGCCGCCGCGAGCGACGAGAACGTGTTCGCGGTGCTGATGGACGCCGCCCGGGTCTGCACCCTCGGCCAGATCACCGAGGCCTTCTTCGAGGTCGGCGGCCAGTACCGGCGCAACGTCTAGTCTCGGGTCGGACAGAGCCGTCGCAGGAGGGACGAAGCCGTGGATATCAGTCGGGTCGGTGTCGTCGGGGTGGGGCTGATGGGTTCCGGCATAGCCGAGGTGTGTGCCCGGGCCGGGCTCTCCGTGCTGGTCAACGAAGTCAACGCGGACGCGCTTTCCGCCGGACGCCGGCGCATCGAGGCGTCATTGGGTCGCGGGCTCAAGCACGGGAAGCTCACCGGGGACGAGCGCGACGCGGCGCTGGGCCGGATTCAGTACACGACCGACCTGGGAATGTTCGCCGACCGTCAACTCGTGATCGAGGCGGTGGTGGAGACCGAGCAGGCCAAGACCGAGGTGTTCACCGCGCTGGACAAGGTGGTCGAGGACGCCGAGGCGATCTTCGCCTCGAACACCTCGTCCATCCCGATCATGAAGCTGGGCATGGCCACCTCCCGGCCGCACCACGTGATCGGCGTGCATTTCTTCAACCCGGTGCCGGTGCTGAAGCTCGTCGAGCTGGTGCCGTCGCTGCTCACCGACCACACCACCCGCGAGCGCGCCGAGCGGTTCGTCGAGGACGTCCTCGGCAAGCAGGTGATCCTCTCCCAGGACCGCGCCGGGTTCATCGTCAACGCCCTGCTCATCCCGTACCTGCTCTCGGCCATCCGGATGCTCGAGTCCGGCTTCGCCTCCGCCGAGGACATCGACAACGGCATGATCCTCGGCTGCGCCCACCCGATGGGCCCGCTGCACCTGGCCGACCTGATCGGCCTGGACACCACCAAGGCCATCGCCGAGTCCATGTACGCCGAGTTCAAGGAGCCGCTCTACTCCCCGCCCCCGCTCCTGCTCCGCATGGTCGACGCCGGCCTCCTCGGCAAGAAGAGCGGCCGCGGCTTCTACGAGTACGCCGGCTGACCACCGGTGGGGGACAGGACGTAGGAGAACCGGCGGATCCGGGGAACCCATAACTGGAAGCAGGACAGGTCGGGCAGCGTCACCGTGGCCGAGACGGCGACTAGGCTGCGGTGCAGCCGGAACCAATGACCCACCTCGTTATCCGGCACCGCGCCGACGATCCCGTTGGTCCATGGCATGCCGGGGTTCAGAGGCTTGAAGTCGGTCACGAACGCGTCCCAGCGGGTGGCCGATGGGCGATGGACAAGACCGCCCCGATGTCATGCCCGGGCGCGGTGTCGAGCACCCGGCCGAGCAGGCGGGCGTGTGCGGTGAGCAGGCCCAGCAGCACGACAACGGCCTGGAACTCGCCGGGGACGTCGGCAGTGCCCAGAAACCGGGACGCTTCCGACAGATCCCGGGTCGCCCGAAGCATCCGGTACAAGTTGACCAGCCGTTTCGCCTCTCGCGGGGTGTCCACCAGCGGCTCCAGCGCGGTCAGGAGCTCGACCTCGGGATCGGTGAGCGGGCGGGGAATCCGCGGTGCCGGTATGGCCGTCTGCACGGCTTCGACTTCGGAACCGGCCTCGATCGGGATCTCCGTCTCCTCCGGAGACGTCGGGCCGAGGTCCACGTTGGCCGCCGGCAACAGTGGTCCGGGGATCGGCGGGTCCGTCGGGGCGGGCGCCGCGCCGTCGTCGATCATCGAGCGCAGCAGCCGGTTCAGGCTCCCCGAGGGCATACCGGAAAGCACGATCGGGATGTTGAGGATCTTCTCCAGGTAGTCTTCAGGGGTGACGTGCCAGCCGTCCGGTGTGGTGCCCGACCCGTCGTCTTCGAGAATCTCGTCATAGTGGCTGCACAGCGAGCGCACCAGCCACCGTGGATCGACCCCGACCACCACGACGAACAATTCCAGTGCGAGCAAGAGGTGCACCGCCTGCAGGACGTCGACCACCTGTTTCGGGCTGCACCGGTCCAGATCGTCGATATAGAGCACAATCCGTTCAACCGGTGT
Organism: Actinophytocola sp.; assembly: GCF_036002505.1. Taxonomy (GTDB): domain Bacteria; phylum Actinomycetota; class Actinomycetes; order Mycobacteriales; family Pseudonocardiaceae; genus DASYTH01. The sequence goes on along the minus strand of NZ_DASYTH010000227.1, from coordinate 1,491 downwards.
GTCCCCGTCGACCGAGGCATCCGCGCCTTCGTCGCGCCATTCTTTCATCAATTCGACGAGCTGCTCGAAATCTTTGCGAATGGTCGAGATGAGGCCCAGGTTGCCGCTGTAAGAATTACTCTGCGCCCGGTCGGCGAGAAATTTGTAGAGCCGCCGCCCCGGCGTCAGCTCGGCGAGCTGACGCCCGAGCACACCCATCCGGGAAACGACCTCACTGAGCTGTGCCTCGGCTATTCGCTGGTCGGCTTCGGCCATGCGCAACGCGTCGACCTTGTCCGCGACGTCCGGCGGGATATCCTCGGCTGCCCGCGACATCCCGGCATGGAGTTCCTCGGTGAGCTGCCGCAGCTTCCGCAGGCCTTCCCGGGCGGCGTTGACGGCGACCAGCCCGGCGCCGGCCAGTACAGTGACCACGCCGCCAGAGCGATCTTCCCGCGGCGGTCCCATGGTGCCCGGCGCAGCGCCTCGGCCTCGGTCAGGGTGCCGCGCATCTGCTCAGCGAGCAGCTTGCCCTGCTCGATTTCGTCCGCGACGCCGAGCCGGCGCCAGAGTTGGTTGAGCATCTTGCCGGCCGTGTCCGACCGTTTCAGCGCCACGATCAACTCACGGGCTCCGGACTCCCGGCTGGCGGCGGCCGCGTCCACGCTCGCCTGCAGGGCCGCCGCCTCGACCCGCGCCTGCCTGGTCGTCGCCTCCAGTTGCCTGCGCTCGACCAGCCGCTCAGCGAGCTCGACACGAAGCCGCTCGCGCCGCATCTCCACGCCGGGCCCGGGTTCGGCCAGCTGCCGGAAAATCTCGTCACCGAGGCTGGCCCACAGGTTGGCGTCGGCGTAGTGCCAGGCATTGAACCCGATCTGATCGATGCGCCGGCAATAGGCTGGACTACCCGACTCGGTCAGCGCCCGTACCTGATTGCGCAGCAACCCCATGAAGAAGCGCTTGCCCGAACCCCACTCCCCGAAGATTCCCACCGACAGGGGCAGCGGCGTCTGCCGGTCGGCGATCACCGTGGCCAGCATGGACACATACGGCGCGAAACCGAGATTATCCCGCGCCAGCGGAATTCCTTCATTCGGTTTCACCAGGTCGCTCGACAAACCGCCGGCCAGTTCCGTGTCGGAGAACTCCTGCGGAGGCGGCGCGCTTTTCGCGCCTGCCGGCTCCGGTGCGGGCGCTTGCTCCGCAGCGGTGCGCTCGTCTATCGAGGATGGTGCGTTCCACGCGTCCCGTACAGCCACGGCCGTCGTCGTGTCGATGCAGATGAACACCAGCGATTCGAGCGCGGGATATTCCTTGGACCGGAGCGCCCGCTTGACGGCCGGAATGGCGACCGAGGCAACCTCTGCAACGGGGAAACCCAATGCGCCGGTGGCCAGCAGCGGAAGTCCGATAGCGGTGACACCGGCCTGGGCGGCCATTGAAATGGCGTGTTCGGTCGCAGCGGCCACGGAGCGCAGGGTGGGCAGATCCGTTTCAACATCCTCGTGCGGT
>NZ_DASYTH010000226.1:0-3029 GCF_036002505.1 Actinophytocola sp. | reverse complement strand
GGGTCGCTGGAGATGAGGTCGGCCCAGGCGAAGGCGTAGTGGGTGGGGAGGTAGTTGCGGAGGTTCTCCAGGGCGGTGATCTGGTCGAGGATCTGGGACAGGATCGAGACGAGGACCGTGCCGCCCACAGCGCCCAGGGGGGCGTCGGTGGAGGCGCTGAGCAGGAGCGCGAGACCGGCCATCCAGGAGAGGTGGATGGCCAGGTAGATGATCGTGAGGACCAGCGCGATCATGGAGTCGCTGAAGGAGATCGCGTCGCCGGTGGGGCTGACGGCTTCGCCGGTACCGTAGAAGGTCACGCCGACGAGGAGGGCGACGCCGGGGAGCAGGGTGATCGCGGCGAAGGAGAGCAGGCCGGAGGTGAGGACCTTCTGGCGGATCAGGCGGTGCCGGGGGATGGGCATGGCCAGCAGGTACTTGAGGCTTGACCAGGAGGCTTCGCTGGCGACGGTGTCGCCGAAGAACAGTGCGATCACCACCGGGAGCAGGAAGCTGCCCGAGGCGAACAGGGTGAACACCACGAAGTTGGGGGCGCTGGCGGTGGCCAGGTCGACGAAGCCGCCGGAGCGGCGGGCGTTGTTGGAGGTGCCGAACTCGAACGCCGCCCAGATGATGAACGGCAGCACCACCAGAAATCCGTACACCAGCTGGGTTCGGCGGCGGCGGAGCTGCCGGGCCAGTTCGACCCGCAGGCGCAGGGTGCGGCCGGCGCGGTAGCCGATCACCGAGCCGTCCGGGGCGATCTCGGTGATCTCGGCCGCGGCGGCGTGCTCGAGCTCGTCGATCGCGGCCGGATCGGTGTGCACGTCGTGTTCGGTGATCTTCTCGGTCACTGGCTCGCGTCCTCTCCGACCAGTTGCAGGAACGCGTCCTCCAGGCGGCGGCGCGGGCCGGCCTGCTCTACCGCGACGCCCGCTTTCACCAGTGCGCCAAGGGCTTGCGAGCGCGGCAGGCCGTCGAGGTTGGCGTGCACGGTGGCGCCGTCCACGGTGACGCCTTCGACGCCGTTGATCGAGCGGAGCACGGTCGCGGCGGCTTCCGGGTCGTCCACCCGGAACGTGGCCTCGCCGCCGCCGGCCACGATCACCTCGACCGACCCGGCCGCGACCAGCCGGCCGCGGTGCATGACCACCACGTGGTCGCAGGTCTGCTCCACCTCGGCCAGCAGGTGGCTGGACAGCAGGACGGTCCGCCCGGTGGCGGCGTAGCGGCGCAGCACCTCGCGCATCTGGTGGATCTGCGGCGGATCCAGCCCGTTGTTGGGCTCGTCGAGCACCAGCAGGTCGGGCAGCCCGAGCATGGCCTGCGCGATGGCCAGCCGCTGCCGCATGCCCTGGCTGTAGGTGCGGACCCGGCGGTGCACCGCGTCGCCCAGCCCGGCGATCTCCAGTGACTCGGCCACATGCGCCTGTGCGGCCGGGCGCCCGGTGGCCGCCCAGTACAGCTCCAGGTTGGCCTTTCCGGACAGGTGCGGGAGGAACCCTGGACCCTCCACAAAGGACCCGATGCGGGACAGCACCGGCGCGCCCGGGTACACCTTGTGCCCGAACACCCGCATGGTGCCGCCGGTCGGGTGCACCAGACCCATCACCATCCGCAGCGTCGTGGTCTTCCCGGCGCCGTTCGGCCCGAGCAGGCCCAACACCTGGCCGCTCTCCACCCGGAACGACAGATCGTCCACCGCGACCACGCCGCCCGGGTACGACTTGGACAGGTTCTCGATCACCAGCGGCACGCCGGTGAGCCCAGGGTCCACGTCCTCGGCGCGGCGCCGCCGGAGAACACCCCAGATCGCGGCCAGCACGCAGACCCCGAACACCACACCGATGCCGATCAGCGGGAAGGCCGGCGGGCCGAGACCCGACCGCGTGCCCGGCACGACCGGAACCTGCAGCGCGTCGCCGGCCAGCGTGATCCGGTACGCGGCCGCCCGCACGGGCGTGGCGTAGGCCTGGTCGGTCGTGCTGATCACCACTTCCACCCGGTGGTCGGCCTCGACCGGCCGGACGATGCCGGGCAGCGTGACGGTGACCGTGGCCGGGCTGCCGTCCGCCGGCAACGTGGGGATGCGGAACGGGGACACGGCCGAGCCCGGCAGCGTGCGCACCCCGTCCGGACCGACGTCGTAGAGCTTCGCGAACAACACCGCGCCCTCCGGCGACGGTGGCGCCAGGGGCAGCGCGGCGACGTCGAGCTTGATCGTGGCGGCGCCGGCGATCAGCAGCTGGGCGTCGAGCTTCTGGCTGCTGAACCGCGCCGACTGGCCGGGCAGGTCCACCGAGACCCGGTTGGCCAGCCGCGAGGAGCTGCCGATCACCGAGCCCAGGCCCGGCATGTTGCTCACCGAGGCCGGGTTCCCGCCCGGCGGGTTCACCACGATCTGCCCCTGGCCGGACAGGCTGAGCGCGCGCCGCTCGGTGGGCGCCCCGCCCTGCAGCCCGGGGTAGGTGCCCGCGGTCACGGTGCGCACGGACGGCGCGCCCTGCGCCCGCAGCGCGCCCTGAACCGCGTACTCGAACCCGGTGCCCGGGTCCCGGCCCTCGCCGCGCAGGTGGAAGGCGAACCAGTCGGCGATCTTCCCGCGCAGCTCCGGCCCCGGCCGGCCGCCGTCGTGTCCGCCGGTGTACCAGACCACCTTCACCGGACCGCGGATCTGCCGGGCGTTGGCGTCGGCCTGGTCCAGCCCGAACAGCGTGTCCTGCTCGCCCTGCACCAGCAGCGTCGGCCGGGTGATCCGGCTGGTGACCGACGCCGGGGAGACCGACCGCAGCAGGTCGACGATCGCCGGGGTGGCCCGGCCGGTGGTGGCCACCTGCGCGTAGGCCTGGCAGATCTCCGGCCGGAACCGCCCGCACGGGTTTCCGTTGGGCACCAACGCACTCGAGGCGCGGCCGGCGTCCGGTGGCGGAGCCGCGTCCACCGGCGGCGTGCCACCCGCCGAGCCCTGCCCGGTGTCCGCCGTGCCAGGCTCGGTCGCGTCCGCCGTCGGGTTGGCCAGGCCCGCCGCGCCCATGCCGGCGGCGAAGAAG
>NZ_DASYTH010000225.1:0-15078 GCF_036002505.1 Actinophytocola sp. | reverse complement strand
TGGCCCGGCGTCACCCGCACCACCCGGGTCGGCGGCCTGGGCTTCGGGTTCAAGTGGAACATGGGCTGGATGCACGACACGCTGCGGTACGCCAGCCATGATCCGGTGCACCGCTCGTACCACCACAACGAGCTCACCTTCTCGCTGATGTACGCGTGGAGCGAGAACTTCGTGCTGCCGCTGTCCCACGACGAGGTGGTGCACGGGAAAGGCTCGCTGTGGCAACGAATGCCCGGCGACGACTGGAACAAGGCGGCCGGGCTGCGCGCGCTGCTGGCCTACCTGTGGGCGCACCCGGGCAAGCAGCTGCTGTTCATGGGCGGCGAGCTGGGCCAGGTGCGGGAGTGGTCGGAGAACCGGTCGCTGGACTGGGACCTGCTCGACGACCCGCAACACGCCGGCATCCGGCGCCTCGTGACCGACCTCAACTCGGCCTACCGGGCCCACCCCGCGCTGTACGCCGCGGACACCCGCCCCGAGGGCTTCTCCTGGATCGACGCCAACGACTCGGCCAACAACGTGGCCAGCTTCCTGCGCCTGGCCCCGGAACTACCCGGCACGGTGCTGGCCTGCGTGGCCAACCTCGCCGGCGTCCCCCACCACAACTACCGGGTCGGCCTCCCCCACGCCGGCCGCTGGCGGGAGATCCTCAACACCGACGCCGCGGCCTACGGCGGCTCCGGCATCGGCAACCTCGGGACCGTCACCGCCGAGGACCACCCGTGGCACGGCCGCCCCGCCTCGGCCCTGCTCCAACTCCCCCCGCAGGGCGTCATCTGGCTGGTTCCCGAGGACTGACGTCCACCGGCATACGATCACCGCATGGCACTGACCGAGCAGGAGCTTCTCGCCCTGCTGGCCGAGCTCGAGTCCGACCGGGTGGAACGCAAGGAGTCCGCGGGCAACCGGGACAAGCTCAGCGAGGCGATTTGTGCGTTCGCAAACGACCTGCCCGGCTACCACCAACCCGGCATCCTGTTCGTGGGAGTGACCGACAAGGGAACCATCTCGGGCCTGGCGATCACCGACGAGCTGCTCAGGACCTTGGCCGACCTGCGCGACCAGGGCAACATCCTGCCGCCCCCATCAATGTCGGTTCGCAAACTGACCACGCCGGAAGGTGCGGTGGCCGTGGTTGAAGTTCAACCGTCCACGGCTCCCCCGGTCCGCTACAAGGGACGCATTTATATCCGCGTCGGCCCCCGTCGAGGCATCGCCAGCCTCGACGACGAGCGTCAGCTCAATGAGCGGCGCCGGGCCCTCGATCTTCCGTTCGATGCCCAACCGGTAGGCGGTACGACGCTGGACGACCTCGACCTCGGTATGTTCGAGCAGACGCTACTACCCGCCCTTCAACCACCGGATGTCCTCGCGGAAAACGGGCGTTCACGCGAACAGCAATTGGTCGCTCTCCGCCTCCTTTCCGTCGAGGGCAGAGCGACCGTCGCCGGTCTCCTGGCCACCGGACGTGACCCTCTTTGGTGGCTTCCGGGGGCCTATGTGCAGTTCCTCCGCATCGACGGCGAAGACCTCGCAGCGCCGATCATCGACGAGAAACGAATCGACGGCACCCTACTCGAGGTACTAAGTCAACTTGACGACCTGATCAAGGTCAACACCGTCACGGCAGTGGACATTACCAGCTCCGATCGCGAGATACGCATCTCCGACTATCCGGTCGTCGCATTGCAACAGATTGTTCGCAACGCGATCATGCATCGGTCCTACGAGAACAACAACGCACCCGTTCGATTCACCTGGTTCGTTGACCGAGTGGAAGTGATCAACCCTGGCGGACCGTATGGAGGCGTTAGCGTCAGCAACTTTGGCACGCCCGGTGTTACCGGCTACCGCAATCCCATATTGGCGGAGGTCATGCATGGACTTGGCTACGTCCAACGATTTGGTGTGGGAATTCCTCTCATCAGAAACAGTCTCGCCACGAACCAGAACCCTGAACCCCGCTTCGATGCCACCGACACATATGTGGCCGTGACGATCTGGAGAAGGCCATGACCGCCCCCATCGTCACGTTCTTCAACAACAAGGGCGGCGTCGGAAAGACATCGCTCGTCTACCACCTCGCCTGGATGCTCGCCGACCTTGGCCACCGCGTGGTCGTCGCCGACCTCGATCCGCAGACCAATTTGACTTCAGCGTTCCTGGACGAGAACGAACTCGAATGGATATGGCCGCTCGATGCGGAACATCGCAGCGTATGGGGCGCGCTCCGTCCATTTCACGAACGCGAGGAATCCATCGGCCCCGCTCCGCTCGCCCGAACCGATGACGACCGGCTCGCGCTACTGCCCGGTGATCTCGCGCTGTCCACGTTCGAGGATGATCTCGCTGAAGCTTGGTCAGGGTCGATGGACGGCAAGCCTGGAGCATTCCGAACGATGTCCGCGTTCTGGACCGTGCTCTCCGATGCGGCCCGGAAACACGACGCTGAGATAGTCCTGGTGGATGTCGGGCCAAGCCTTGGCTCTGTCAATCGTGCGGCCTTGGTCGCCTCGGACTATGTCGTGATACCACTCGCGCTGGACCTGATCGGCCTCCAAGGACTGCGGAATCTCGGGCCCACGCTGCGCGAGTGGCGCTCCGGTTGGGCAAACCGCCTGGTGAATCGCCCGCCATCGGACACCCCGCTGCCGGCCGGACGGATGGCGGTCATCGGGTATGTCGTACTGGGCCAGGGTGTACGCCTGAACCGCCCCGGCCCTGCCTACCAGCGACGGATGAACCAGATTCCCGAACAGTTTCGAACCACAGTGCTCGACTTGCCCCACGCAAGTTTCGCCAAGCTGGAGGACGACCCATACTGTTTGGCCCAACTCAAGCACTACCACAGCCTGCTGCTGCTAGCGCAGGAGGCACGCAAGCCCGTCTTCCACCTCAAGCCAGCCGACGGCGCGTTCGGTGGTCACGCGCAGGCGGCGCAGAGCGCGTACCTGGACTTCGAGAAGCTGGCATCGGAAATCCTCGAGCGTGTGCTCCCTGAGCGGTAATGACCACGATCTTGCGGCGGGGCGGGCAGACTGGAGGGGTGCACACCCTTCGAACCGCCGTGGTTCTGTTGCTCGCCGCGGTGGTCAGCGCCTGCACCACGACCGTTGCCGGGAGTCCGGTGCCGGGTGGGTCGGTGACGAAGGGCGGGCCCGGCGGCCAGTCCGGCGTGGATCCGTCGTTCGTGAAGAACACCGACGGGGGCGAGTCGGACCGGTTGGCCGCGACCGTGCTCACCGACCTGAAGGAATATTGGCAGAGCGCCTTTCCGGCCGCGTTCGGCAAGGCGTGGGAGGACCTGTCCGGCGGGTACTACTCGGTGGACACCGCGGATCCGGGCGCGGCGACGCCGCCGTGCGTGCGGCGGTCGGTCGAGGTGGAGGGGAACGCGTTCTACTGCCCGACCGAGGATGTCATGGTGTGGGACCGGGCCGCCTTGCTCCCGGTGCTGAGGGAGCGGTTCGGCGAAGCCGCGGTGATGTTCGTGCTGGCCCACGAGATGGGGCACGCGGTGCAGCGCCGGTCCGGGCTCACCCTGGCCGAGCAGCGGCGCAACCCGGAGAAGTACCCGACGATCCTGATCGAGGCGCAGGCCGACTGCTACGCCGGCACGTTCGTGCACTGGGTGATCGACGGCAAGGCCGGGCACCTGACGATGGCCAAGGAGCAGCTGGACTCGGTGCTGAAGTCGCTGACCACGTTCCGGGACCCGATCGGCACCGAGGCCAGCGACCGCAACGCGCACGGCGACGCGTTCGACCGGGTGTCGGCGTTCCAGGACGGGTACGACAAGGGCACCCGGCTCTGCGCCGAGATGAGCGTGGACAACCGGACGTTCACGCTGCGCGGGTTCACCCGGCTCGAGGACGCCCAACTCGGCGGCAACCTGCCGCTCGACAAGCTGCTCGAGTCGATCACCACGGACCTCAACGACTTCTTCGGCAAGCTGGCCACCGAGCGCGGCAAGCAGTGGTCGGCGCTGCAGCTGCGGCCCACCGACAACGACCCCACCTGCACCAAGGGCGACCAGGGCCCGATCGCGTTCTGCCCGGACGGCACCGAGATCGACATCGCCACCAAGGGCACGCTGCCGGAGCTGCACACCGACATCGGCGACTACGCCACCGGCACGCTGTTGGCCAGCCGGTTCGCCCTGGCCACCCTGTCCGTGCTGGCCAAACCGCTGGACGGGGCCGACGCCCAGCGCCAGGTGCTGTGCCTGGTGGGCGCGTACACCGGCACCCTCATCCCCCGCCAGACCGGCTTCACCCTCTCCCCCGGCGACATGGACGAGGCCGTCAGCGTCCTGCTCCGCGACGACTTCGCCTCCCGGGACACCGCCGGCCACGGGATCCCCGCCGCGTTCGACCGCGTCTCAACGTTCCGCGCCGGCACCCTCCAGGGCATCAAGGCCTGCGGGGTGAGCTGAGCCAGTAGGGTGCCTGCATCGCGAACCGGGAGGGTTGCCGTGCGGGTTGGCAGGGGTCGGCTGGGGGTGGTGGTCGCCGTGGGGCTGGCGGTCGCGTTGCTGTTCGGGGGATGTGCGGGGAAGACCGTGCCGGGCACACCGCGGGCGGCCGGCGAGATCGACACCAGGACCGTGGGCGGGAAGCCGGTGACCAACGGACCGAGCGGGCCGCGGGAGGGCGTGCCGGACGCGAAGCTGGATTTCCAGAACGGGGACGGCGGGGAGATGGACCGGCTCGCGGTCAACGCGGTGTCGGATATCTACGACTACTGGTCCGAGCAGATGCCGGCGAATTTCGACGGGCAGAAGTTCGAGCCGTTGAAGCGGCTGATCTCGTACGACTCGGACGGGCCGGGCATCAAGGTCTGCTCGCAGAGCACCGCCGGGCTGGTCAACGCGTTCTACTGTGGACAGGACGACAGCATCTCGTGGGACCGCGGGCGGCTGATGCCGTTGCTGGACAAACAGTTCGGCAAGATGTCGGTGGTGACCGTGCTGGCCCACGAAATGGGGCACGCGGTGCAGTTCCGGTTGGGTGAGAAGAGCAACGTCAGCCAGGCCACGCCGACGATCGTCAAGGAGCAGCAGGCGGACTGCTACGCCGGCAACTTCTTCCGGTACGTCGCCGACGACAAGGCCAAGCATTTCCAGCTCAACACCGGGCAGGGGCTGAACAAGATCCTGGCCACCATGTTCTTCATCCGCGACCCGGCCGGGCTCTCCGCCAACACCCGGGGTGCGCACGGCCTCGCGTTCGACCGGGTCTTCGCCTTCCAGGAGGGCTATCTCAAGGGCCCGCGGCGGTGCGCCGACATGGACGTGGCGGAGATCAACAAGCGGATCCAGGAGAAGGAGCGCAGCGATGACGAGATGAAGAACTCGCAGGAAGGCCAGGTGGACATCACCGACCCGGCCATCTTCGACAAGTTCACCCAGGACCTCGGCCGGGCGTTCTCCACCAACGAGGGCGCCGAACCGCCGGAGATCCAGGACAACGGCGCCAAATGCCGTTCCGGCGGGTCGACCTCTCCCGCGGCCTACTGCCCGGAAGAGAACGTGGTGGCCATTGATTTGGCCGAGTTGAAGAAGATCGCCACACCACCCAAACGCACCGGCTCGAGCACCGGCAAGGACACCGGCATCGGCGACTTCGCCGCGTTCGCCGAGATCACCTCCCGGTACGCGCTGGCCATCCAGAAGGGCGTCGGCGCGCCGCTCGAGGGTGAGGGAGCGGGTCTGCGCACGGCCTGCCTCACCGGCGCCTGGGCGGGTTTCGCCGACAAGCCCGGCCCGAAGCTCCGCCTCGCCGTCGGCGACCTCGACGAAGCCGTCGCCGAGCTGCTCCAGGACGACAGCCTCATCGCCGCAGACGTGAAGGGCACCAGGATCGAGGCCGGCTTCGCCCGGGTGGCCGCGTTCCGCATCGGCTACTTCGACGGGTCGACCAAGTGCTCCGAACTGCGGTGAGGCCTGGATGCCCTGAAGGCCGCCTTCGGGACGTTGAATGCCCTGAAGGCGGCCTTCAGGGCATTAGAACAGGGCGCTGGCGAGGTCGCGGCGAGCCTTCATGACGCGCGGGTCGTCCGGGGCGAAGAGGTCGAACAGGCTGACCAGGTGGGTGCGGGCGCGGTCGCGGTCGTCGCCGGCGGTTCGCCGGACCGCGTTGAGCAGCCGGGCGAACGCCTGCTCGACCCGCTGCTGAGCCACCTCGATGTCGGCGGCGGCGAGCTGGGCGTCGAGGTCGTCCGGCGAGGTGTCCGCGCGGACCACGACCGAGGGGTCGGTGGCCTCGGCGCGGGCCAGGAACCGCACCTGGGCGAGCGCGGCCGCGGCCAGCTCGTTGCCCGGCTCGCTGGCCAGGATCTGCTGGTAGGCGATTTCGGCGGCGGCGTAGTCACCGCGGTTGAACGCGTCCTCGGCGGCGGTGAACCGCGGGTCCTCGGGCTCCGGCTCGGCGGCCTCGGGCGCCGTGCCGTTCTCCGCCGCCCGGATCCCCGGCAGCCGGTCCCGCAGCGCGTCCAGCAGCCCGTCGAGCCACTGCTTGATCTGCGGCTCCGGCTGCGCCCCGGCGAACGCCTCGACCGGCTGGCCGCCGGCGATCGCCACCACCATCGGGATCGACTGCACGCCGAACAGCTGCGCGATCCGCGGGTTCGCGTCGATGTCGATCTTGGCAAGCACCCAGGAGCCACCGTACTGGCCGGCCAACCGCTCGAGCACCGGGGAGAGCTGCTTGCACGGGCCACACCACTCCGCCCACAGGTCCACGATCACCGGGACGGTCAGCGAGCGCTCGATCACCTCGGCCTGAAAGGTGGCCTCGGTGACCTCGACGATGATGCCGCCGGCCGGTTGCTCGTCGCCGTTGCCGGTGGCCGGGCGCGCGGCCGGGGTCTTGCTGGCCTCGGCACGGGCTTTGAGGGCGGACAGGTCGACCGCTCGGGACAGGGCGGCCGACAACGCCGCGGTTTGACGTGGATCAGGCCTTGTCACGGTTCCATCCTGGCACGTCACCCGATCGGGTGCGCACGGCCCATTGCTCAGAACCGGATCCGAAGGGTGGGCCCGACGTAGACGCTGCCGGAGAACCCGTCCCGGCTGGCCTCGCCCTCCAGCTTGAGGCTCAACAGGGCGTCCACGCTCACCAGCGGCCGCTGCATCACATGCGCGACGAGGTCGGTGTCCGCCCCCATCTGGCCGCTCACCCCGTCGCGGAGGCTGTAGCTGATCCCGGCCTGCAGCGACTGCTCCAGGTAGAGGTGGGCGTTCATCTGCCAGTGCAGCTGGAGAACCTGGGTGGCCACCTTGATGTGCAGGTCGGTCCAGCTGGACGGGAACTGCACGGACGCCTCGTCGAACAGGCTGAGGTGGCCGAACTGGCCGAGTGTCCAGTCCGCGCCGACCCCGTTCAGGGTCAGGGTGAGCTCCTCGTTGTTGAACGTCAGCTTCGGCGGTGTCATGGTCGTCCCCTCAGGCCACGTAGTCGCTGTCGTCGAACTCGATCCCCTCGAGCGGCATGTCGAGGGACTCGCCGAACTCGCCGGCGAACTCGATCGTGGCGCCTTCCAGCCAGTCGTCGCTCTGCTCGGCCTGGGATTCAGGTGCTTCTGACATACGGCAACGGTCGCGGAGCCCGGGGTGCAGCGGCCATCGACGGGCGTGTGTCAGATGGGGCAGCTCAGCCTGCCCTGTCGGCCAGCCGGGAAAGCTCCTGAGCGGAGGCCAGGCCCAGCGGGTTGACCCGCATCGCCTCGTTCGCCTCGGCGATGCGCAGGGCGATCGGGGTGAGCAGCTCGGCGGCCCGGGCGGTGGCCTCGGAACCGATGCCCTGCCACGGGATCTCGGCGCCCTCGTCGGTCTTCTGCTCGACCCACCCGCGCAGCGCCGCGCCCTCGGGGGTGAGCGCGCCGCCGGCGGTGAGCAGCCCGCGGTCCACCAGCCGCCCGCACGCGGCCGCCCACTCGTCGGGTGACCAGCCGCGCGCGACCTGAAGGTATTCGGCGGTCAGGCCATGATCGGCACCGAACAGCACCAGCGTCTCGCACGGATCCAGGCCGGCCGCGACGAGCGCGGCCACGTGGCCGTCGCCGCGGGACTCGCGCAGCCGGGTGGCCGCCTGCCAGAGCACCAGATGCGGCTCGGCCGGCCAGGGCAGCGCGGCGTTGGCGGCGGTCAGCACCCGGCCGGCGATGGGCGCGCGCTCCGCCGCGGACCGCAGCAGCACCGCCGCCTCGGCGAGCTCGGCGCTGTCCAGCACCTCGGGCGGCAGCATCCGGCGCAGCGCACTGTCCACTCCGGACAGTCGGGTAGTCAGGAACTCCTCCGGCGACGCCACTTCCCAGGCGTCCGGGATGGCCCGCGCCACCCGCGTCGGGTGGAAGTTGTAGAACGTCGCGGTCACGATCTCCGGCGGCACCGCCCCCAGCGGCGCGGCCCGCATGCCGAAATACCCCATCCAGCCGCCCTTGCACCCCAGCGCGTCGGTCGCCGCCCGGGACTCCGGCGTGAAGTAGGTGACGTCGTGGTACGTCTCGAACCGAACCCACATCCCCCGCGCGTCAACTGTCATACCGCCAACAGTAGAGCCGAAGACCGTCGTGGGGCAGTCCCGTGCACAATGGGCGACATGGCCGGTGTGGACCTCGACGAGTTGCGGCGGCTGCGGCGCGCCCGCGACCGGATGGACCGCGAGTACGCCGGGCCCCTCGACGTCGACGCCCTGGCCCGCACGGCGCTCATGTCGGCCGGGCACTTCAGCCGCCGCTTCCGCGACGCGTACGGCGAGACGCCGTACTCGTACCTGATGACCCGGCGCATCGAGCGGGCCGCGACGCTGCTGCGGCGCGGCGACACGAACGTGACGGACGCCTGCTTCGCGGTCGGCTGTACCAGCCTCGGCTCCTTCTCCACGAAGTTCACCCAGATCATGGGCGAGACCCCGAGCGCGTACCGCGCCCGCGACCACAGCGAGCTGCAGGTCGTGCCGGGCTGCCAGGTGATGGTGCTGACCCGGCCGCGCAAGCCCGCCCGGCAGCCGGTCAGTTCTGGAGAAGCATCGGTGCCCGCACCCGCTTAGGGTCGCGGGCATGAGCGTTTCCATCAGCCACGTGCATCTCATCGTCGACGACGTCGACGCCGCCCTCGCCTTCTACCGCGACACCCTCGGGCTCACCGTTCAGAACGAGGTCGCGCGCGACGAGTTCCGCTGGATCGTGCTCGCCACCGACAGCCAGCCCGAGATCCAGATCGTGCTGTCCCAGCCGCACGCCGGACGCTCCCAGGAGGACGGCGACGCCCTTGCGGCGCTGCTCGCGAAGGGCGAGCTGCGCACCGTCCAGTTCCGCACCGACGACCTCGACGCGACGTTCGAGAAGGTGGCCGGCTCCCCCGGCGCGGATGTCGTGCAGGAGCCCGTCAGCCAGCCCTGGGGTGTCCGCGACGCCGCCGTCCGCGACCCCGCCGGCAACCTCGTCCGCATCGAACAGGGATAGGTAGGCGGACCATGTACGGGCGGGTAGTGCGCCAGCCGGTGCTGCGCCGGGTGCTGCCGGGATTGTTCGTGTCGGCGCTGGGCGACGGGATGAGCATGGTCGCGGTGGCCTGGCTCGCCGTGCAGATCGCGCCGCCGGGCCGCGAGGGCGTGTGGACCGGGCTCGCCGTGGCGGCCTACTCACTGCCCGCCACGGTCGGCGCGGCCGTGTTCGGCCGGTGGGTGCGCGGGTTCGCCGGCGCCCGCCTGGTCGCGGCCGACGCGACGGTGCGGGCCGTGGCGCTCGGCACGATCGCGGTGCTCGCCGTGGCGGGCGCGCTCGCTCCGGCCGGCTACGTCGCCCTGCTCGCGGTGTCCTCGCTGCTGCACGCCTGGGGCAACGCCGGGACGTACACGCTGATCGCCGAGCTGCTGCCGGACGAGGACCGGGTCGCCGGCAACGCGCTGGTGTCGACGTTCACCCAGGCGTCGTTCGTGGTCGGCCCGGCGCTGGCCGGCGGGGTGACCGCGCTCGCCGGCCCCGGCTGGGTGATCGGGGCCGACGCGCTGAGCTTCGCGGCGCTCGCGGCGAGTTGCTGGCTGGTGCCCGCGCGCCGCGTGGCCGCGCCCGCGGCACCGGCGGACGGTTCCGCGGCCGGCGGCTGGCGCACGATCGTCCGGCAGCCGCGCCTGCTCGGGCTGATCGCGGTCACCTGCGTGTTCTTCTTCCTCTACGGTCCGGTCGAGGTCGCCCTCCCGATCCACGTGGCCGCGGAGCTGCACGGCTCGCCCGGCCTGCTCGGCCTGTTCTGGACGGTGTTCGGCATCGGCGCGGTGGCCGGCGGCCTCGGCGCCGGGCTGCTCCGCAACCGTCCACTGTGGGCGGTCGTGGTGCTGATCATCGTCGGTTGGGGCGCCGCGCTGCTGCCGCTCGGGCTCACCGGCGCGGTGCTGCCCGGGCTGGTCGGGTTCGCCGCCGGCGGCCTGATCTACGGCCCGTTCACCGCGATCTGCACGACGCTCTTCCAGCGTGCCTGCCCGCCCCCGGTGCTCAGCCGCGTGCTCGCCACCCGCTCCGCGCTGACCACCCCGTCCACCGCCCTCGGCATGCTCCTCGGCGGCCCGCTGGTCAGCGCCATCGGCGGCCGGTCGACGCTGCTGGCCTCCGCCGCGCTCACCATCGCGCTCGGCCTGCTCGTCGCGGCCGCCGTGCGCATCACCCAGGTCCGCCTAGGTCCGGTCGCGGCGCGACACGACGGGCATCGGAACCTTGACCTTGCGCCAGCGGACGCCTAGCCGGGAGGCGCGCAGGGTGGCGGGTTCGGTGCGGCGCAGCAGCCAGGTTCGGCCCCACTGAGCGGCGACGAGCATGGCCATGAGAGCGGCCAGGAGGATCGGGCCGAACGGGGACTGGGCGGCTTCGCCGGAGAGGGGCTCGGCGCTGCCGGCGGTCTGGTTGCTCGGCGTGGTGGTGCCGTTCCGGCCGAGGATGCCGAACTGCGGTGCCCCGGCGTAGCCGTTGGGTTGGGTGGGGGTGCCGAGCTTGACGGCGATGCCGTCGGGGGGCAGGCCGGCGCCCGGTGAGACGTTCTTCCATTCGACGGGGTACTCCAGCGCCACGTTGGACTGGGCGGGGCTGACGGGTGGCGGCGCGGCCGGGGCGGGCTCCGGTGCCACGCCGCCACCCCCCGGCGCAGGCGCGGCCGGCCGGGGTGTGGTGCCCGGCGCGGGTGCGGGTTGCCGCGCGCCGGGCTGACTGGGTGCCGGTTGGCCCGGCGCGGGCTGGGTGCCGCCGACGGCCTCACCGACCACGGAGCAGGCCTGGGTGATCGTGGTCCAGACGCTGTCCAGCAACAGGTTGAGCACCGGCGCGAGCACCGGAATGGTCAGCAGTTGGGCGCTGACCGCGTTGGCCACCGCGTCGCCGGTGACCGTCAGCGTGCCGCTGGCGGGAATGGTGCCCAGCGGGATCGGTGGCACGACCGCCCACGCCTGCTGGAACAGTGGCCGGAGGATGCCGAGCGGGTCGAGTGGGGCGAGCGCGTTGACGATCGGAGCCTCGACGGCCGCCGGGCTCATCAGGATCTGCGCCCCGGGCTGGTCCACCACCCGCGCCGAGCAGCTCTGCAGCGGGCCCGCCGCGGAGGCGACCCCGGTGCCGAGGACGGCGCCGCCCGCGATCATCGCGGCCGTCAGCCCGGCCGCCACCAGTCGCGCCATGATCAAGCTCCCTCACTCACGGGTTGGGGAAGCAACGTGACGTTCATGCCGTAGAGGAAAAGCAACGTCACGTTCCTTCCCTACTTGGCCGTCGGCCGGATCACCGCGGAGCAGGCCACGGTGGAGTTCGCGCCCGGCGAGACGCCCTGGTTGACCACCTGGCCGTCGATGCTCACCGAGCAGGAGATCTGGTCGGCTTCGGAGTTGGCCGCGAGCAGCTGGGCGATGCCGACGCCGGGGCCGACCGTGATGCGCAGCTCCTTGCGCCAGGGCAGGGCGACCTTCTCCACCTTCTCGGCGGTGGCCGCGCCGTCGACGACGTAACGGATCTCCGGCGCGGTGCCGGCACCGTTGACCTCGTAGACGACCGTGTGCGTGCTGGTCGGCAGCTCGGCCCGCTTGCTCTGCATCTGCTGCTCGGCGGCCGACCCGCCGTCCCCACTGAACGCGCCGGTGATCACCAGCACGGCGACGACGAGCACCGCGACGCCCAGCAGCCACGGCAGCCACCACGTCCGCTCGGCCAGCTTTCGCGCTTTCGGCGCCGGCGGCTTCGTGGTTCCGGCGCTCTCCGGCTCCGTCGTGGCAACGGCCTCTTCCGAATTCGTGTCATTCACGGCGACGACCCTTTCAATCGCGATGCCGGGAACGGTGGCATGCGCCGGCGCTTCTTGGCAAGCGATGCGCACCCGGCCCGATTTACCTGCCGGAAACGACTGACCGATTGTGCCCATGATCAACTCATCACCGCTGCTTAAGCCTTCTCTTAGGTTGCTCTCAGGGCCCTCTCAGCTCCCCCTCAGGAGTCCAAAGAGGCGTGCCGAATAACCAGTCGATAAGGCAAATACCCGCCATCGGGATAACAGTGACACCGGTCGTCACCTGCGGAAACCCAAGAAATCGAAGGGAATCGATGACGGGAAAACAGTCGCCAACCGGCCGTTCCGGCTACCTGAAAATATCGCCGATCACACGTCAGGCATTCATTGAGTGATTGGAAAGTCACGCCCCGTTAACACTATCGAGACAGGGCAGACACGGAACGTTGCGGTACTTTGATCGCGCGCTCGGCGGGCACGGTGCGCAATTGATTTCCACCGCCCGAGCATCTCGGGCAATAGCCGAAGAAGGGAATGGTATGCGCTCGCCGCATAAACTGACCGCGGCGGTATCGGTCATTGCGCTCAGCCTCCTGGGCGTCGTGATCGTGCCAACGCCAGCTCAGGGCGCGACCCACTCGGTGTCCCTCCAGAACCTCCAGTACAACCCGGCGCAGCTGACCGTCGCCGTGGGGGACACCGTGACCTGGACGAACAACGACACGGTGACGCACAGCGTGACCGGCGGGCCGCTCAACTCACCGGACCTCAATCCGGGAGCGTCCTACACGTTCACGTTCACCAGCGCGGGAACCGTCGACTACCACTGCCGGTTCCACCCGGACATGCTCGGCCGGGTCACCGTGCAGGACGGTGCCCCGCCGACCACCACGACCGCACCCGAACCGCCGACGTCGACCACCGCACCACCGACGTCGACCAGCACCGGGGGCGGCGCGACACCGACCTCCGGCGGTGGCGGCGCACCGGTAGGCGTCGGGCCGCTGCCGGTGGCGTTCGACCTGGGTGACGCCAACGGCTCCTGGTTCGACACCAACCTCAACCTCGGCCCGTCGATCGGCCAGTCGCTCGCGGTGGCCGTGCTGCCCCGGGTGAACCTCGGCTCGGTGCTGAACAGCGTGCCTTCGGTCAACCCGAAGGGAATCCCGCTGCTCGGCGGTGGCGGTCTGCCGAACGTGGGCGGAGTGCTGCCCGGCGGCGGCGCACTGCCCGACGTGGGGGGTCTCCTCCCCGGCGGCGGCAGCCTGCCCGGCGTCGGCGGCCTGCTCCCCGGCGGTGGCAGCCTGCCGGACCTGGGCGGCCTCCTGCCCGGTGGCGGATCCCTGCCGGACGTGGGCGGCCTGCTGCCCGGGCTCGGCGGCGGGCTGCCCGGCGTGGGTGACATCCCGCTGCTCGGCGGCGGCAGCCTGCCGCTGCTCGGCGGCGGCAACATCCCGCTGCTCGGTGGCGGCCTGCTCGGCGGGCTGGACGCGGTCAAGACGCTCAACGGCGACCTGCTCGGCCAGCTGACCAAGAGCCTGCCGCTGGGCAACGGGAAGCTCCCGCTGCTCGGTGACCTGGGCGTGGACGTGAACTCGCTGCTCAACCTGGACACCACCCGGCAGGCGATCTTCCAGTTGCTGCCCACGGGTGACGCCCGGATCGCCGAGGCCAGCTCGCTGCTCGACCAGCTCACCGCCCAGGTGTCGGCGCTCCCGATCAACGCGCCGATCTCCCTGGACAGCCTGCCGGTCGGCCCGCAGCTGGAGGACCTGCTGAAGAACCTGCAGGACTTCGCCGACAACGACGTCGCCCTGCCGGTGACGGTCAACTTCAACATCGCCCAACCGGACGCGATGTCCGCGCACACCGTGACGAGCATCATCTGGCCGGAGGGCGCGAAGGGCTTCCCGCAGGACGAGCCCGGTGCGTTCGTCGGATCGACCAGCATGCAGCTCACCGAGCCGGGCCTGTACGCCTTCGCGTGCAAGGTCCACCCGTACATGCTCGGCGCGGTCGTGGTGGACGACCCGCTCACCCTCGGCCTGGACTTCGGCAAGAAGCTGCATGTCCTGTCCCGCGGGCTGAACGTGCCGTCCAATGCGGACATCATCCAGCAGCTGGTGGAGAAGTTCTTCAACATCACGGTTCCGGAGAACTGGCAGACGTTCAGCGACACCCAGGAGAAGACCTGGAACCCGCAGTTCCCGCCGGCGCCGATCCTGATGTACGACGAGGCCGGCAAGGCCCAGCTGGTGCCCAGCCTGGACGCCTTCTACAAGAGCAAGTTCGAGCTGCCGAAGAAGCTGCCCGCGCTCGGCAAGAAGCCGGCCGTGCCGGGTGTCGGCGAGGTGTGGATCGCCACCCAGATGGAGGAGTACAAGGAGAAGACCAAGACCGGTTCGGTGACCAAGGTCGACACGCAGAGCTGGAACGTCGACCGCAAGGTCTCGCTGCCGACCGTCAACATGGACAACGCGCACAACATGTGGACGGACAAGAACGAGACCGTCATCTACGCCAACGAGTGGTTCAACAACAAGATGGACGTGTTCGACCGGAAGACCGGCGCGTTCATCCGGCAGATCGAGGTCGGTCCGGACCCGTCGCACGTGATGACCCGAACCGACACCGACCAGCTGCACGTGGCCATCAACGGTGGCGGCGCGGTGATGGAGATCGCGCCGGGCGGCACCAGGATCGATCGCCGGATTCCGGTGCAGACCGCGGGTGAGAAGATCGCGCACCCGCACGCGCACTGGATGACCGGGG
This sequence comes from Actinophytocola sp., assembly GCF_036002505.1. Taxonomy (GTDB): domain Bacteria; phylum Actinomycetota; class Actinomycetes; order Mycobacteriales; family Pseudonocardiaceae; genus DASYTH01. Next base: position 44 of record NZ_DASYTH010000225.1, on the reverse strand, counting down.
ACGCCTCGATCATGGCCACGCCGAACGTCAACCTGTACAACGCG
>NZ_DASYTH010000224.1:0-37246 GCF_036002505.1 Actinophytocola sp. | reverse complement strand
GCCGTTGCCACAACGATGTTCGCCAGCGGAATGCTGCTGGCCGGTGGGGAGGCGGCGGCCGACCAGCCGCCGGTGACCCGCGGTCCGTGCCAGTACACCTCGACGCCGGACGACCCGGCGGTGCGGCCGGTCAACCTGCCGCCCGACCCGCGGCACACCCCGGACAAGGGCAAGGTCCTGGTCCTGCTGATCACCAACAAGGGCGTCATCGACCTGACCCTGGACCGGGCGAAGGCGCCGTGCACCGTGCAGAGCTTCCTGCACCTGGCCCGGCACGACTTCTACGACCGCACGATCTGCCACCGGCTGACCGCCTACCCGACGCTCAAGGTGCTGCAGTGCGGCGACCCGAGCGGCACCGGCGAGGGCGGCCCGGGCTACCGGTACCACGACGAACTGCCGACCGACCTGCCGCCGTGGCCGGACGACCCCACCGGGGAGCGGAAGATCTACGCGCGCGGCACCCTGGCCATGGCCAACGCCGGCCCGGACACCAACGGCAGCCAGTTCTTCCTGGTGCAGACCGACTCCCGGCTGCGGCCGAACTTCAACATCTTCGGCAGCGTCGGCGCCACCGGCCTGGCCACGCTGGACCGGATCGCCGCCGGCGGCATCGCCCCGACCCCTGAGGACCCGGCGCCGATCGACGGCGCACCCGCCCAGCCGGTGCGGATCTTCATCGCGCAGCGCCTGTGAGGGTCGGAGTGCGATGAAGGCGTCCATTCTCACGCCCAGCGTGCGGAAGGCCCCCTTTATCGCACTCACAACGCTGTGATCCACTCGGCGACGTCGAACGCCATCCGGTTGCCGGTCGCGATCACCTGGAGCCCGACCGGCAACCCGGAGCCTGCCGGGATCGGCACGGACAACGCCGGGTAGCCGGTGACGTTGACCGGCCGGTTGTTGCGCAGCAGCAGGTCGCGCACCGGGTACCGGCCGGTCGACACCTCGGCTTCGGTGGCGTCCAGTGGCGGAGCCAGGATGGGCGACGTCGGGAGGATTACGGCGTCCACTGTGGACAGTAGGTGGCCGAGCTCCGCGCTCAGCTCGGCCACCCGGTCGCGGGCCCGGACGTAGCGCCAGCCGGGTACCTCGGCGGCGACCCGGAGCCGTTCGCTGACGTCCGGCTGGTAGTCCTCGGCCCGGGCGTCGAGTGCCGCGTGGAGGGCCGCCGCCTCGGCGCCCTGCAGGTCGAAGGCGGTTTCGGCGAGCAGTTTCCAGTTCGGGCGCGACACCTCGACCACCCAGGCGCCGGCGTCGGCAAACCGGTCCAGGCTCGCCCGGTAGGCTTCGGCGACCTCGGGCGCGCAGTCCAGCAACTCGGGGTCGGCCAGGACGCCGATCCGGGGCGCCGAACCGGACTCGTCGGGGAGGTCGACACCGGCGAGCGCGGCCACGGCGTACCGGGCGTCGGCGACGGTGGTGGCCAGCAGTCCGACCCGGTCCAGGCTGGTGGACAGCGGGAACACGCCGCGGACGGGCAGCGTGCCGCGCTCCGGCAGCGCGCCGACGACCCCACACAGCGCCGCCGGGATGCGCACCGAGCCCGCGGTGTCGGTGCCGAGCGCGAACGGCACGACCCCGGCCGCGACCGCCGCCGCGGAGCCGCCGCTGGAGCCGCCGGTGATCCGGGACGCGTCGTGCGGGTTGTGGCACGGACCGGCCACGTTGGACGCTCCGGTGCAGCCGTAGGCGAACTCGTGGCTGTGGCTCAGCCCGATGATCACCGCGCCGGCCGCGCGGGCGCGGCGCACGATCTCGGCGTCCTCGCCGGCCACCCGATCGGCGAAGACCCGGGAGCCGCAACGGAACGGCAGGCCTTCGACCGCGATGATCTCCTTGACCAGCAACGGAACCCCGGCGAGCGGACCGGACCGGGCCTGCTCGGCGGCGCGCCGGGCGCCGTCGGCGTCGAGGTGCACGACGGCGTTGAGGTCGGCGGTCTCGGCGGCCCGGCGCAGCGCCCGCTCGGTCAGCTCCACCGGGTCGAGCTCACCCGCGGCGACCCCGGCGGCGAGCGTGCGGACCGGCGGCCACGGCGTGCTGGCGATCATGTGCACAGCATGTCAGGTAACCGGGATGGGCCCGACCCCTCGACGGGCCCGATCCCGGCCGAGGTCAAGCCTGCCGGGGCGGGTGGGTGTAGCTGGAGCGTGATCGCACTGGGTTGAGGTGCGTAGGAGTACTCAAAGGGCGATGAAGGGGGCCTTCCTCTCGCTGGGCGTGAGCAAGGCCCCCTTCATCGCATTGCTCCCCCGGCGCGGGCCAGGAGGTAGCGCTGCTCGGGCTTGCTCAGCGTGCGGCTCGCGGCGAGCTTGTACTGGACGCGGGCGGCGGTGTGGTCGCCGAGGAGGTCGAGGAGGTGCGCGCGGACGGCGTGCACGCGGTGGTGGCCGGCGAGGGCGGGGTCGGCTTCAGCCCCGGTGAGCGCGTCCAGCCCGGCCTGCGGGCCGTGGATCATGGCGACGGCGACGATGCGGTTGAGGGTGATCATGGGGCCGGGGGCGAGGGTGGTGAGCATGTCGTAGAGGGCGAGGATCTGGCGCCAGTCGGTGTCCTCGGCGCGGGCGGCGTGGTCGTGGACGGCGGCGATGGCGGCCTGGAGCTGGTAAGGGCCGGGCGGGGCGGACCGCAGGGTGGCGCTGATCAGGGCGTCGCCCTCGGCGAGCATGGCGGGGTCCCACAGGGTGCGGTCCTGGTCGGCGAGGGGGATGAGGGCGCCGGAGGGGTCGGTGCGGGCAGGGCGGCGGGCATCGGTGAGCAGCATGAGCGCGAGGAGGCCGGCGATCTCGCCGTCGCCGGGGAGCAGGGCGTGCAGTTGGCGGGTCAGCCGGATGGCCTCGGCAGAAAGCTCGACGCGGTTCAGCGACTCTCCGGAGCTGGCGGTGTAGCCCTCGTTGAAGATCAGGTAGAGCACGTGCAGCACGGTGGCCAGCTGGCCGGCGAGCTCGTCCGGCGGGGGCATCCGGAACTCGGCGCCGCTGGCCTTGATCCGCTGCTTGGCCCGGCTGATCCGTTGCGCCACGGTCGATTCCGGGACCAGGAACGCGCGGGCGATCTCCGCGGTGGACAGGCCGCCGACCGCGCGCAGCGTCAGGGCCACCTGGGAGGCCTCGGTCAGCGCGGGGTGGCAGCACAGCAGGTGCAGGGTGAGCGTGTCGTCCACATCGGACACCGGCTCGGCGTCCGGGATGGACCGCGCGAAGACCGTCTCTTCGCGACGCGCCCGGGCGGAGTCGCTGCGCCACATCTCGATCCGCCGCCGGGACGCCGTGGTGATCAGCCAGGCCTTCGGGTTGTCCGGGACACCCTCGGCCGGCCACTGCACGGCGGCCGCCAGCAGCGCCTCCTGCACGGCGTCCTCGCAGGTGTCGAACCCGCCGTGGCGGCGCACCACGGCGGCGAGGACCTGCGGCGCCAGGTCCCGGAGCAGACCGTCGAACGAACTCACCGGAAGTCCGCGAGCGACTCCATCACCTGACGCACCTCGACGGTGCCCAGGCCGGACTCGGGCATCCGCGCGGCGATCTCCACCGCCCGGTCCAGGCTGACACAGTCGACCAGGTAGAAACCCGCCAGGAACTCCTTGACCTCGGCGAACGGCCCGTCCGTCGTCTGCGTCCGCCCCTCGTGCACCAGTACCCGCTTGGCCTGCGACCAGTCGACCAGCGCCTCGGACCGGACCAGCTCACCCGAGGCCGCGAGCTCCGCCTTGAGCTCCTCGTGGAACGTCAGGCCGGCGGCGCGCTCGGACTCCGGGAAGCTCTCCCACAGCGCCCTGGCCTCGGGGTTCAGGTAGATCATGATCAGGTACTTCACCCGGCCACTATAAGCTCAGCACGCGGCGAGGACGGCCCGCTCGATGGCCTTGCGCCAGGTCGCGTCCGGGTTCACGCTGCCGATCGTGGCCAGGCTGAACGAGGCCACGGCGGTGCCGCCGAGCTGCGTGGCCCGCGCCCACAGGACGTCCGCGCGGCACCGTTCCAGCGCGTCAGCAATGCTGTGCAGCAGCCCGATCCGGTCGGCGGCGCGCAGTTCCAGCACGACCGCGCCGGAGTTCTCCCCGCCGGCTTCGTTGTCGAACCAGAGCACCCGCGGCTCGGGCGCGTCCAATGGAACCCCGCCGTAGTCGCGCTCCTTGGCGGCGAGGCGCTCGCCCAGCGGCAGGGAGCCGGCGACGGCCCGGGTGAAGTGCTCGCGCAGCAACGCCGGGTCGGGCAGGGAGCCGAACTTCGGCGACACGGAGAACACGTCCACCGCGGCACCCGCGTGGCTGCCCAGCGCCGCGGCGTGCACCTGCAGCGAGTGCAGGGCGAGCACGCCGGCGGCGCGGGAGAGCAGGCCCGGGCGGTCCGGGGCGACCAGCGTGATCGTGGCGAGCGCGCCGGTGGCGGTGATCATGACGTCGGGTTTCCCTGACTCCGCAACGGTTTCGGCCAGCCTGCGGTGCTCGGGGTCGAGCGGCGCCGGGCCTTCGTGCGGCTCACCGGCCATGGCCCGGCGGCAGCGCCCGACCAGTTCGCCGATCAGGCTCGCCTTCCACTCCGACCACACCCCGGGCCCGGTGGCCAGGGCGTCCACTTCGGACAGCGCGTGCAGCAGCTCGAGCAGCACCGGGTCGCCGTCGAGGGTGTCCACCACGCGCTGCACGGTCGACTCGTCCTCGATGTTGCGCCGGGTGGCGGTGTGCGGGAGCAGCAGGTGGTGGCGCACCACCGCGGACAGCGTCTCGACGTCCTCTTTGGACAGACCGAGGCGGTGGCCGACCTGGGTGGCCAGCGCCGCGCCCACCACCGAGTGGTCGGCGTCGCGGCCCTTGCCGATGTCGTGCAGGATCGTGCCGAGCAGCAGCAGGTCCGGGCGGGACAGCCGGGTGAGCAGCCGGCCGGCGTTCGCGGTGGCCTGCACCAGGTGCCGGTCCACGGTCCAGACGTGCACCGCGTCGCGCGGCGGGAGGTCCCGCACCGCGCCCCACTCGGGGAACAGCCGGGCCCACAACCCGGTGCGGTCCAACGACTCCACCACGTCGATCAGGCCCTCACCGGTGCCCAGCAAGGAGATCAGCGACTGCCGCACGTCCGACGGCCAGGGCGCGCGCGGCTCGGGGGCGGACTCGCCCAACCGGGCCAGCGCGGCTGGAGCGATCGGGTGGCCGGTCCGCGCCGCCGCCGCGGCCACCCGCAGCAGCAGGCCGGAATCCTTGCCGGGCTCGGCATCCCGGGCCAGCGCCACCTCGGAACCGTGCAGCACCACGCCTTCGTCCAGCGGCCGGCGCTCCGGCGCGCGGCGCAGCACGCCGAGCACCCGCCGGGTCGGCGCCCCCGCGCCGGTCGAGCGGAACGCCACGTCCAGCGCGTAGGCGACCGCCCGGCCCGCCCCGGACAGCGCCCGGGCCAGGGTGAACCGGTCGCCGAGGCCCAGCGCCGCGCCGATCTCGTCGCCGTCCTGCGGGCGCAGCACGTCGCGCGGCCGGCCGGCGTTGCGGCGCAGCTCCGTGCGGGTGTCCAGGAGCAGCTGCCGGGCCTGGGCCACCTCGCCGTGCGGCCGGTCCACCAGCTGTGCCGCCGCCAGCGCGTCCAGAATGGCCAGATCGCGCAGGCCGCCCTTGCCGTGCTTGAGGTCCGGCTCCACCCAGTGCGCCACCTCGCCGGTGCGCCGCCACCGCTGCTGCGCCGACACGATCAGCTCGTTCAGTCGCTTGCGGGCTCCGGTCCGCCACAGGTTGCGGGCCGAGCCGGCCAGCCGGTCGGTGATCGCCCGGTCCCCCGCGACGTGCCGGGCGTCGAGCAGGCCGAGCGCGGTGCGCAGGTCCCGGCCAGCCACCTCCAGCGCCTCGCCGACCGTGCGCACCGAGTGGTCCAGCCCGACGCCGGAGTTCCACAGCGGGTACCACAGCCGCTCGGCGAGCGCCTCGATCGTCGCTCCCCCAACGGTTTTCCGCCCGTCGTGGACGAGCAGCAGGTCCAGGTCCGCATACGGGACCAGCTCGCGGCGGCCCAGGCCGCCGACCGCGACCAGCGCCACCCCCGTCGTGTCGCCCTGGATCCCGGCCTGCGAGGCGTGTGCGGTGAGCCAGAACTCATGCAGGTCGGTCAGCGCCTCGCGCAGTGTCTCCGGTCCGAGCCGGTGCTGACCCGTGGTCCGCCCGAGTAGGCGGTCCCGAGCCAGCACCAGATCGGCTGCCGTCTCCCCCGTACTCATGTCCTCTACAGAGCGTCGGTTCCACGCTCGCCGGTGCGCACTCTGACCACGGTGTCGACCGGGGTCACCCAGACCTTGCCGTCGCCGATCTTGCCCGTGCGGGCGGTCTCCACGATGGCGTCCACGGTCTTGTCCGCCGCCGCGTCGTCGACGAGCACCTCGACCCGGACCTTGGGCACGAAGTCCACCGAGTACTCCGCGCCGCGGTAGACCTCGGTGTGGCCCTTCTGCCGGCCGTAGCCCTGCACCTCGCTGACCGTCATGCCGAGCACGCCGATCTGCTCCAGCGCCGCCTTCACGTCGTCCAGCGTGAACGGCTTGATGATTGCGGTGACGAGTTTCATGCCTTGGTCTCCTCGAGGACAGTCGCCTTCACCGGCTGCGCGGCGCCGATGCCCTGGCCGCCGCCTCCGCCGAAGCCGCCGAAGTCGTAGCCGGTCTCCTTGTGCTCAGCCTCGTCGATGCCCACGGTCTCGGCCTCCTCGCTCACCCGGAAACCGATCGTGAACTTGATCAGCATGCCGATGATCAGGGTAAGCACGAACGAGTAACCGAGCACGGCGCCCGCGGCCACCGCCTGCCGGCCGAGCTGGGTGAGCCCGCCGCCGAGGAACAGGCCGTCGTCGCCGACCGAGGCGGTGTTGACCGACTTGTCGCTGAAGAAGCCGATCAGCAGGGTGCCGACCAGACCGCCGAACAGGTGCACGCCCACCACGTCGAGCGAGTCGTCGAAGCCGAACCGGTACTTCAGGCTGACCGCGAGCGCGCACACCGCACCGGCGACCACGCCGATGACCAGCGCGCCCCACATGTTCACGTAGCCACAGGCCGGGGTGACCGCGACCAGGCCGGCGACCGCACCGGACGCCGCGCCGAGCGTGGTCGGCTTGCCGTACTTGATCTGCTCGGTGATCAGCCAGCCGAGCACGGCGGCCGCGGTGGCGACCGTGGTGTTGGTGAACGCCACGCCGGCCAGGTCACCGGCGGTCAGCGCGGAGCCGGCGTTGAAGCCGTACCAGCCGAACCACAGCAAGCTGGCGCCGAGGAGCACGAACGGCACGTTGTGCGGCCGCGGCGCGTCCTTCGGCCAGCCCTTGCGCCGGCCGAGCACGATCGCCAGCGCGAGGCCCGCCGCACCGGCGTTGATGTGCACCGCGGTACCACCGGCGAAGTCCAAAGCCTTGAGGTTGTTGGCGATCCAGCCGCCGGCCGCGTCCACGCCCATGAAGCCGTTGAACGAGAACACCCAGTGCGCGACCGGGAAGTAGACCACGGTGGCCCACAGCACCAGGAAGACCACCCAGCTCCAGAACTTGGCCCGGTCCGCGATCGAGCCGGAGATCAGCGCCGGGGTGATCACCGCGAACATGAGCTGGAACATCACGAAGGCCAGCACCGGGATGGCGTCCGGCCCCGGCCACGGCACCTCCGGTGGGCCGGCCGCGGCGAACCCGGCGACCTTGCCGACCGCGTCGGTCAGGCCCACGAAGTCGAAGTTTCCGAGCAAACCCCCGAACGCGTCATTGCTGAAGGAAAGGCTGAAGCCGTAGAGCATCCACAGCACGCTCACCACGGCGAGCGCGATGAAGTTCATCATCAGCATGTTCAGCACGCTCCGCGAGCGCACCATGCCGCCGTAGAAGAAGGCCAGCCCCGGAGTCATGAGCATGACCAGTGCGGCACTGGCCAGAACCCACGCGGTATCTCCTGAGTTCACAATCGTCCCTCCCGTGCGCGAGGCCGTCGGTTCAGTGATTTGCACCGGGAGCATCGAGAAGTCCTGTTTCGCAGGATCGCGCGCCAGGTTTCGCCAAGGTGAACTGTCACGCGTCCCGTGTTACGAGCGCGTTTCCACCCGGCTGACTACCCTCAAGCACATCGGTGAACAGGTCGATGACTCAGGTTTGGCCGCGGTGCCGGGGGTGATGATCACCGACCCGGAGTGGCTCGGCGCGCAGGTCGACGCCGCCGGCCGGCGGTACCGGTTGGCGGATCTTCCCACGCTGGGAGTGCTCTGGTGGTACTCGGCGAGCTCGGTCCTGCTCGGGCTTCTGGTCGCGGAGCGTGATCCTGGACTGGACCACGTGACGCTGCTTATGCACAGGGTTGATGGGCGCCTTCTCGACGCCCGCTCCGACCGCGCGCTGGCAGACTTCGGCACGCTCGGGGACGCCCTGTCGGTGCCGATCGAGACGGTGGTCCGGGCCACCGGGGCGCGGCGGCGGGCGTTGTGGGCGATCGCCACGGACTCTCTGGCGAACCGGGTGCTGTGGGCCGGCGGGTCACCGGGCGACGCGTTCCGGCTGGCCGCTTTGGTCGGCCCGAAGTTGCCGACTCCGCGCTATGTCACCGTTTCCGGCCGGCTCGTGGTGCGGCGCGCGTCCTGCTGCCTGATCTATCTGGCGCCCGGCGAGGCGAAGTGTGTGAGCTGCCCGCGGCAAACCCCGGAAGAGCGCGTTCGGCGGTTGTCCCACGATGGGTAGTTGCGCCACTCTCGTTGGTATGCAGGGCTGGGAGCGGCAGGTGGCCGAGACCGCGCAACGCTTCCGGGCACTGCAAGAACGGCTGTCGTCGCTGTCCATCACCGAGACGTCCGGCGACGGTGCGGTCAAGGTCACGGTGTCGGCCGCCGGCCTGCTGACCGACCTCGTCCTGCGCGAACGCTGGCACTCCGAACCGCTTCCGGCCCTCGCCGCGGAGATCATGGACTGCGTTCGCCGGGCCCAGGCGCGCATTCCAGATCTGTTGCGCCAGGCCATGTTCGAGACCGTCGGCAGCCAGGACCCGAGCACGCATCTGCTACTGGCCGAGGCCGGGAAGCGGTTTCCGGAGCCCGCGCCAGCCGAGCCGCGCCAGGCCGGCCGTCCCGCCCCGGACAGCGGCAGCGACTGGGACGAGCGGGAGTTCCTCGAACAACTCTGACGGATCTGAGAAGAGGGTGCGATGGACGGGTCCTACCGGGTGGTCGCGGACGCGCTGACCAACCACGCGCGCACCCTGTCGGGGCTGGCCGGAGAGCTCGGCGCGGCGGTGGACGCGGCCGGTGCGGCCGGCATGACCGCCGATGCCTACGGCCGGAGCGGCCAGAAGTTCGCCGCCGCGCTGGACGCGCTCGCCAGCGCCGGACACGACGCGCTGCGGGCAGGAGTCGAGGCGCTCGACTGGGCGGGCACGACCATGCGCGAGACCGCCGAGGCGTACGGCCGCGACGACGCGGACGGGGCCGAGCTGTTCTTCGGCCTGGACGGTGAGATGGCATGACCGGCGCCACCACGGACACCACCGAGGCCGGGGTATCCGCCGAGGAAGCCCTGCGGTTGCTCAACTCCATCAAGACCGGCGAGTGGGTCAAGCCCAGCATCACCGGCGGCGACCTGGCCGCGCTGGCCGCCACGATGCGACCGATCGATGAGCTCTCCAGCGCCGGGTTGGACTGGCTTGTGCCGTACGTGCAACCGCTGCAGGACGTGCTGGACGGCATGGCCGGCAATGCGGCGGTGATCCAGTCATTCACCGACGCGTGGCAGCGGGCCGCAGCCAAGGTGGCGGAGGTCCGCGACCAGCTCGCCCGCCGGGCCGAGGCGGAGACGTCGGAGTGGCACGGTGGCGCCGCCGACCGGTACCGGGCCCGTGCCCAGGAACTGGCGCTCGCGCTGGAGACCGCCGCCCATGTGGCCGAGGCGACCGGTCTGGTGGCCCGGAAGATGGGCGAGGCCGTCGCGGAGGCCCGCAAGCAGGTCAACGATCTGCTCACCGACCTGGTGCGCCGGCTGATCTCCTACGCCAAGCAGGCCGTCGCCGTCGAGGGCGGCGTCACCCCGAACGTGCTCGCCCAGTGCACCAGCATGATCGACAGCTACCGGGCGCCGATCTCCGCCATCGAGCGGCAGCTGCAGCAGACCCTGGACTCGATCGAGCCGCCCAGGCTCCCCGTCCCGCCCGGCCCCACCACCGCAGAGCAGGTCATCCAGTTCGTCAGCACGTTCCTCGGCGCGGTCGGCAACGCGTTGAACCCCAAGACAATAGTCAGCGCCGTGGCGCGGGGATGGGGCGCGGTGCGCGCCATCTTCGGCCGGCGCGGCGGCGGCGCCAACCGGCAGCGCGAGGTGGACCGGGCCTACCGCGAGCGTGAACGGCAACGCCAGCAGGAGGAGCAGGAGGCCTGGCAACGCTACGAACGCCAGCGCTACCGCGGCTCCGACTACACCCAGGGCATGGAGAAGATCTACGGCCCACCCCCAAAAGACGGCAACACCTACGTCGGCCACCACAACTTCCCGGTCAAATACGGCCGAAAGTTCGAGGAGCTCGGCATCGACACCAGCAACCCGGCCTGGGGCAGCTGGGTCCGCGAGGGCGACCACCGGGGCTTCAGCGCCCAGTTCGAACGCGACTGGTCATCCTTCTTCCAGAACAACCCCAACGCCACCCGCGCCGACGCCTTCAAGTTCGTCCGCGAACTCGGCAACAAGTACGGCTACAAGATCCCCTTCTGACATGCGCCAAGCTGTAGCCATACGCCCAGCACATCAGTATGGACGACGACGACCTCGTGTCGGAGCTGGACGGCCGGGTCGGACCGCGCAACCGCAGCCGCTTCATCGAACGCGCCGTCCGCCAGGCCCTGAAACAGGAAAAGCGCGTGGACGCCTTGGAAGCGCGATCGGTTCGATCCCCGACACCGGTCACGAATGGGACGATGACCCTGCCATGTGGGTCCGCCAACAGCGCGGCGCATGACAGGCCAAGTGCCACGAAGGGACTCCTTCGGGATGCTCGACGTCCTGATGGCGGCCTTCACTGCGGGTGGCCGGCATCGACCGATACGTTTCGGGACGCGGATGAACTGACGTGGATCCGAGGAGTGCCAGCATGGAAGCTCGACTGCTGATCATCGGCAGTGATGATGCGCATGACGAGTTGGGGTCGCTGCGCCGGTGGTTGGCGGATGAGCCGGAGTTTCGGGGGCGGGTGCGAATGCAGGAGGCGCCGGTCCAGTTCGGCCAGATGGGCGGGCTGGTGGAGGCGCTGAGCGTCGCGGTGGCGAGCGGCGGGGCGCTGACGGTGCTGGCCAACTCGGTGTCGGTGTGGTTGCGGGAGCGGCGTTCGACGCTGACCGTGAAGATCGTGAAGCCGGACGGCACCGTCGAGGACATCAACGCGAGCGGCCGCGCGGCGGACACGATCGCGGCGAAAGTCGATCCGCCGCAACTCGGGTAACCCATGGTGCTTCCGGATCCGCACCGGTCGCGGGCGGTGCTCCTCGGTACGAGCCGGTTCACCCATCCCGGGCTGCCGGATCTGCCGGCGGTGCGCAACAACCTCGAGGGGCTGGCGGCGTGCTTTCAGGATCCGGGGTTGTGGGGGTTGCCGGCGGCGTGTTGCACGGTGGTGGCCGACCCGGTCTCGCCGGGTGACCTCATCGATCCGGTGCACGAGGCGGCGGAGGCGGCCGAGGACACGCTGCTGGTCTACTACGCCGGCCACGGGCTGATAGACCACGACACCAACGAGTTGCTGCTGGCGCTGGTCGGCTCGGTGTCGGGCCGGAGCCACACGGCGGCGCGGTACGAGTACCTGCGGCGGGACGTGAACAACGCGCGGGCGCGGCGGCGCGTGGTGATCCTCGACTGCTGCTACAGCGGGAAAGCGGTCGGCGGCATGGCCGACCCGGCGACCATGCTGGCCGACGAGGCGAGCGCGGAGGGCATCTACCTGCTCGCTTCCGCTCCGGCGAACAAGCAGGCGCTGTCCCCGCCCGGCGAGCCGAACACAGCCTTCACCGGTGCCCTGCTCACCGTGCTGACCGGCGGTCTGCCCGACGCCGGCCCGGAACTGCGCCTCGACGAGATCTACCGCCACGTGTTCTATTCGCTGCGCGGCCGCTCCCGCCCCGAGCCGCAACGCCGAGCCGGCAACACCGCCGGCGACCTCGCCCTCGTCCGCAACCGCGGCTGGCAGCGGGCACCAGGTGCCGCACCCATCAGCCTTCCCGCCATCCGGCCATCGACCCCGACGCAGCCGCGCCGGATCGCCATCCGGGAACGCATCAAGGAGCTGGTCCGCGACCAGGGAGCAGCCGAATCCTTCCGTTGCCCGGTGTGCCAGGTGACCGTGAAGGGCGAAAGCCTCATCCGCCACTTCGACAAACACGGCCCCGCCGAGAGCGCGTCGCTGGACCCGGCAACGCTGAGCCTCGACATCCCGCCTGTTTTCCGGCGACCGAGACTTGTCGGCGAGCGCTACCAGCTCGACGCGCTCATCGGATCCAGCAGGACGGTCAAAGTGTGGCGCGCCACCGACATCCGGACCGGCACGACCGTCGCCGTCAAGCAGCAGCCGGCCGACCCGGACCTCCTCCGCGCGGCCCAAGCCGCTGCCGCCCTTGACCATCCGTTGATCGTGAAGGTCCTTGACACCCTGGAAACCACCACCCGCTCGGGCCGCCCGCTCCACTGGATCGTGACCGAGTACGTCGACGGTCCGAGCCTCCGCGACGGACCCCCACCCGCCGTACGGGCACAACCCCGATGGTCCGAACATATCGTGGCGGCGGTCTGCGACGCCCTCGACGCCGGACACCGCCAAGGCTTCGTCCACGGCGACGTCGTGCCCCGCAACGTAATCGTCCACCATTCCGGACCCAAGCTGATCAACTTCGGCCTCAGCGGCGTCCACACCCCAGCCGACCGCAAAGCCGACATCCGAGGTGCAGCCCAACTCCTCACCCACCTGCTGATGCACGACAAACTGATCCCACCCAACCTGGCAGAAATCGTCCGCAAGGCACTCGACGACCAGTACCCAACCGCCGCCGACCTCCGCGACGCCCTCTCACGCCCCTGACAAGCGCGCAGCGGTGTGCGCCATGCGTCTGCAGATAACCGTCCCTGCTCGGCCGTTCGTCCACTTTCTGACCAGAAACAGTCGTCACTCTGCGTGTTAGCATCAATCCACAGTTGTAGATATGCACGCTGGACGGATCTGGGATGGGATCTCGGCTGCGAGGATTATTCCAACTGGACAACATTGTCCCAGGTCTGGTCGTCGTCGTGGCATTCCTCGTCACCCTCGAGCCCAAAATGTTCGGTGTCGAGTTCTCTGATCGGCAGATAATGCTGGCACTCTTTGGTTTGCTTGGGATCAATGCAGTGCTCGAGCGATCCGGTTATCTCTACAGGATGGACAGAAAGCTCGATCAGATCGCGCGGGATCTGGATCGAGAGATTCCAGCCGGAAGAGTGCTCCGGACTCGCGCAACATTTCAACGGACCGAGACGTTGATAGCCGACGCGAAACGCAATGTGATCATCATAGGCATCAACCTTCAAGCCGCCACGCACGCACTTCCCACGATCTTGGAGTTGGCGCGAAGTGGCACGGTGATCCGGCTGCTCGCTGTCGATCCAGATGGCGCATCGCTCCAGCACGCAGCCCGAATGAGCGGGGTGAACCCCGAGATCCGGCGCCAGAAGATCCGCCAGAACCTCGATCTCATCAAGAGCCAGATCGACTCTCAGCTCACTACCTCCGCACGACGTAAGTGCTCACTGCAGGTGGTTGACCGAATACTTCCGATCGGGGTAATCGGTGTGGATACCGATGGCCGCACCGGCTGGCTGATCGTCCAGCACTACCTGACCGACACTCCCGCGGAACGGGCGCCGCTGATCTGGCTGCGGCGTGACTCGGATCCCGAATGGTACGAGAGCTATCTGGACCAATGTCGTGCGTGCTTCGACGGGGCAAGGGAGTGGTGACGTGAGCTCGATGGAGTCAGTGCGAGAGTTCTTCGATCACCAGTATCGCCGGCATCGGCGATACTGGTGGCGAGAAGACAATCGGTACAGCCTGGATCCGCGCGACCACACTGCGTTCAACGGTCAGGCTCTGCGGCTGGCAGCGGCAAGAGGGCCGGGCCGAGCGCTCGACGTTGGCGCAGGTGAGGGGGCTGACTCGATTCGGTTGGCCAAGCTGGGCTACGAGGTGGATGCCGTTGAACTGAGCGCGGTGGCCTGCGAGAAGATCGAACGTTTTGCCCACGCGGAGGGGGTGCGGCTCAACGTGAGAAACGAGTCCGCCCACACGGCGAGGCTCGGACAGGGCCGGTACGATGTCGTGGTCCTGAATGGGTTGCTGCACTACATCGACGACAAGGAGGACCTACTTCACCGGGCCAGTCGGGCGAGTATCTTCGGCGCACTGCACGTGATCTCCTTGTTCAGCACGGCGACACCACTGCCGTACGAGCATGCTGCCGTAGGGGTCTTTCCCGACAGCGAGCAAGGTGCGGTCGAGCGCTTCTACCAGGGAAATCGCACCCTGATCAGAATGTACGAACGGGCCAAGCCGGAGACGTCGCATCCAGGCTTCTCTGAGCACGTTCACAGCTATATCAAGTTGATTGCCAACCACTCCGGAGATCAAACATGCCATCCTCAGCCGATCTGACCATCGCCGAGGATCTGTGGAACTACCTGCGACTTGGACAAGAGGTCCAGCCGGCCGAGTGCCTACTCGTGTTCGGCGGTCACGATCTCGGTGTGGCGCGGCGTGCGGTCGAGCTCTACCGCGACGGGGTTGCACCTCTGGTTCTGGTGTCGGGAGGGTCGGCCAACGTTCCCACGGGAAGCAGATTCACCACCGAAGCGGACGCAATCGTCGACATCATCACCTCTAGTGGGGTGCCAGAGAGCAGCGTGCTGACGGAGCGGTTGGCGTCGAACACGAGCGAGAACTTCTGGCTGTCCGCCGAGCTGCTGCGCGACCGCGGACTGGCGTTTCACCGGTTCCTCATCGTGCAGAAGCCGTATGGAGAGCGTCGGACAATCGCAACCGCGCGGCGCCGGTGGCCATCCCGGGAGGTACGAGTCACCTCGCAGGTGATGACGTTCGCCGAGTATCTGTCGGGTGACATCCCGGTCAAGCGGATTCTGTCGATGCTCGCCGGCGAGGTTCTTCGGCTGCAGCGGTACGCCGACTCCGGGCTCATCAAGATCGACGAGCCGGTGCCCTCCGAACTGCTCACAGGCGCGCGCCAACTGCAGGAGGCAGGGTTCAACGCCCGGTCAATGAGTGCCCACCACGTGGGGGCCTAATGTCGGCTGACCAATCCCCACCAGAAGTCACAGTGGGCCTGCTGGAGCTGGCGCTACATGAAAGGATCGCGATCGAGCTTGGCGAGCGCAAGATACGCCGTGAAGGCTGCCTGTTGATCTTCAGCCGGGTCGAGCGCACGGAGGAGGAATTCCCGGGTATCCGCAAGATGCTCCCAGCCGGCGACGAGCGCGGATGCCGCCGCTTCCCGGACTCGTGCGCTCTTGTCTTCGCCCAGGTTCAGCAACTGGCGTCCCGGGATTCGTAGGACGAGATCCCGCGCTCGGGCATCACCCGCCCAGGCCGCGGCCAGATGCCCGACTACCCACATGGCGTGCACCGCCGACGTTTCATGATCGACGCAAAGTTCTATGGCGTCCAACACCTCGGTTCGCCTGGGCCAACCGGCGTCCAGAGCGGAAATTAGCACTTCGCGGACTTCGCCATGCCACTCGCCATCCCAATTGGCGAGCCGTTTCGTCATGACCTCGAACACGCCCTCGTCGCCGGGCCACTCACGTTCCAGGGCGGCAACCGCTCCCCGGCGTATCGCCTGGTCCTTGTGTAACAGACCGTCAAGAGCGAACTCGCGTCGTTCCGCCTTCGAGCCCAAGGCAAGTCGTAACTGCCAACCAATTATCCGGTCTCTGATTGATGCTGACCCGATGAACTGATCAACCAGTTGCCGGGTGGCGTCGAGGATCTCAACAAGGGGCACCATAAGACCGAATGCGGCGATCGACTCTTCGATGTACTTGTCTCCGCCGGATTGCTTTTCTGGCCGAAATTTCAAACGACTGACTAGCGTCTGCATGATCACACTGGCCCAATGTCGGTCTTCGGGCGACACCTGACCGCCCTCGCCGAGGCAGCGCGCCGCAAAGGGCACGGCGAACCGATCCTGCCCGAGCTGGCTCATCAGCGCGTCGATAACCTCGCGAATCGGTGATCCTTGACCCACAAGCATTCCGCCAAGGAGTAGCAGCGGCTCGCGCCATCTGTCGCTCGTCCAGTACTTCAGAAAAACCTTCTGCGTAAGCCACTCATAATCGGCTCTATTTCGATTGAAATCGGCCAACACGTGCCGAGCGACGAAATATTCCATGAATGTGCGGTGCACGAAACCGAAAATCCGATCCCCGGTCTCGGCTAGGATATAGGTGCGCTCACGCAAGTGGTTCAAGATCTCCACGGCGATCGCCTGAGCCTCGCCTGGCGGTTTGCCGTACTGCTCACCGAGGTAGCCAGCTATGATATCACGCAGCGGTTCGTAGCCGATCGCGTTCAACTCCTGCCTGGAGTCGTTGTTCGGCTGAGAGATCATGGCCATTGCGATGTTCTGCAGGATCTCGGCTTTCTGGTCGGCCGTGATGTGGAACGGCAGCAGCTCGTCGCGGTCGATCTTCTTGCGCTTGACGTCCCAGTCCTCGAGCAGTACAGCGGTACACCGCGCGTACAGTTGCCAGCGCTTCTCCGGCAGGTCCTGATGCTTGTAGATGATCGCCATCATAGTAAGCAGCAGCGGGTTGCCGGCAAGCTCGAGCAGGCGCGGGTTCTCCGAGATGCGCCGGATCAGCCCGGCGGCGTCCCGCTCGTCGTTTTCCAGCGTGTAGTACCGATACCATCTTGGGATGAATTCGCCGATCTCGACGAGGCCGAAGTCAAGCAACGTGTAGTGCGCAAAGCCGGCAAGGCCGAGACTGCTCTCGTCGTAACCAGCAATACGGGAGGAAACCGCAACCATCGTTTGCGGAAAACGGGCGGTGAAGGCCTGGAACTGGTCAATCACACGGGCGCGGGCAACTGGCTCGAAGATCTCGTCGAGACCGTCGAAGAAGACCCATGCCCCGACCTGCGACAACACATCGATGAGAGCTTGCTCAGTGAGTCGAAAACCGAGTTTGTCCCAGGTAACATCCCGCAGGTAGACGATGAAGTCGGAGCAGCCGCGCAGAACGTACTCACGAAGCTCCACAAGAAGAGGTATCAGCGGGAAATGACCACGCTTGAGCTCGCATATCTCGAGAATTGTCGCGAGAAACATCGTACTCTTGCCACTTCCCGGACCCCCAAGAAATACTTGCTTAAACTCCGTGCCGAGCAAGAGCCTACTTTCTATAGGCGTGGTTGAAATAGTCCGTTCAGGTATGTCGTAGTGCGGGCGACCAGCCCGGACGCGCGGTGATACGTAGACATCAGCCAGCGGGATGTGGCGTAAGCGGTCGTGTTGGGCGCCAGCGATTACTGAGAGTACAACCCAGCGGTACTTGTCGAAGACTGCCTGGCGGTAAGCGTACCAATCCGTCGTGGTGGTGGGTTGACTGGTCTGGTTGCGTTCCCATTGCTGGAGGGATTCGGTGACTTGGCGGGCGAGGTCGTCCTTGGTGGTGAAGAGGCCGGCGAGGTGGTCCTGGGTGAGGGTGGTGCGGAGGGCTTGGACTTGGGGGAGTTGGTCGAGTTCCATGAGGTGGGGTGGCCACGGGGCCTTGTCGTCGAGGACGAAGGCCAGGCAGGGTTTGTCGGCGTCGAGGGCGGCGCGGTATTCGAGGTGGGTGATCGAGTCGGTCTGGTCGGGTGGGATGTGGCCGTAGCGCCAGGCCATGACGATGAGGTAGAGGTCGCAGGTGCGGACGTCGGCCAGGCACTTGTCGAGGGGGCGGCGGTCTTCGGCGACGTAGTACTCCATGGCGACGTCGGTGTGGCCCATGCGGCGGATGGCGTTGCGGACCGATTCGCGGTGCTCTTGGAGGTCGGTCAACGTCGAGGAGACGTAGATGCGGGCCACGTCAACTCGTCGCGAGGAGGGCCTTCCAGGTTACGTGGGGGAAGGTCAACATTGGGCCGGTCGGGTGCTTGGAATCGCGCACGGCGACGCGGGGTCGGGGCCAGGCGACCTCGACGCAGGCGCCGTTGCCGCCGTCGCTGAAGCTACTCTTGCGCCAGTTCAGGGCCGGGTCGGGCAGGAGGTTCATGATCGGCTTCTTCCCGGTCGTACTCGCTTGCGAGGTCCGCAAGGAACTGCCGTGATTGTCCCTCATCGAGGGCGATGTCGGAGAGCCGGTCAAGTTGGCGCCGGTAGGCCAGCGTTTCGTCAATTCCTTCCAGGAACATGCTGGTGGTCAGGTGCTCGACGTAGATGACCGGGTTGTGGTTGCGGTGAGCGGTCCACATGAATGGTCCGTTGGCGCCGGTGCGAGCCCCGACTGACGCCTCGACGACCCGCAGCCGGCATTGCGGCGTAGCACACGTCAGCAACAGGTGAAGCATCTGCTCGTGCATGATCAGGAGGTTGCCCACCGGCATGCGCAGGGCGTTCTCGTGCACGAAGAAAGTGATCTTCGGCGGATTCGGCAGGGCCAGAATATGCTGCCGGGCCATCCGGAAACGCACCCGCGAGTCGATGGCATCCAACGGCAGCACGTCACGTTCGTGGAACAGAGCTCTGGCGTAGTCCTCGGTTTGGAGGAGGCCGGGTATCACGATGGGCTCGTAGTAGGCGATGGTTTGGGCGGTGTTCTCCAGGATGATCACGGACCGGAGTTCGTCCGGGAGATGGTCGCCGCGTACGTGGAGCCAGTGGTTGTCGTCGGTGGGCTGGGTCAGCTGGAGCACATGGTCGAGTTCGTCGCCGGCGGCTCCGCAGAAGGCCGCGTAGACTGCAACATCCACTTCGGACGTGGTGCGGTCGCCGGTTTCCATGCGCGATATCTTGCTGGGCGACCAGCCCAGTTTCGTGGCCAGCTCGTGGCCCGTGTAGCGGGCTGATTCGCGGATTCTCCGCAGTTCCCTGCCCAGCTCTCGGGTACGTGCCGTGGACTCGCGCATCGCAATCATGGGGAGAACCTAAGTCCCTCGGATGGCGGGGCGCCGCATCAACACAACAGGTCCACCCGCTCGGAGCATGGGCGTGGAGTTCTTGCGGTGGGCGCAAGTTAGGTGACCCTTGCGGCCAAGGCAGGGGATGCGCCACGCTCTGTGGTAGGGCGGTTGCGAGGGGGTGTCTGGGGTGGCGGCTGACGCGGGGTGGGAACGGCGGATCGCGGAGAACGCGGAGCGGTACCGCGCGCTGCAGGAGCGGGTTGAGGGGTTGGCGATCACCGAGGCGTCGGGGGACGGCTTGGTCGAGGTGACGGTGTCGGCGAGTGGGCAGCTCACCGGGTTGGTGCTGCGGGACCGGTGGGAACCGCCGCCCATGCCGGCGATTGCCGCGCAGATCATGGAATGCGTGCGGCGGGCGCAGGCCAGGATCCCCGATCTGTTGGGGCAGGCCATGTTCGAGACGGTCGGGGCGACCGATCCGAGTACGCACCTGCTTCTTGACGAGGCGAGGCGGCGGTTCGGGGAGCCGGAGGTGGAAACCGGGCCGGATCCGGACGAGATCCGGATCGAGCCGGAGCCCGAGGCTGAACTGGAGCCGCCCCGGCCACGGGTGCCGGTCGAGCCGAAGCGGGCGCCGCAGCAGGTTCGGCGGCCGGGCGGGGCGGCGGAGAACGAGGACGACTGGGATGAGCGGCCGTTCCTGGAGGAGCTGTGATGTGCGATGAAGGCGGCCTTTCACACGCCCAGCGTGAGGAACGGGGCCTTCATCGCAGGTCGAGCCAGCGGCGGATGAAGTGTTCGCGGCCGTCGTCGGTGAGGGCGCCGTGCAGGCGGAGGCGGGCCATGCCGCCGTCGGGGTAGATGTCCAGGCGGACGTGGGTGGTGGGGTTGGCGTCGGGCAGGACGAAGCGGTGGCGGGTGTCGGGTTGGAGGCGGACTTTGGGGAGGAGCTCGAACCAGGCGCCTTCCTCGTCGGGTTCGGCGACCCGGGTGTCGCAACCGGACAGTGCGGCCCAGCCGGGGGCGTTTCCCTTGAAGTGGCTGGTGTCGAGCTCGGCCAGGCGGATGACGCCGCGGGCCGTGAGCTGGACGGTGACGTAGTCGTTGCCGTCGCCGCGGCGGCGTTCGGTCTCCCAGCCGTCGCCCATGCTCGTGGCGAAACCGGGCGAGATCAGGTTGGTGGGCGAGGAGTAGAACATGTTGCTGCAGCCGACCACGCGCGCGCCGTGCTCCAGGGCGGCGAGGTCGAAGGAGTTGAGGTCGAGGAACGTGGCGTCGGGGAACGGGAATCCGTGCACGCGTAGGCGGGCCACGCCGCCGTCCGGGTAGATGGTGAGCCGGACGTGGGTGTAGCGGCGGAGCTCGCTGACGTCGAACTCGTTGAGGGTGTTGCCGCGTAGGGGCGACTTGGGAACGATCGTTTCCCAGCCGGTGATCTCCTCGGGGTTGGGATGGTCGTCGACGGCGCAGGCGTCGACGGACGCGAACGGCGGGAAGTTGCCGGTGAACCACGAGGTGTCCACGATGACGCCGCGGATGATCCCGGGCAGGCCGAGCCGGATGATCACCTGGTCGTGGCCGGGCTCGCGGCGGCGCCGGGTCTCCCAGCCGTCGTAGATCTGTCCTTTGTGGCCGAACGTGTGCGGCTGGTACATGGCTTCGCCGGGCTTGATGAGGTTCTCGCGCTCGGCGAACAGCTCGTCGTTGGACCACAGCACGCTGCCGCCCATCCGGCGGGAGGCCATCTCGGGCAACCGGGTCCAGTCCGCCGTCACAACACTCCCCTGCGTAGCAGCATTCCGTGCGGTTCGGTGCCGGTGACCTCGCGGCCGCGCAGCCAGATCCCGTGCACGACACCGGCGAGGGTCCGGCCATGGTAGGCACTGACGGGGTTGCGGTGCCTCAGGTTTTCGGCGTCCACGGTGAACGTCTCGTCCGGGGCGAGCACGCACAGGTCGGCGTCGTAGCCGGGCGCGATGCTTCCTTTGTGCCGCAGGCCGACCAGCTCGGCGGGGCGGCTCGCCATCCAGCGAACCACGTCGGTGAGCGCGACACCGCGAGCCCGGGCAGCCGTCCACACCGCGGGCAGACCCAGCTGCAGGCCGGCGATCCCGCCCCACGCGGCACCGAAGTCCCCGGTGTCGAAGCGTTTCAGCTCGGCGGTGCACGGTGAATGGTCGCTCACCACGCAGTCGATCACACCGTCGGACAGGCCGCGCCAGAGCAGTTCCCGGTTGTCCGCCTCGCGGATCGGCGGGCAGCACTTGAACTGCGTTGCCCCATCCGGGATCTCCTCCGCGGTGAACGTGAGGTAGTGCGGGCAGGTCTCCGCGGTGACCGCCACGCCGTCCCGCCGCGCCGACGCGATCATCGGCAGTGCGTCCGAAGAGGACAGATGAAGAATGTGCACACGGGCCCCGGTCCGCCGGGCCAGCTCGATCACCTGCGCCACGGCCAGGTTCTCCGCGCCGCGCGGCCGGGAGGCGAGGAAACCCGCGTAGCGTTCCCCTTGCGGCGCCGGTGCGTGCTCGATGCTGCCGGCGTCCTCGGCGTGCACGATCAGCAGGGCGCCGTAACCGTGCAGCTGCGGCAGCACATCGGCAAGCTCGTTGGGCCGCAGGGGCGGGAACTCGTCGACGCCGGAGGGCAGTAGGACGCACTTGAACCCGAACACGCCCGCGTCGTGCAGGCCCTGCAGCTCGGCGGCGTTGCCCGGCACCGCGCCGCCCCAGAAGCCGACGTCCACGTGCGCCTTGCCTTGCGCGGTCTTGCGTTTCAACTCCAGTGCGGGCACGTCGGTGGTGGGCGGCAGGCTGTTCAGCGGCATGTCGATGATGGTGGTGATCCCGCCCGCGGCCGCCGCGCGGGTGGCCGACTCGAAGCCCTCCCACTCGGTGCGGCCCGGGTCGTTGACGTGCACGTGGGTGTCGACGAGGCCGGGCAGCAGCACCATCTCCGGGTCGACGTCGATCACGTCCGCGGCCTCCATCGGCGTGCCCAGTGGTTCGACGGCGACGATCTGGCCGTCGCGCACGCCGACGCACCGGGGCAGCTCGCCCTCCGGAGTGATCACCCGGCGGGCCCGGAACACCAGGTCAAGCATGGGCGCTCCACCGGTCGGACCCGACGAGCGCGGTGACCTCGGCCTCGGTGAGCGCGCCGCAGTCGACCGCGCGGCGCAGTGTGCCGGCGAGGGCCCGGGCGGTGGCCGGCTCGTCGGCCACCGAACCCGTGCGACCGGACAGGTACGCGCCGAGCCGTCGCGCCGACGCGGGCGCGGTCTCGAGGTAGTAGCCGTACACCGCGGCGTAGCGGGTGACGAGCTGGGCGGGATGCAGGTCCCAGCTCTGGTGGAAGCCGTGCTCGAGGGAGCGCCGAACCAGCACGTAGTGCGTGCGCCAGGCGTGTTCGACGTCGTCCCCGACTGGCAGGAGGTTGGTCGAGCCGTCGGAGAGCCGAATGCCGGCCGCGGCCGCGCTCACCTGCATGACATGGCGGGCGAAGTCGCAGGCCGGGTGGGCAAGGTGCTGCTGCGCGGCGTCGAGCCCGCACTCGGCGGTGTAGTCGTAGGTGCCGAAGTGCAGGCCGGTCACCCGCCCGCGACCAGCGGAGATCAACCGCGGCACGGTGATCCGGCCCTTGACGTCCACAATGGACTGAACGGTCTCGATCTGGATCTCGAAGTGGAGCGCGCCGTCCGGCAGCCCGAGCCGGTCCTCCAGCGGCTCCAGCAGATCGCACAGCGCGCTCACCTGGGCCGGCGAGGTGACCTTGGGAAAGGTGAGCACCAGGCTCGGTGCGATGTCGCGGCCGAGGGCGGTGAGGAAGATGTCCAGGGTGCGCACACCGCGCTCGAGGAGTGTCCTGGTGTCAAAGGATTTGAACCGGATGCCGGACCAGGCCGGTGCGGTCCCGGCCCGGAGCCAGGCGGCGAGGGTGGTCGCGGCGCGTTCGGCGTCGGCGTCCTCGACAGGCTCGGGACGCGAGCCGTAGCCGTCCTCGAAGTCGATCCGGAGGTCCTCGATCGGCTCGCGTTCCAGTTTCGCGCGCACCCTGGCCACGATGTCATCAGGGACGTCGAGGAGCTCCCGGTGCGCGTCGAGGGTGGCGAGGGCCTGGGCACCCCATTCCCGGGACAGGTCCGGGGTGAGTTTGTCGGCCGGGACGTAGCAGGTGTGCACGGGCTGGCGGCCGGCCGGCGCTGCTCTGTCCACTGGGGACAGACGCTCGACGACGTTGGCGATGAGCGCGCCGTCGAGCGAGGTGCGGATCATCACTCGATCCGCTCGTAGGCCGGCAGGGTGAGGAAGTCGGGGAACTGCCCGGCCAGCGCGACCTCTTCGAAGAGCTGGACGGCCGGGTCGAGGTGCTCGGCGGGCAGCTCGTCGCGCAGGGCCGCGTGGGTCTCGGTGAGGACCTGGCGGACGAGGTCGGCGGTGACCTTCGCGCCGGTGTCCAGCACCACCTCGTTGCGCACCCACTGCCAGACCTGCGAGCGGGAGATCTCCGCGGTGGCCGCGTCCTCCATCAGGTTGTGGATGGCCGCGGCGCCGTTGCCGGAGAGCCAGCTCGCGATGTACCGGACGCCGACGTCGACCGCGGCGCGCAGGCCGGCCTCGGTGGCTTTTCCTGGCGTAGCAGCGACGTTGAGGAGTTGCTCGGCGGTGACCGCGATCTCCGCGCGCAGCCGGCCGAGCTGGTTGGGGCGCTCGCCGAGCACGGCGTCGAACTCCTCCTGGCAGATCGGGACCAGGTCGGGGTGCGCCACCCAGGAGCCGTCGAACCCGTCGCCAGCCTCGCGGCGCTTGTCCTCGCGGACCTTGGCGAGCGCCTTCTCGGTCACCTCGGGGTCGCGCCGGTTCGGGATGAACGCGGCCATCCCGCCCATGGCGAACGCGCCGCGCTTGTGGCAGGTGCGCACCAGCAGCTCGGTGTAGGCGCGCATGAACGGGGCGGTCATCGTGACACTGTTGCGGTCCGGCAGCACGAAGTCCGGGCCGGCGTCGCGGAAGTACTTGATCAGGCTGAACAGGTAGTCCCAGCGGCCGGCATTGAGTCCCGAGGCGTGCTCGCGCAGCTCGTAGAGGATCTCGTCCATCTCGAACGCGGCCGGGATGGTCTCGATCAGCACGGTGGCCCGGACCGTGCCGTGCGGGATGCCCAGCTCGCGCTCGGCGTGCGTGAACACGTCGTTCCACAGCCGCGCCTCGAGATGGCTCTCCATCTTCGGCAGGTAGAAGTACGGTCCACTCCCCTTGTCCAGCAAGGCTTTCGCGTTGTGGAAGAAGTACAGTCCGAAGTCGACCAACGCGCCGACACCGGTACGCCCCGCGAAGATCAGGTTCTTCTCGGGCAGGTGCCAGCCGCGCGGGCGCATCACGATCACGGCGTGCGCGATGTCGTCGCGCAGCGCGTACTCCTTGCCCTCCGGCGAGGTGAACGCGATCGTGCCGCGCACCGCGTCCTTCAGGTTCACCTGGCCGGAGACCACGTTCGTCCAATGTGGAGTGTTGGCGTCCTCGAGGTCGGCCAGCCACACCTTGGCGCCGGAGTTGAGCGCGTTGATCGCCATCTTCCGCTCGGTCGGCCCGGTGATCTCCACCCGCCGGTCCTCGAGGTCGGCCGGCGCTGGCGCCACCCGCCAGTCCTCCGCTTTACGGATCTCGGCCGTCTCCGGCAGGAAGTCCAGCCGTCCTGTGCGCGCGGCCTGCTCCCGGCGCTCGCGCCGGCTGGCCACCAGCTCGTCCCGGCGCGCGGCGAACTCCTCGTGCAGACCGGCGACGAACCGCAGCGCCTCGGGGGTCAGGATCTCCTCGTCTCGCTCCACCGCCGGGCAGAGCACCTCGATGTCGACCATGCCCCCATCCTGCCCCGTACGCCGTTGCTCAGCCCAGCAAGGCGTCCACGAACGCGCCCGGTTCGAACGGGGCCAGGTCGTCGGCGCCCTCACCGAGGCCGACCAGCTTCACCGGCACGCCCAGCTCGCGCTGCACCTGGAACACGATGCCGCCCTTGGCCGTGCCGTCGAGCTTGGTCAGCACGATGCCGGTGACGTCCACGACCTCGCGGAACACCCGGGCCTGGGTGAGCCCGTTCTGCCCGGTGGTGGCGTCGAGCACGAGCAGCACCTCGTCGACCTTCGCCTGCTTCTCCACCACCCGCTTGACCTTGCCCAGCTCGTCCATCAGCCCGGTCTTGGTGTGCAGGCGGCCCGCGGTGTCCACCAGCACGGCGTCGACCCCGGCCTCGATCCCGCGCTTCACCGCGTCGAAGGCGACCGCGGCCGGGTCGGCGCCCTCCTTGCCGCGCACCACCTCCGCGCCGACCCGCTGCGCCCAGGTCTGCAGCTGGTCGGCGGCCGCGGCCCGGAACGTGTCGGCCGCGCCGAGCACGACGGTCCGGCCGTCGGCGATCAGCACCCGGGCGAGTTTGCCGGTAGTGGTCGTCTTCCCGGTGCCGTTGACGCCCGCGACCAGGACGACGGCGGGCTGCTTGCCGTTGGTGCCGCTGTCGTGCGGCAGGGCGCGCACGGCCCGGTCCATGTCGGGTTTCAGGGCGTCCACGAGCACCTCGCGGAGCAGCGCCCTTGCCTGGTCGGACGTGCGGACGCCACGCGAGACCAGCTCGGCGCGCAGCCGCTCGACCACCTCGGTCGTCGTGCCGGAACCGAGGTCGGCCATCAGCAGGGTGTCCTCGACCTCCGTCCACGAGTCCTCGTCAAGATCACCGGCGCCGAGCAGGCCCAGCAGCCCCTGCCCGAAGGTCGACCGGGACCGCGCCAGCCGCCCCCGCAACCGCTCCAACCGTCCCGAAGTTGGCGCGATCTCCTCGACCGGCTCGGGCTCAGGTTCAGCTGCCTCTACGGGTTCGGCGGGCTCGACCACCTCCACCGGCTCCGGCGCTGCCTGAGGACCGCCGGGTGCGAGGCTGATCCCGGTCTCCGCCCGGTACCCGCCCGGCCTGGTCTCCTCCTCGACCGCCGGCTCGCTCCCGGTCAAGTCGATCCGGCGCCTCCGCGCCAGCACCACCCCGGCCACCAGCGCAACCGCCACCACGACCAGGACGACGATGATCACGATCAGAGTGCTCGACACCCGGCCATCCTCGCATCCAGGCGCCGAGCACCCTCAACCGTGCATCACCCTCACGACTCGACAGGCTGCCCGGGCTGCCTGATCGCGACCCGCAACAGGGTGCTGATCTTTGCCAGCTCGACGCCCACGGTCGCGAATCCCTCCTTCATCTCGCCTTCGAGCCGGGCGAATCGCTCGTCCATACCGTCGAAGCGCTTGTCCATGCCATCCAAACGCCCGTCGATACCGGCAAAGCGCTCGTCCATACCAGCAAAGCGCTCGTCAATACGGGCAAAGCCCCTACGCATCTCCGATCGCAGATCGACAATGTCTCGGCCCTGTTCAAGCTGGGTCTTCCTGAGATCCTCGAGCGCCTTGGTGTGGCCACGAAGCCCGGCACGGACATCGGCCGCATCGATCTCAGCCTTGGTTGCGATACCTCGAATATCGACCACCTCCAAGGTCAACCTGTTTACGCGCTCGTCGAGTTCGGCAAGCTCGGTCATGTGTAGATCCCTATCTGTGCAGTGAAGCCTGGTTGCCTCGCTGCACAGCCTGCCCTGTGCTAAAGGGACAGTTAAAACCGCCAATCACAGGGTCTGACCTGCTATTTCAGTGCTCCAGCAACGAATCCCGACGTACGCGACGGTGGAAACATGTAGGCGATCAGGACCCGGGAGCATGGCGATGACCATGCCGACGACCCTCAGGTCTCGCCAGCCGGATCGATTTTCAGTGCCGTGTGGATGCGAGCCATGCCGGCACCAAGCATGGCCAGACTCTCGTTCACCTCGGCAAACTTGCCATTGACCTCGGCAAACCGGTCGTTCACCTTGGCAAAACCGGCGCGCATTTCCTGGCCCTGCTCGATTTGGGTGTCTCGTAGGGCTTTGAGGGTGCTGGTATGAGCCTTGAGCTCGAGGCGGACGTCGGCGACGTCACGGTCGGCTTCGGCCGCGAGGTAGCGGGCGACGGCGGAGTCTTCCCGCGCTCTCTTCACCTCGTCCTCAAGGCGGGTAACGCGGCTCGGCAGGTCTTCGGGATCGGTCACGGGGAGTCCCTTCTCGACGGTCAGCGTAGCTGTTGCCGTCAAGCCTGCCGGACGGATCAAGATCAGGCAAAAGTCTATCCACAGGGTCTGACCTGCTATTTCAGTGCTCCGGCAACGAATCCCTGGCGGACGCGACGTTGGAAGACGAGGTAGACGATCAGGACCGGGAGCATGGCGATGACCATGCCGGCGAAGAGGGCGCTCCAGTCGGACTGGTAGCCCTGCTGAGCCACGAGCGAGGCCAGGCCTTCGGTCAGCACGGCGGTGGACTTGTCGCCCTGGTTGAGGACCAGGGGAAGCAGGTACTGGTTCCACAGGCCGAGCACGTTGAACAACGCCACGCTGACGATGCCGGGGCGGGCCATCGGGAGCATGACCCGGAAGAACACGCCGGTGTGCGAGCAGCCGTCGATCAACGCTGCCTCGGCGACGGCCGACGGCAGGGTGCGGAAGAAGGCGGTCAGGAAGAAGACCGAGAACGGCATGGCGTAGGCGGCGTAGACCAGGATCAAGCCGAGGTGACTGTGCAGCAGGCCGAGGTTGCGGACCACGAAGAACAGCGGCACCAGCGCCAGGAACACCGGGAACATGAGGCCGCCGGCGAACAGGTAGTAGATGAACCGGTTGCCGGGGAAGGAATACCGCGCCAGGACGTAGGCGACCATGGTGGACAGCAGCATGGTCAGCACCAGCGCGCCGGACACCACGATCACCGTGTTGAGAAAGAACTGGCCGATCGAGGCAGCGCCCCAGGCCCGGGCGAAGTTGTCGAAGCTCCACCGGGACGGCAGCCGCCACGGCGAGGCGAACACCTCGGGGTTGGGCTTCAGCGCCGTCAGCACCGCCCAGATCAGCGGAAGTACCGACACCAGCGCCCAGGCGGCAAGGATGACCTGGAACGACGCGCTGGCCGACCGCTCGCCGGCCCGGGCACGGCGGCGTACCGGACCGGCCGGTGGCGAGGCCGGAACAGGCGGTCGCACCTCGGTCACGGTCATGCGTACTCCACCTTCTCCCGGCGGGAGGCGCGGAACATGACCGCGGCGAGCGTCAGCGTCAGGAAGAACAGCGCGACGCCGATGGCCGAGGCGTAGCCGTACTGCGGGTTGGTGTCGCCGCTGAACGCCCGGGTGAACAGATAGTGGGCGATCACCTCGGTGGAGTTGCCGACGGACTCCGGGTGCGGCGTCATGATGTTGACGATGGCGAAGAAGTCCAGCGCGATGATGCCCAGGTAGACGAACGCGACCTGGATGTTGTCCCAGAGCAGGGGAACCACGATGCGGAAGAGCAGCGTCGCCCGGTTCACCCCGTCCAGCGCGGCCGCCTCGAAGATGTCCCGCGGGATGGACGCCATGCCGGCGGAGAACAGCACGACGTAGAAGCCGACCGCCTGCCAGACGGCGACCGCGACGCACGCCCACAGCGCGAGGCTCGGGGTGCCGAGCAGGCCGTCCCGCGGCGGGGTGATGCCGACCGCCGAGAGCGCGCCCGGCACCAGCCCGCCCTGCGGGTTGTACGCCTGCTGCCAGAGCACCGCGATGATCGCGACGGACAGCAGGTACGGGAAGAAGTACACGGCGCTGTAGAACCGGGAGGCCCGCAGCCCGCGCACCACCGAGCCCCGGCGCGTCCCGCCGATGTTGAGCAGGAACGCGAACAGCAG
Organism: Actinophytocola sp.; assembly: GCF_036002505.1. GTDB lineage: Bacteria > Actinomycetota > Actinomycetes > Mycobacteriales > Pseudonocardiaceae > DASYTH01. Next base: position 8,340 of record NZ_DASYTH010000224.1, on the reverse strand, counting down.
CCCGAGCGAGATCGTCACCACCGGCAGCACCAGCAGCAGCACAGCGTTGTGGGTCAACGCGGTCCAGAAGTCGGCGTCGTGCACGAGGCGCACGTAGTTGTCCAGCCCGACGAAGTTCTGCGTCTGGCTGTACCCGCTCCAGTCGGTGAACGAGTAGATCACCGCCTGGATGTTCGGGGACACCACGAACATCACGTACAGCGCCAGCGGCGCGACCAGGAAGCCGATGATGAACCGGTACTTGCGGTGGTGCACAAGGACTCTCTAGCTGCGCTTGAACTTCGTGACGTTGGCGTCGGCGGCGACCTTGTCCGCCGCGGCCTGGGCCGCGGTGATGAACCCGTCGGCGTTGGTCCGCCCGGTGAGCAGGTCGGACATCGCCGCGATGGCCGCGTTCTTCTTCAGGTCGCCGTAGACGTCCATGAACCAGAAGGTGAACGTGTTGTTGCCGGCCTTGCCGAGCGCGTCCTTCACCGACTTCAGCGCGGTGCTCTTCAGGTCGAGCTTGTCGTTGGCCGCCTTGACGACCGTCAGCGAACCGGTGGCCTCGCTGTAGGCCTTGGCGTTGTCGGTGCTGAGCATGTGCCGGAACCACTCCAGCCCGCCGCGGACGTTCTTGGCCTTGGCCGGCACCACGAACGGCTCACCGGCGTTGGCGTGGATCGCCTCGTACGGCAGCTTGTCCGACGAGCTGAGCCGCGGAACCGGGGCCATCACCATGTCGAAGCCGGCCGGGGTGTCCTTCTTCATCTCGTTCTCGAGCCAGGATCCGCTCGGGTAGCAGCCGACCTTGCCCTGGACGAACTGGGTCTGCGCCTCGGTGTGCTTCATGCCCTGGCTGCCGGGCAGGAACCCGCCCTTGCGGGCCAGCTCCTCGACCGCGGCCGCCGCCTGCTTCACCGCGTCCTGCTTCCAGGCGTTGGGTTCGAAGTTGTCGATCGCCTTCACCACGTCCTGGCCGCCCGCCTTGCCGGCCATCGTGATCATCATCTCGGTGACGTAGTTCGGGGCGTTGACCCCGCCGTAGCCCATCGGCGACAGCCCGGCCTTCTTCATCTCCTCGGCGAAGGCCATGAGCTCCGACCACTCGGTCGGCATCTTCCAGCCGTTCTTGGCGAACAGCGACGAGGAGTACCAGAGCCCGTAGGCGGACAGCACGTAGTTGAACACCAGCAGCTTGCCGTCGAACGTGCCGACCGGGAAGACGTCCGGCAGGACCGTGTCCCGCACCTTCTTGTCCGGGTCGTCCAGCGACGGCGCGTCGAACAGCGGTGAGAGGTCGGCCAGCTGCCCGCCGGCGATCAGTCCGGACAGCGGGATCTTCTGCGCGCCCGAGTCGTTGACCATGTCCGGCGGCTGGCCGGCGGAGAACCGCGGCTGCAGCGAGTTGATGTTGACCGTGGACGCGGCGTTGATCTTCGCGTTCGGGTAGAGCTTGCCGTAGGTCTTCTGCACCCAGTCCATCTCGGTGGCCAGGCCGCCCTGGAAGAACACCAGCTCGAGCGGCGCGCTGGTGTCGATGCCCAGCGGGTTCTCCTTGGACTCGGTGCCCTTGGCCTGCTCCTGCGTTCCCCCACCGGCCGTGGCACAGCCGGCGAGCGCGGTCGTGCCCGGCACGACGAGGAGACCGCCGGCCAGCATCCCGCGCAGGAACGCCCGCCGGCTTCTGTCGGCCGAAAACGTCGTCATGCCCATCTCCCTGGAGTTCGTTCGTCACACCGTATCGCGGTGTCTATACCTGTTGCGGCCAAAGTTCAACCACTGCGGACATCAATTTGGTCAAGAAGTAACCTGCACTCTTGCGCCGGGACTACTCACTGCAATAGGTCACAGCACTGTGACCTCCTTACGTGTGATCGGCCTGGCCTCCGGAACCTCGATGGACGGCATCGACGCCGCGGTCGCGGAGCTGCGCCTGACCGGCGGCACCATCGAGCTCATCCCGCTGGGGCACCAGGAGATCACCTATCCGGGGGAGCTGCGCGCGGCCCTGCTGGGCGTGCTCGCCCCGGCCGGCGGCACGGCCGCGGAGCTCTGCCGGCTGGAGGCGGAGGTGGGGACGGCCTTCGCCGCCGCGGCCGAGGGCCTGCACGCCGAGCATGGCGCCGGCCTGGTGGTCACGCTCGGCCAGCCGGTCCACCGCGAAGGACCGGCAGCGCTGCGGCTCGGCCAGCCCGTGCGGATCGCCGGGCGCACCGGGCTGCCGGTGGTGTCCGTGCCCGGCGGTCACGACGTCGGTGCCGCTCTGGACCGGCTCTGGCTCGCCGGCGCGGCCGAGCCGGTGGCGGCGGTGGACCTCGGGTCGGCCGCCGGCCTCACCGTGGTCGGCCCCGACCGGCCGGCGCTCGCCTTCGACACCGGTCCGGGCACCGTCCTGCTGGACGCGGCGGCGCGGATGATCTCCGACGGGGTGTGGCAGCGGGACGTGGACGGCGAGCTGGCCAGCCAGGGCTCGGTCCGGCCGGATCTGCTCGACGCGCTGCTCGCCGACGTGTACTACGTCAAGTCCACCCCGAAGTTCGCCACCACGGGGTACTTCCACGCCGGCTACCTGCGCACGGCGCTGGAGGGCATCCCGTACGTGCCCGCCGTGGACCTGCTGGCCACGCTGGTCGGGCTCACCGCCGTCACCGTCGCCGACGCCTGCCGCGCGCACGACGCCGGCCGGGTGATCGTCTCCGGCGGCGGGGTGCACAACCCGGCGCTGATCGCGGCGCTGCGCCGGGCCCTCGACCCGGTGCCGGTGCTCACCAGCGATGAGCTCGGCCTGCCGACCGGCGCCAAAGAGGCCTACGCCGCCGCCCTGCTCGGCTTCCAGACCTGGTTCGGCACGCCGGACCGGCCGGCGGCCTGGATCACCCCCGGCCGCGAGCCATTGCGCCTGCCCGAGCCGATCACCACCGCCGCCACCGATCTGCGGGTGCCGGTCACGGCTGCCGGGCTTTGAACGCCCGGGTGGGAAGCAACGTGACGTTGCTTTCCCTGTTCACGACTGCCGGGCCTTGAACGCGGCCTTGCGCGCCGCCTTGGCGATGGTCTTGTCCGGGTGGTGGGCGCCGAGCAGGCTCAGCACATCGCCGGCCGAAGGGTGCGGGATCCGCCACATCACCTCGAAGATCTCCTGCTCCCGGCCGGCCGGGACGGCGTCGCCGAGCTGCCGGGCGATGTCCTCCGGACCGTCCACATCGGACGTCGTGGCCAGCACGTCGGTGAGCAGCCAGGCCAGATCCTCGGACCCAGGCTTGAGGTCCAGCGCGAGCTTGGCGTAGGCGCGCAGCCGCGGGTCGTCCAGCGCGGCCCGCCAGTGCGGCTCGGCCGCGGCACCGATCCGGCTGGTCACCACCGACGTGGCGTACATCCGGTCCGCGGGACCGCCGGCCGCCGCCACCTCGAGCAGCTCCGCGGCCGCGACCTCGGGTGGGTGCCGGTCGAGCCAGGCCGATGTCTCCGCCACCAGCTCGTCCTCGGTGAACCCCTCCGCAGCCGCGACCAGGTCCTGCGCGGTCATCTCCTCGACCGGCGGCAGCAGCGGCACCTCGACGTCGCCGTCAACCAGCTGCGCGCACATCGCCCACTGCGCCAGCGGGGTCAGCCGCGCGGCCTCCTCGTCGTAGCTCACCGCGCCCAGCTCCTCGAGCCGGGTGAGCAACACCTGTGCGGGGTCGCCGTGCGCGGCCACCCAGGCGTCCCAGACGCCGCGCCGGGCACCGGCCGCCTCGCCGATCAGCTCGGACAGCTCCGGGTACGGCACGCCCGCGCTCCTGGCCAGGAACAGCGTCATCACCACCGCGCCACCGGCGCCGTAGAAGTTGAGCTCCGCCTCGTGGTGCAGGTCGGCGTCCAGGTCGAGGCTGGTCATCACGACCGCGAGCGCGGTGGCCCAGACGTCCAGCACGTCCTCGTCGGCCCCGTCCGGCCAGGCCTCGAGGGCCGCGCCGGGCACCATCTCGTCGTCACCGATCTCGATCAGCTCGACGCTCTCGGCGAGATCCCACAGGTGCGTCAGCTCCGGAATATCGCTTAGCGAAGCCACATCCGCCGGCGCTTCGAGGCCGAGCGCGTCCGCCGCCGCCCGGCAGTCCGCGGCGCCCGGCTCGCCCTGCTCGTCGACCGGCCGGCCCGCACCGACCCATCCGGCCAGCGCGCGGGCCTGGGCCAGGACGCGGCTCTCCCGCGCGGCCCGGACCAGCTCCGCCAGGGGCGGCAGGCGCAGCGGCGGCAACCGGTCCGGCAGCCCGTACAGCTCCTTGATCGAGACGTCCTCGTCGGGATCGAACTCGTCCTCGTCGACCATGCCGGCGAGGTCGACGGTCGGGTCGGCCAGCCACCGGTACACCGCGGCCTGGTCGGACATGTCCACCCCGTCCGCGGCCATCGCCTGCATGATCGCCTGCACGTCGACGCCGGGGAGCTCGGGAAGCGGGGCCGCGGTGGGGTCGTCTGGCACGTCCGCAAACCCTAGTCTTGCCCCGAAAGGGGGAATCCATGAGGACCTTGCACTTCGGCCTCCGGGTCGCCGATCTCGAGCGGTCGCTCACGTTCTACACCGCCGTCGGCTACGAGGTGGTCGGGAGCGTCCCGGAGACCGCGTTCGGGAGCCTGACCATGCTCAAGCTCCCCGGCGACGACTTCGTCTCCCTCGAGCTCGTGCACGACCCCGCCAGAAGCGAGCTCGAACCCGGCACCCGCCTCAACCACTTCGTGATCAAGGTGGAGTCGATGGACGCCACCGTCGCCGAGCTCGCCGCCCGCGGCGTCGAGGCCGAACCGCCCGAATCACCGGACGGCTCGGCGGACTTCCAAACATCGTGGATCACCGACCCGGACGGCAACCGGATCGAACTGGTGCAATGGCCGCCCGGTCACGCCGGCGGCATCACCGCGGCCGACTGGCCGGACTGACTCAGAGCTCGTCCCATCGGAACGCCGGCACTTCGTCGTCGTCCTCGAGCGGCGGTTCCGGTGGGACCGCGGGGAGCCGCTCGGACACCTCCCGCAGCCGTGCCCGCAGCTCCTGGGAGATCGCCGCGGACGCCGCCTCGTGCTCGGCGGACACCGCGTCGTAGGCACGCAGGATCGCCGGGTCGGTCGTCATTTCAGCTCCCGCACCGGCGCCAGGCGTGCCGGGGAGCCGGGCTCGGCGGCCCGGTTCAGCGTCGGGTTGGCCGGGTCGCGGTAGTCCAGGCGGTAGGTGGTGCGGTGGCCGGCGCCGTCGTCGAGGGTGACGGTGAGCTCGTCGGCGACCTCGTCCGGGTCCACGGTGATCGTCACCTTGCCGTTGTGGATCACCACCTTGCCGTCCTCGTCCGGGCGCAGCCGCTCCACCGGGCGGATCGCCCAGGGGAAGAGGGTCGCCGGCAGCCGCGGGCTGACCGGCGTGGCTGCGGCGCCGGAGGCTGGGGCGGCGGTCTCGCCCGGCTCGCCGAACGGCCCGGGGACGCCGGACGGGCTGGTGGGCCCGAGGTCCAGTTCGTAGGAGCGGGCGCCCACGGTCAGCCGGATCCGACCGTCCGACGTGACCGTCAGGGCGGCCGGCTCCCCGGTGAGCGGCCGCAGGTGGGTCAGCAGCACGTCGTAATGACCCTGGACGGCGCGCACCACGGCCCGGGTGTAGGCGTCGAACGCGTCCTTCTTCGCGTCGAACTCGTCGACGATGTTGCCCAGAATGGTGGCGTCCCGGGCCGCGCGCACCTCGGCCGCGGTCAGCCCGCCGCAGCGGTCACCGGCCAGGTCGCGGACCTGCGCGGCGTAGCGGACCAGGGCGTTCTGGATCGCGGTGGCGCCGCCGTTGATCGCGCCGGGGCCGTGCGCGGTGGTTCGGAGGAGCTCCGCGGCCCGGCCGGTGAAGCGCTCGTGGTGTACCCGCGCGGCGTCGGCCGCGTCGCCGTGCCAGCCGGACAACCCGGCCCAGTGCCGTTCCAGGTTGTGCAGGTGGTTGCCGGCGGCCTCGGCGACGGATGACAGCGCGTCCGCGTCGGCCCGGATCACGCCGAGGTCGATGCCGCGCAGGGCGTCGAACGGGCCCTGGATCGCGGCCAGGGTGAGGCCGGGCCAGCGGCCACGGCCGGCGAGAACGGCAGCCTCGTCGTAGCGCGGAAGGAACTCGGCGAAGAAGGCCAGTCCGGGACGGGCCTCGTCGAGGATCTCGTCGGAGGTGCGCCAGTCGTCGGCCAAGCCCATCAGGGCACCGTCCGCACCGGGGACTCCTCCTCGATCCGGGCGTACGCCGCGGCCGTCTCGGCCAGCCGGGCCGCGATCTCGCCGGCCTCCGCGCCGAGGCGGGCCAGGCTGCCGCCGAACCGCTCGAACCCCAGCCGGTAGGGCGCGGCGACCGCGCCGAACCCGGCGCCGACGTGCCCCTCGCCGGCGGTGGCCGCCACCGCGTCGCCGAGCGCCGCGAGGTCCGCGGCCTCGCCCTCGTACCGCCGGGCCACCTGCCGCAGCACCTCGGCGTCCACACCGAAACCCGACATGCACCCTCCCGGTTCCCGACGTGCGAGCCTACTCACGGGCAGGTCCGTAGTCTGCGGCGTCGTGAAGGCACACGAACGGCGGTGGCCGGCCTCGCTCGCCGTGGCGATGATCATCGGGTTGCAGTTCGCCGCGCCGGAGCAGATCGTGCCGCCCTGGTGGCCGGTGCTGGTCGGGGTCGAGGTGCTGCTGCTGGTGCCGCTGGTGGCCACCAACCCGGTCAGCCTGAACCGGGACCACCCGATGCTGCGGGCCTCCGCGGTCGCGCTCTCCGTGCTGCTGCTCGCGGTGAACGCCGGCCGGCTGGTGCAGCTGTTCACCACCATGGTCAACGAGGAGAAGCTCAGCGCCGGGCACCTGATCGGCTCCGGCGCGCTGATCTGGTCGACCAACATCGTCGCGGTCGCGGTGGTGTTCTGGGAGCTGGACCGGGGCGGGCCGTTCGCCCGGGACCCCCGGCACGCCCGGCCGGAGGGGACCGGCGACCTGCTGTTCCCGCAGATGACCGGGGTGCCGGGGTGGGACCCCGGCACCTGGCTTCCGTCCTTTGTGGACTACGTGTTCGTGGCGTTCACCGCGGCCACCGCGTTCAGCCCGACCGACACCATGCCGATGACCGGGCGGGCCAAGACGCTCATGATGGCCGCCTCCTCGGTGTCGCTGGCCACCATCGCGATCGTGGCCGCCCGCGCGGTCAACATCCTGTGACCGCGAGCACCTGGCGGTAGCTGACCATCTCCATGTGCAGGGCGAACCCGAGCGCGGTGAACATCCGCTCCGAGGCGTCGTTGCCCAGCGCGATCACCGCGGCGGCCTGCGACCTGGCCCCGTGCCGCGCGGCCAGCTCCCGGAGCAGCCCGCGGACCAGCGCCCGCCCGGCGCCGCGCGAGCGCTTGTCCGGGTCGACCGCGACGAGGTCCACGTAAAGCTCCCCTTCCTGCGGGTAACCCGCCGCGTAGCCGATCAGCCCGCCGGGCCCGGTCAGCACCACCACGCAGTGCCCGCGGACGCCCTCGACGAGCTGGCGGGCCGTGATCGGGGCGTCCGGGAAGCTCCGCCCGTGCAGCGCCCGGACCGCGGCCTTGACGGCGGAATCGTCCGGCAGCAACCGAACCGCACTGTCCACAACGGACTCATAGCCGGTGTCGCCGGTGTCGCGGACCAGGACCGAACGCAACCCGGCGCCGGTGAGGGTGAACACCCGGCTGGTCGTCCCGGTGCGGAAGTCATGCCGGGCGGCGAAGTCGGCCAGCAGCCGGTGCCGGCGGTGCCCGCACAGCTCCAGGTCGGCGATCCCGGCCAGGCCCGGCACCCGCAGGGCCTCCTCGAGCAGCGCGTCCGCCGTCTGGTGCCACAGCTGTGCCGCCGCCGGGTGGTTCGCCGGCACGTCCACATAGGGCCCGTGCAACCAGGCCCGGCCGACCTCGGGATCGGCCTCCACGCCCAGCACACCGCGCACCCGGCCGGCCGAGTCGGTGGCCAGCACCGTGCCGGACATCCAGTCCGGGCGCATGCCGGTCAGCTCCTCGACGATCTCATCGGCGGTCTCGCCGTGGTAGGCGATGTGATGCGCCGGCTCGGCCTGCAGCCGGGCCAGCACGTCCACCACCTCGTCCAGATCGGACGCGACCGCGGCGCGAATCGAATACATGGTCAGATCCTGAACCGCCGACCTGGCTGTTCGCGACCGGTTTACCCTGGGTGAGCGGTCGCGAGCACCAGTCCGAACGGCTTGATGGGGCGGACTTCGGTGCCCCATAGGGCAACGGTGCGCTGAGAACCCCTAAGACCCCGCCTCGGCCCCCGATACTCCCGTGACGCGGGAGGTCAGTCCTGCGTTCACAAGGACTTATAGAGAGGGCCGCATCC
>NZ_DASYTH010000223.1:0-75877 GCF_036002505.1 Actinophytocola sp. | reverse complement strand
CCGGCGCTCTCGCACATGGCTCGGAGGCGGTTGCCGAGCCGGCGGCGGAGGAAAGGGCGGTTTCTGCTTGGTGTTCACGCGGGCTCCTGGTCACGATGAGTAGCCGCATGATCGCACTGGGCACGCCGGAACCGGGATGTCCGGTTCCGGCGTGTCAACGAACTAGAACCGGCAGCTGGGGAACTTGAAGGAGCCGATTCGGGTGGTCCAGCCGTTGGGGGAGGAGGTGGTGTAGTACTCGTTGGTGTACCAGAAGGTGCAGTCGTCGGAGGGGTCGACGGTGAGGTCGGTGTAGTCGCCCCAGCGGGGGCTCACCGTTTGGACTCCGGTGCCGGCGATCAGGGTTTGTTCGCCGCGGGCCATCAACCCCGCGGGGTCGCCGGCGAGGCGGCCGGTGTAGCGGATGCCGGGGAAGACGTCGGTGCCGTTGGAGGCGCTGTAGCCCAACGCCATGTTTCCGTTCTTGTCCTGCGCGATGCTGCCCATCCAGCGGTGGATGCCGTCGCCGGGGGCGAGGGTGCCCTGCTGGAACAGGGTCGGCACGGCGGCGCCGCGGGGGCGGCGGAGTTCGTACCAGCGGGTGCCGGCTTCGGCCGGGCGGGCTTCGACCGATTGGTTGGTGACGAGGGACTCGTAGGTGCCGAAGTTGCGGTAGGCGAGGCGGAAGATCGGCCGTTGCCGTGAGGACAGGATGTCGATCTTGTTGGTGGTGCCGGGCTGCGGGATGCAGTTCCGCGGGCCGGGGGCGCACGGGAAGATCGAGTCGAACGCGGCGACCGGGATCTGCGCGGCCAGGCCGAAGGTCGCTCGCGGGACGGGCCGCCAGTCCACATTGAACTCGAACACGTTCAGCGCGTCGAAGGCCGCGCCGGTGCCGGCGCCGTCATCCTGGGTGCCGACGAACCAGTTGGGCGTGCCCGCCCTCGGTGGCCTGGAGCCGTCCCAGTCGGTGGGCAGCAGGCCGTCGCCGGTGAGATTGGGCGTGTCGCCCGGCGGGAGCAGGAAGCTGATCGCCCGGGCGTTGGGGTTGCCGGCGACCATCCGGGCCTTCTCCAGCGCGTACGCGCCGATGCCGGCGAAGCTGTCGTCCGGCGCGAACTCCCGGGTGGACAGGAAATAGCTGTTGTTCCAGACGCCGTACTTCGGGTAGTCGGGGAAGTTCGGGCCGGTGGAGAACGCGTACCGGAAATATGTGCCGGTCGGGTCGGGGCTGGTGGAAATGGCGACACAGTTCCAGAACTCGGGGCCGTCGACGGTGAACTGGGTGATCAGCCAGCGGTCCACCTGCTGGTCGTACAGAACCACCGGGTCGCCGTTGAAGCCGGTGCAGTCGGTGATCGGGAACCCGGCGAACAGCGTGCCGATCTGCGCCGGGCCGGCCAGCCGTGCCCCGGTCTTCGAGTAGACCGCGTACTGGACGTTCACCGTCTGCACATAGTGGTTCGGCCCGACCTCGCCGTTCGGGTCCGGTGGCGAGATCAGGATCGGGTTGGCGGAGTTCGCCACGCCCTCGAAGCTGATCCGCGGCGGGGAGATCTGCTCGAGCGGGTCGGCGGCCCGGGCCGAAACGCCGAGTTGCTGCAGGGCACCGTCGCCGGTGTAGCCGTTGTCGACCACCGGCCGGACGGAGTCGTCTTCATCTTCGTCGAAGTCACCGGACGCGGGCGGGGCCGGTCGGGCGGCCAGCTCCCGCAGGGGCGGCGAGACGTCGAACGCGGCCGCCGTGGTCAGCCGGAACGGCAGCGGCGCAACGGGTTCGGCCGGTGCGCTCAGCGGGGACACGGCGGCGAGCACGCTCGCCACGAGGGTGGTCACGGATAAGAGAGCAGCTCTGCGCTGCATGGGGGACCTCCGGTTCCGAACATGGACTTCCGGACCGTCCCACTCTGTGATACGCCGGATTTTCGATCAATGCGCCAAATGGCCCCAAGCGGTGGAGCCCCCGGCGCAGCGGGGGCTCCACGGGTCAACTCACCCGGTCAGACCGGGATCATGGACTGGAACAGCAGCAGGTTGGGCGAGCCGATGCCCGGGTTGATCACCACACCCGGCGTGGCGTTGGCCGCCAGCGCCGTCGCCACCTGGTCTGCGTTGTCGGCGGGGAACTTCTGCCGCCACATCGCCGCCGTGCCGGCCGCGTGCGGAGAAGCCATCGAGGTGCCGCTGGCCACCGCGTAGGCGTTGTCCGCGGTGTTCGACGCGGAGAAGATGTTCTCGCCCGGCGCGAAGAGGTCCAGGCAGGGTCCGAAGTTCGAGAACGCGGACCGGTTGTCGTTGATCATGGTCGAGCCGACGGTGGTGGCCCGCGGGGTGCGTGCCGGGGAGAAGCCGCACGCGTTGAGGTTGCTGTTGCCGGCCGCCACCGAGTAGTGCACGTTCGCCGCGATCGAGGCGGTGACCGCGTTGTCCAGCGGGGCGAACGCGCCGCCGCCCAGGCTCATGTTGGCGACGCTGCGCTGGTTCGGGTTGAGCTGCTGGGACAGCGTCACGAAGTTCACGCCCGCGATGACCGTGGCCCCGGAAGCCGAGCCGTTGCAGTCGAGCACCCGCACCGACACGATCCGCACGCCCTTGGCCACGCCGACCGTCCGGCCGCCGATGGTGCCGGCCACGTGCGTGCCGTGGAACTGCGCGAAACCGACCGGGCAGGGTGCGCAACCGCCGAGGTAGGGGTCGAACCCGCAGATCGCGCGCCCGCCGAATTCCTGGTGGGTCAACCGGATTCCGGTGTCGATGACATAGGCGGTCACGTTCTGGGCGATGTTCGGGTAGAAGTACTTGTTGTCCAGCGGAAGGGAACGCTGGTCGATCCGGTCCAGACCCCAGGACGGCGGGTTGGGCTGCAGCCCGAGGGCGTCGGCGGTGAACTCGATGTCCTGCGCCACGAACTCGACGGCCGGGTCGCCGGCGATCAGGCTCGCCTGCGAGTCGGTGGCCTGGATGGAGAACCCGCGCATGGCGGCGGTGTAGACGAACTGCTTCTGCCCGCCGTACTTGCTGGTCAGCTCGTCGGCGAGGCGGTCGACGTCCTCCTCCTTCGTGTTGGCGCCGAGCGAGACGATGAACTGGCCGGGCAGCGCGCGTGCGTCGTTGGTGTACAGAACCTTGCCGGGTTGTGGCGCGGCGGCGGGGGAGTCGGCCAGCGGGGCGGCCGACGCCGGCGCGGCGAGCACCAGGCCGGCGACGGCGCTCAGCGCGATGCCGACGACCGTGCGGCGGGATGGTCGGTGGCTCATGCGGTCCTCCAAGGCAACGTGGGGTTTCCCGCCGGAGATCACAGCGCACGGGCGTTGCGGAATTGTTGGACTCCGGTTGGGTGTGCGGAATGAACATGTTGCGGTAGAAGGGAACGACCCCTGTGTAGGCCAATTCGCCGCAACGAATACTGGAAACGGGCTGTGTCCGGTTGAGCACGGATTGCGTACTATTGCCCGGGTGCGGATCCGCCTGCTCGGTCCGGTCGAGGTGACGGACGACGGCGGCCGTGTCGTTCCGCTCGGTGGCCCGCGGCTGCGCACGCTGATCGGGGAGCTGGCGTTGCGCGCGCCGGATGTGGTGTCCCGGGACACGCTCATCGAGGGGATGTGGGACGGCGACCCGCCGGCCGGGGCGGAGAAGACGCTGCGCGCCCATGTCGCCTACCTCCGCCGGGGTCTGCTCGCCGGCGGCATGGCGGACCTGATCGCCACCCGGTCGCCCGGCTACGCCCTGGCCGCGCCGGCCACCTGCGTTGACGTGCACCGGTTTCTCGACCTGGTTGGCCGCGCCCGGCTGCTGACCACCCCGCAGGCGGCGGCCGCGACGCTGCGCACCGCGCTCGGCTTGTGGCGCGGGGATGTGCTGGCCGGCTGCCCGTCGGGGGAGTGGGTGCGCGCCGAGGCCACCCGGCTGCACGAGGCCCGGCTCAACGCCGTCGAGGACGTGTTCGCCGCCGAGTTGATGCTCGGCCGGCACGCCGGCGTGGCCGCCGAGCTGGAGTCGATGGTCGCCAGCTACCCGTTGCGCGAACGGTTGTGGGAACTGCTGATGCGCGCGCTCTACCGGGCCGGGCGGCAGGGCGAGGCGCTCCGGGCCTACCGGCGGGTCCGCGCGCTGCTGGTCAACGAGATCGGGGTGGAGCCCGGGGTCGAGCTGAAACGGCTCGAGGCGGCCATTCTCGCCGGCCACGAGATTCCCGACGGCTCGCCGGTGGCCGAGGTCACCGGCCCGCCCGCGGCCGACCGGCGCGGGTCCGGCGCCGTTCCGACGCCGTTGACCCGGCTGATCGGCCGCCGGGCCGAGATCGACGAGCTCCGCTCGCTCCTCGCCGGGCACCGGCTGGTCACCCTCACCGGTGTCGGCGGCTCCGGCAAGACCCGCCTGGCCATCGCCGTCGCCGACCGCGTCGGCACCCGCTTCCCCGATGGCGCCTGGTTCGTCGACCTGGCCCCGCTCACCGACCCCGCGCTGGTCGCCGGCGCGATCGCGGACGGCATCGGCCGCTCGGCCGACCCGCACTGCGGCACCGCCGCGACCCTGGCCCGGTACCTCCGCCGGCGGAACTGCCTGCTGGTGCTGGACAACTGCGAGCGCGTGGTCGCCTCCTGCGCCGAGGTCGTCGCCACCCTGCTGCGCTGCTGCCCGGACCTCCGCGTGCTGGCCACCAGCCGCGAGTCCCTCGGCGTGCTCGGCGAGGTCGCCTGGCCGGTGCCGCCGCTCCCGGTGCCGCCACCGTCCATTTCGGACTCACCGAGCCTGGTCGAGCTGACCGGCTACGACGCCGTCCGGCTGTTCCTCGACCGGGCCGACGTCGCCGCGGTCCGCGGGTTCACCGACGGCGACGGCCCCGGCATCGCCGCGCTCTGCGCCCGCCTCGACGGCCTGCCCCTGGCGATCGAGCTGGCCGCGGCCCGCACCGCGGTGCTCAGCGTCGCCGAGATCACCGACCGGCTCCATGATCCGGCACTGCTGTGCACCACCCGACACCCCGACCGCCCGCAGCACCGTGCCATGCACGCCACCATCGCGTGGAGCTACGACCTCCTGGATCCCGTTACCCAGGACCGGTTCCGCCGCCTGGCGGTGTTCACCGGCGGCTTCACCATCGCGGCGGCCGAGGCGGTCTGGGGCGGCCACCTTCCGGCCGTCGACGTGATCACCGACCTGGCCGCCAAGTCCCTGGTCGTGGTCGACCGCGACGCCCTCGGCGCCCGGTACCGCCTGCTGGAGACGATCGGCCGCTGGGCCAGCGCGCGGCTCGCGGAGTGCCCGGACGCCGGGCACGACGCCCGCACCCGCCACGCCCGGCACTACCTGGCGCTCGCCGAGGAAGCCGACCGCCAGCAGCACGGCCCGGAAGCCAGCTGCTGGCTGGCCCGGCTCGCCGCCGACCACGAGAACCTCCGCGCCGCCCTGTCCTGGTTCGCCGGCCGGGATCCGGTCGCCCGGCTCCGCCTGGCCGTGGCGCTCACCCAGTACTGCCGGCTCCGCGGCCGCTACGTCGAAGGCCGGCAATGGCTCCAGCAGGCCCTCGACACCGACCCCGACGCCGCACCCGCCCTGATCGGCCTCGCGCACACCGCCACCGCCAACTTCGCGCTGCTGACCTGCGAATACGCCGAGGCCCAGCGCCTTGCCGAGCGCGCCATGGGGTTCTGGGGCCAGGCCGGCGACCGCGAGGGCATGGCCCGCACCCTGCGGCTGCTCGCCGCGGTGGCCCGGGAACGCGGCGACTATCCGAGGTCGCTCACCCTGCTCGACCGCGCCCGGGTCCTGCAGAGCACCGACGGCACCATGGTCACCCGCCTGCTCTTCCAGACCGGGTTCACGTGGTGGCTCGCCGGCGACGTCGACCAGGCCGAACGCGCCATGACCGCGGCCCTGGAGCGCTGCGAGCGGCTCGGCGACCCGGTCACGGCCGCCTGCCTCCAGGTCCACCTCGGGTTCGTCGCCGCCGCCCGCGACCAGCTCGACATCGCGGACGGCATGGCCAACGACGGCCTCACCCGGTGCCGTGCCCTGGATGCCAAGGAAGGCATCGCCTGGGCCTGGCACCTCGTCGGCCTGATCGCACTGCGCCGGCACCGTCACCCCGAAGCCATCGCCGCCCTCCGCGCCAGCCTCGAGGTCCACCACGACATCGGCGACCGCTGGCGCCAATCCAGCGTACTCGACACCCTCGCGGAAGCCCTGCTGGCCAAAGGAGATCCCGGGCGCGCCGCGGAGCTGTCCGGCCTGGCGTGCGGCCTCCGCGACCGCCTCGGCGTGCCGGTACCCGCCCAGGAACGGCCCGCGTGGAACAACCTCCACGCCGCGCTCCGCCACGCGCTCGCCGACGCCGACCTCCATGCGGCCCGCGCCCGCGGCGCCGCGCTCCGGGTCCCCGAGGTGATCGCCAGCCTGGACAACTGGAGCATGTGGACGGTCGACGCCGGCTACCCTCAGCCGGCTCTGGTGGCCGCCTCGTCCAACCGCCGCAACGCTCCCCGGACGACCTCCGGGTCGTACGTGGTCCAGTAGCTGGGCAGCGAGTCGCGCAGGAACCGGCCGTACCGCGCGGTCGCCAGCCGCGGGTCGAGAATGGCCACCACACCCTTGTCCGTCATGGACCGCAGCAACCGCCCGGTCCCCTGGGCCAGCAGCAGCGCGGCATGCGTCGCGGCGACAGTGAGGAAACCGTTGCCACCGCGGGCTTCCACCGCCCGCTGCCGGGCCGAGGCGAGCGGATCGTCCGGCCGCGGAAACGGGATCCGGTCCACCACGACCAGCTGCAGCGACACCCCCGGCACGTCCACGCCCTGCCACAGCGACAGCGTGCCGAACAGGCAGGTCGCCGGGTCCGCGGCGAACTTCTTCACCAGCAACGCCGTGGAGTCCTCGCCCTGGCACAGGATCGGCACCGTGACCCGCTTCCGCAGCTCCTCCGACGCCTGCTTCGCCGCCCGCATCGAGGAGAACAACCCCAGGGTCCGCCCACCCGCCGCGTCGATCAGCTCACGCAGCTCGTCCAGATAGGACGGTGGCAGCCCGTCCCGGCCCGGCGGCGGCAGATGCTTCGCCACATAAAGGATTCCGCTCCGCTCGTGCTCGAACGGCGACCCGACGTCCAGCCCGGTCCACTTCGGACCCTCGTCGTCCGGCGGCGCCTTGTCCGTCGCCGTCCCCTCCGCCTTGACGCCGGCCCGCTGCTCGGTCGGCAACCCCCACAACCGCGCCATCGCGTCGAACGTCCCACCCAGCGTCAGCGTCGCCGACGTCAACACCGTGGTGCACGTGCCGAACAACCGCTCGCGCAGCAACCCCGCCACCGCCAGCGGCGCCACCTTCAGCGACACCGGCCGCGGCCCCTCACCGCCGCTGACCCACACCACGTCCCGCCGGTGCGCCGAGTCCTCGTCGAACGCGGCCAGCAGCCGCACCGCCGTGTCGTGCACATCCTCCAGCAACGACAGGGCCAACTTGCGGGCTGTCGCCACATCAACGTCGGCTTTCCGTTCCGGCCCCAGCTTGGTGACGCACGCATGCGCCGCGTCCCGCACCGTCCCCAGCGAAGCGCCCAACGGCACCGGCAACGCGTCCACCCGCCCCACCGGCAGGTCACCGAGCAGCAACGCCAGCCCGTCGCCGGCCTCGACCAGCCGGTCGGCCACCTCCTGGTCGATCAGCCGCCCGCACCGCCGGGCCGCCGCGGTCACGGCCGTGGCGGTGAGCTCCGCGGTCGCCACCGACGTCACCCGGTCCACCAGGTCGTGCGCCTCGTCCACGATCACCAGGTCGTGCTCCGGCAGCACCTGAATTCCCTGCAGCGCGTCGATCGCGAGCAACGCGTGGTTGGTCACCACGATGTCCACCCGCCCGGCGTCGGCCCGCGCCCGCTCCGCGAAGCAGTCCGTCCCGACCGGACACCGGGCCACACCCAGGCACTCCCGCGCGGACACCGACACCTGCCGCCACGCGTGGTCGGTCACGCCGGGCACCAGCTCGTCGCGGTCCCCGGTCCCGGTGTCCTCCGCCCACTCGTGCAGGCGCTTCACCTCCCGCCCCAGCCGGGACACGGCGAACGGGTCGAACAGCACGGAGTCCTCCGGCTCCTCCGGCACCCCGCTGTTCAACCGGTGCAGGCACAGGTAGTTCCGCCGTCCCTTGAGGATCGCGAACTTCGGTGCCCGGCCCAGCGGCCCGGTCAGCGCCTTCGCCAGCCGCGGCAGGTCCCGGTCCACGAGCTGGCGCTGCAGCGCGATCGTCGCCGTCGACACCACCACGGTCGAGCCGTGCTCCACCGCGTGCCGCAGCGCCGGAACCAGGTACGCCAACGACTTTCCGGTCCCCGTGCCGGCCTGCACCGCGAGATGGTCCCCGGTGCGGATCGCGTCCGCCACCGCCTGCGCCATCCGCACCTGACCGGATCGCTCCACACCGCCGACCGCCTCGACCGCCGCGCTCAGCAGCTCGGGCAAGGAAGCGAGTTCGGCGGTGGTGGTGTCCGGCACGGCCCAGACGCTACCCCGGACCCCGGTTCGCTCGGACGGGTTGTCCACATGTCCCGTTCGGGTGTCATCCGGCCCCATCCGCCGCGCCCCGTCCGATGCTCAGGGCATGAAGACGATCGCAGCAGGCCTCGTCGCCCTGGCCACCCTCACGCTCGCCGCCACGCCCGCCGCCGCGGATCCACCGGCCGGCAGCGGCTCGGTCGGCTGGACGCACGGCCTGGTCCAGGGCCGGCCGATCAGCATCGACAACCTCGCCGGTTGCACCGTCGGCGGGGTGAGCAGCGCCAGCACGAACGGTGTCGCGGCCACCGGCTTCGTGGCGTACGGCACCGGCAAGAGCACCTGCGGCACCGACACCACCACCGGCGCCGCCAAGGTCACCGTGACCGGCCGCAAGTTCACCTTCGACGGCCTCAAGGCCTACGGCGGCCCGGTGATCAAGCTGACCAGCTTCTCGATCAGCTGCAGCACCGTGGACAACGGCAGCCAGTCCAGCATCAAGATCACCGGCCTGACCGGCGTCACCGTGCCCAGCTCCATCCCGGCCAACTACACCGTCGACATCCCCAGCACTCAGTCCGGCTCGCCGCCGCTGGCCCGGGTGGTGCTGAACGAGGTGATCCTGCCCGACCCGCCGGACGGCAGCCTGACCGTGAACCTCATGCACGTCACGCTGTTCCCGGAGGGCGTGGCGATCGACAGCGGGGAAGTGGTGCTCGGCTCGGTGTCCTGCTCACCCAGCTCCCCGTGATCCCGCGGCTGGTCCGTGTGTTGGCATCTGGCGTCGTTGTGTTGGCCGCAGGCGATGCCGTGTTGGCCCCTGACGTCGGTGTGTTGGCTGCTGGCGCGGTGGAGCCCCGCCCTTGACCGCAATCGGCTGATCCGGCGGTGGTGGCCGTGACCGGCCACCGCGCTGCGCGTTCACGGCCAACTCAACGACGTGAGTAGCCAACACAACGACGTGTCGGGCCAACACACCGAGGTCAAGGGCTACTGGCCTGGACCGTCACGCCGGCTGACCGCAGCTCCGCCAGTGCGGCGTCCACAGTGGACGGTGCGACACCGGCCGTGAGGCCCACCAGGACGGTGGTCGCGAACCCCTCCCGGGCCGCGTCCAGCGCGGTGGCCCGCACGCAGTGATCGGTGGCGATGCCGACCACGTCCACCGTGTCCACCTCGTGCGCCCGCAGCCAGCCGGCCAGCGTCCGCCCGTCCGGCGCGGCGCCCTCGAAGCCCGAGTACGCCGCCGCGTGCGCGCCCTTGGAGAACACCGCCTCGATGCCGGCCACGTCCAGCTCCGGATGGAACGAGGCGCCCGGCGTGCCGGCCACGCAGTGCACCGGCCACGACGTCACGAAGTCCGGGCTCTCGCTGAAATGCGCGCCCGGGTCGATGTGGTAGTCGCGGGTGGCCACCACGTGGTCGTAGCCCCCGGCGGCGATGTGCGCGGTGATCGCCGCGGCCACCGCCGCCCCACCGGTCACCGGCAGCGATCCGCCCTCGCAGAAGTCGTTCTGCACATCCACCACGATCAACGCGTTCGCCATCGCGACCTCCTAGTCGGCAAACAGCACGGGAATCGCCGGCTCGCCGTGGGACAGTTTCAGCCCCTCCCAGGGCAGGCTGACCAGACCCTGCCGTACCCGCTGCCTACTCTCCTCGAGCGTGGGCACCTCGGCCACCACCTCACCGTGACGCATCAGCGGCACCGGCAGCACCCGGTCGTGCTCACCCCGCTCCGGCTCCGCACCCACGGGGTGGACGACCTCCTCCAGCGCCGTCCCGGTCGGCTTGTGCCGGCGCAGCGCCGACTTCCGCCCACCCCGGGACTCCTTGTGCGAGCTGCGTTTCGCCACCGGGCGGCCGTCCACCTCGACCAGCTTGTAGACCATGCCCGCGGTCGGCGCGCCGGAGCCGGTGACCAGCGACGTGCCCACCCCGTAGGAGTCCACCGGCTCGGCCCGCAGCGCCGCGATCGCGTACTCGTCCAGGTCGCCGGACACCACGATCTTGGTGTTCCGCGCGCCCAGCTTGTCGAGCTGCTCGCGGGCCTGGCGGGCCAGCACCCCGACGTCGCCGGAGTCGATCCGGATCGCGCCGAGCCCCGTCCCGGCCACCTCGACCGCGGTCTCGATCCCCGCGGTGATGTCGTAGGTGTCGACCAGCAGCGTCGTCCCCACGCCGAGCGCCTTGACCTGCGCGGCGAACGCGGCGTGCTCGCTGTCGTGCAGCAGCGTGAACGCGTGCGCACAGGTGCCGGTGGTCGGGATGCCGTAGGTCCGGCCCGCCTCCAGGTTCGACGTGCTGGCAAACCCCGCCAGGTAGGCCGCCCGCGCGGAGGCGACCGCGGACTGCTCGTGGGTGCGCCGCCCGCCCATCTCGATGATCGGCCGGCCGTTCGCGGCGCTGACCATCCGCGCGCCCGCCGAGACGATCGCGCTGTCGTGGTTGAGGATCGACAGCACCAGCGTCTCCAGGACCACCGCCTGCGCGAACGTGCCGCGCACGGTGAACAGCGGCGAGCCGGGGAAGTACAGCTCGCCCTCCGGGTAGCCGTCCACGTCGCCGGTGAACCGGTAGCTCGCCAGCCAGTCCAGCGTGGCCCGGTCGACGATCTTGCGTTCGGCGAGTTGGAGCAGTTCATCCCCGCCGAAGGTGAAGCGCTGGATGGCGTCCAGCACCCGCGCGGTGCCGCCGACCACGCCGTAGCGCCGGCCGTCCGGGAGCCGCCGGGCGAACACCTCGAACACGCAGTCCCGGTCCGCGGTGCCGTCGGCCAGCGCCGCTGAAAGCATGGTCAACTCGTAGTGGTCGGTCAGCAGTGCGGTGCTGGTGCCGGGTGTCATGCAGCGAGCCTAAACATGCCAAACTGGAGGCATGACCACGCCTGTCGGCCATCAACAGACGCAGGTCGACCCGGCCACGGAGGCCGTCGGGGTCGAGGACAAGCCGTGGCAGACGGTCGTCTGGAACGATCCCGTCAACCTGATGTCGTACGTGACCTACGTGTTCCAGAAGCTGTTCGGCTACAGCCGGGACAAGGCCACCGAGCTGATGCTCGACGTGCACCACAAAGGCAAGGCGATCGTCTCCTCCGGCTCCAAGGAGAAGGTGGAGGGCGACGTGGCGAAGCTGCACGCCGCGGGCCTCTGGGCGACCATGCAGCACCCATGAGCGAGCTTGCGAGCGAATCAATGAACACTGCCCCGGTGCCGAGGGACGAGGCGGCGGGGGTCGCCGCCACCGAGCTTGCGAGGCGGCGGGTTTCATGAACCCCTGGCGGCGTAAGGGGAACACGATCCTCGGGGACATGGACCGGCACGAGTCGGCCGTGCTGCGCGGGCTGGTCGCGCAGATCGAGGACATCCTGCGGGCCCGCGCGGCCGAGGCGCCGCAGGACGAGCTGGCCGAGCTGACCGGCATCCGCACCGGGGCCAGCACCGCGCCGGAGGACCCGATCCTGTCCCGGCTGCTGCCCGACTTCCACCGGCTCGGCGACGATGCCAGTGCCAAGGAGCTCGACTCGGCGGCGGCGCTGCGTTCCCTGCACGAGCCGGAGCTGCTGGACCAGAAGAGCGGGGTGGCCGCCCTGGTGCTCCGCACCTGCCCGGAGAACGGCGGCCGGGTCCGGTTGTCGCTGGAGCAGGCCGAGAGCTGGCTCTCCGCCCTGAACGACGTCCGCCTGGCGCTGGGCACCGCGCTCGACGTCACCGAGGACATGCCCGAGGAACTGCCCGAGGACGATCCGCGCGCCCCGCACCTCGGCGTGTACCACTGGCTGACCTGGATGCAGGAAAGCCTTGTGCACGCCATCGCGGGCGACGACCTGTGATAACCGATGTGCCGGGGGTTCGGGTCGGGCACTACCAGCGGCTCGGCGACGGCTGGGCGACCGGCACCACCGTGGTGCTTTTCCCTGATGGCGCAACGGGTTCCGTCGACGGCCGGGGTGGCGCGCCGGGCACCCGGGAGACCGACCTGCTGCTCCCGGAGAACCTGGTGCAGCGCGTGGACGCGGTGTGCCTGTCCGGCGGCAGTGCCTATGGCCTGGCCGCCGCGGACGGCGTGATGCGCTGGCTTTCCGAGCGCCACCAAGGGTTCCGGGTCGGTGCCGAGCCGCACGAGGTGGTCCCGATCGTGCCCGCCGCCGTCCTCTTCGACCTCCCGCGCAGCGCCTGGGGCAATCGCCCGGACGCCGAATTCGGTTACCAGGCCTGCGAAAACGCCACTTCCGGCCCGGTGCCGCAGGGCACCGTCGGCGCCGGCACCGGAGCAAAGGTCGGTTCACTCAAGGGCGGCGTCGGCACGGCCAGCACGACCGTCGACGGCTTCACCATCGGAGCCCTCGCCGCGGTGAACGCCCTGGGCGAGGCGGTGAACCCGGACACCGGCGAGCCGTGGGCCACGGGTCCCGCGCAGCCGACGGACCTGAACACCACCATCGGCGTGGTCGCCGTGGACGCCGCGCTCTCCAAGGCGGAATGCAAGCGCCTCGCCATGTCCGCGCACGACGGCCTGGCCCGCACGATCCGCCCCTCCCACACCATGTTCGACGGCGACACGATCTTCGCCGTCGCCACCGGCGCCCGCCCGCTGCCCGAGGACCTCCGCCCGGTCGCCCTGAACACCCTGTGCACCGCCGCCGCCGACGTGTTCGCGGCCGCGATCGTGAACGGCGTGCTGGCCGCCACCTCGCTGCCGGACCTCCCCGCCTACCAGGACGTCTCACGGCGTGGGACGGACGCATCCACCCCATAGGATGGGGCCGTGCAACTACGCCGTGATCTGGTCGAGGCGATGGTCGAGCACGCCCGGCGCGACCACCCGGACGAAGCGTGCGGCATCCTCGCCGGGCCGGAAGGATCCGGGCGTGTGGAGCGTTTCATCCCGATGCTGAACGCGGCGCGCTCGCCGACGTACTTCGAGTTCGATCCGACCGAGTGGCTCAAGGTGCACCGCGAGCTGTCGGCGAACGACGAGGAGGTGGTCGTGATCTACCACTCGCACACGGCCACGCCCGCGTACCCCTCGGTCACCGACGTCCGCAAGGCCGGCGAGTTCGCCCAACTGCTGCCCAGTCCCCACTACGTGCTGGTGTCCACCCGGGACCCGGACGAGCACGAGCTGCGCTCCTACACGATCGTCGACGGTGTGATCACCTCGGAACCCGTCGACATCATCGATCCCGAAGTCTCAACGGAGGTTTGAGTACATGGCCGTCACCGTCTCCATCCCGACCATCCTGCGCACCCACACCGGGGGCGAAAAGTCGGTCGCGGCCAGCGGGACCACCCTGGCCGAGGTGATCGACGACCTGGAGGCCAACCACGGCGGGCTCAAGGCGCGCCTGGTCAAGGAGGGCACGCTGCACCGGTTCGTCAACGTCTACGTCAACGACGAGGACGTGCGGTTCGCCGGCGGCCTGGAGGCCAAGGTGTCCGACGGCGACACCGTGACGATCTTGCCCGCCGTTGCCGGGGGGGCTGAGTTGGCACCAGCGATGTCGTCCACGTCTGTGGAGGCATCTGCCCGCCGTGCCGGAGGCTGACCCGCTCCGTGGCCCGCTACGACTCGCTGCTCGACGCGCTGGGGGACACCCCGCTGATCGGGCTGCCCCGGCTCGCGCCCGCGCCGGACGTGAGGCTGTGGGCCAAGCTCGAGGACCGCAACCCCACCGGCTCGATCAAGGACCGCCCGGCGCTGGCCATGATCGAGGCCGCGGAGAAGGACGGCCGGCTGGTGCACGGCGCCACGATCCTGGAGCCGACGTCCGGCAACACCGGCATCTCCCTGGCCATGGCCGCCAAGCTCAAGGGCTACGGGCTGGTCTGCGTGATGCCGGAGAACACCTCCGAAGAGCGCCGCTCCCTGCTGCAGGCCTACGGCGCCCGGATCGTGTTCTCGCCCGCGGCCGGCGGTTCCAACGAAGCCGTGCGCCGGGCCAAGGAGCTGGCCGAGGCCAACCCCGACTGGGTCATGCTCTACCAGTACGGCAACCCGGCCAACGTCAACGCGCACTACACCGGCACCGGTCCGGAGATCCTCCGCGACCTGCCCACGGTCACCCACTTCGTGGCCGGCCTCGGCACCACCGGCACCCTGGTCGGCGTCGGCCGCTTCTTCCGTGACCACAAGCCCGACGTGCAGATCATCGCCGCCGAA
Organism: Actinophytocola sp.; assembly: GCF_036002505.1. Taxonomy (GTDB): domain Bacteria; phylum Actinomycetota; class Actinomycetes; order Mycobacteriales; family Pseudonocardiaceae; genus DASYTH01. Next base: position 61,247 of record NZ_DASYTH010000223.1, on the reverse strand, counting down.
CCCCGCTACGGCGAGCTCGTCTACGGCCTGCGCAACCTCGACGAGGGTTTCGTCCCCGAGCTCTACGACGAGACCGTGCTCACCGGCCGCTACTCGGTCGGCTCCTACGACGCCCTCCGCCGCACCCGCCAACTCCTCGAAACCGAAGGCATCTTCGCCGGCATCTCGACGGGCGCCATCCTGCACGCCGCCCTCGCCGTCGCCGAGAAAGCCGCCGGCGCCGGCGAACGCGCCGACGTCGTCTTCATCGTCGCCGACGCCGGCTGGAAGTACCTGTCCACGGGCGCCTACAGCGGCACCATCGACGAGGCCGCCGCCCGCCTCGACGGCCACCTCTGGGCCTGACCCCGCGAGTCCCCGTTTCAGGCACGCGAGTCCCCGTTTCAGGCACCCGAGTTCCCGTTTCAGGCACCCGAGTTCCCGCTTCCGAATTGGGAACTCACGTGCTCGAACCAGGAACTCAGGTGCTGGAACCGGGGACTCGCGGGAGCCCCTCGGCCGCTTCGGCCAGCCGCTCGAGGCCTTCCAGCAAGCCCTTCCGGGTGTGCGCGTCGAGCTTCCGCATCGCCGCGGCGAGCGCGTCGGGCCGGAGCACGGTGTCCTGCTCGACGACCGCGCGGCCCCTCTCGGTGAGCCGGATCGCCAGCCGGCGCTCGTCCTCGGGGTCGCGGGAGCGCTCCACGAAACCCCGCGCCGCCAACGACTTCACCAGCACCGACGTGGTGCTTTTGGGCAGGCCGAGGTGGCCGGCGAGCCAGGTCAGCGCGACGCCGCCGGCCGGTGTCACGTGGTGCAGCACCTGCCGCTCGTGCTGGCTCAGCTCCGGATCGTCGGGCCGGTTGAGCGCGCCCCAGATCCGGCGGTACAGTATCTCGAAACGTTCAGATTCTGAACTGTTCATCCCGTCTAAAGGATAACAGGAGGTCACGTGATCGAGATCGTCCGGGAGCGGCGGGTCGAGGCCCCGGTGTCGAGCGTGTGGGCGGTGGTGTCCGAGGCCGGCCGCGCGCCCGAGTGGTTCACCTTCGCCGAGCGCGTCGAGGTGCGCTCCGGGGACGGCGTCGGCCAGCTGCGCACCCAGCACGGCCGGTGGGGGAGCAGGCACGCCGAGGTCGACCAGGAGATCACGCAGTTCGAGCCGAACCGCCTGCTGGCCTGGCGCCACCTCGCCGAGCGGCTCGACGGCAAGCCGGCGCCGAAGTTCGCCGCGTCCACCGAGTTCCGCATCGAGCTCGAGCCCGCCGGCGAGGCCACCACGGTCCGCCTGACCAGCCGCCAGGAACCGGCCAGCGCGGTGAAAGGCCTGGTCATGAAGCTCTTCGGGACCAAGGACGTGGCCAGGCACATGGAGCGCTCCCTCGTCCAGCTCAATCAGGTGCTTGCTCGCGCCTGAGTACTCGTGTTTGACTAGTCGCGCACGGCCAAGCGACCAGCCAGACCAAGGAGTGCTCGTGCTTGACTACTCGCATGAACAGCACCCGGTTGTTCGTCCTGGGCTCCCTGGCTCGCTTCGGACCCATGCACGGCCATCAGATCCGCCGCGCCGCCCAGGTCGACCGCACCGAGCTGTGGACGGACATCAAGCCGGGCTCGCTCTACGGCGCCCTGCACCGGATGGCCGGCGAGGGTCTGATCGCCCCGATCAAGACCGAGCAGGAGGGCCGGCTCCCGGCGCGCACCATCTACGAGATCACCCCGGCCGGCCGGGCGGAGCTGGGGACACATCGGGACGAAGCGCTCAGATCCACCAAGTTGCCCAGCGATCCGGTCGATCTTGCGCTGAACTACCTGGAGAACGTGTCCGACGACGCGGTCCGGGACTTCCTGACCGACCGCCGCCGGGCCTACGCGGCGCAGGTGACCGAGTGGCAGCACCTCCAGGAACAGGCCGACCCCTACCTCGACGAGCTCGAACGGATGGGCTTCCGGCATACCGTGCTCCGGCTCGAGGCCGAGATCGCCTGGCACGACGAGCTGCTGGCCCGGCTCCCGGAGATCATGGCCAGCAACCGGGCCAAGAAGCCGCCGAAGTGACCTCGGGCGGGGGTCGGTCATGACCGAGTCCGCGACCACCGCGCCCGACCAGGTCGAGGCCGACCCCCGCCGCTGGGTCTCGCTCGCCGTGGTGCTCGCCGGCGCCGCGATGATCCTGCTCGACGCCACCATCGTCAGCGTCGCCATCCCGTCCATCCAGCTCGGCCTGGGCGCCAGCTACGACGCCATCGAATGGGTGGTCAGCGGGTACGCGCTGACGTTCGGGCTGACCCTGATCCCCGGCGGCCGGCTGGGCGACCGGTTCGGTTACCGCCGGCTGTTCCTGATCGGCATGTTCGGCTTCGTGGCCACCTCGGCGCTGTGCGGCCTGGCCCGCAACCCCGGCGAGCTGATCGCCGCGCGGGTCGCCCAGGGCCTGCTGGCCGGCCTGCTCAACCCGCAGATCCTCGCGGTGCTGCAGATCGCCTTCCCACCACGCGAACGCGGCAAGGCCTATGCGGCGTACGGCATCGTCGCCGGGGTCTCCGTCGCCGCCGGCCCGCTGCTCGGCGGCGTGCTGGTCAACGCCGACATCGCCGGCCTGGTCTGGCGCCCGATCTTCCTGCTCAACGTGCCGATCGGGATCGTCGCGATGATCGTCGCGGCACGCCTGCTGCCGGCCACCCGGGGCCGCGGCGGCGCGCTCGACCTGGTCGCCGTCGCCCTGGCCGCGGCCGCGCTGCTGCTGGTCACCGTGCCGCTCATCCAGGGCCGGGACGCCGGCTGGCCGCTCTGGACCTGGCTCAGCTTCGCGGCGTCGGTGCCGGTGGGCGCGCTGTTCGTGTGGTGGGAGCTGCGCCGCCTGCGCACCGGCCGGGCCGTGCTGTTCGACCTGCGCCTGTTCCGCGACCGCGGGCTCGCGGTCGGCACCGCGATCGGGCTGACCTACTTCACCGGGTTCATCGGCGTGCTCTTCGCCCTGACCCTGTACCTGCAGCTCGGCCTGGGCCGCTCGGCGCTGGCCGCGGGCCTGATCCTGATGGCGTTCGCCACCGGCTCCATGATCGGCGGCGGGCTCTCCGACGTGGCCCACGCCCGGCTGGGCCCGCGGGTGCTGCTGCTCGGCTCGACGCTGGCCGCGCTGGGCACCGTCGGCGTGATGATCACGGTGCACCTGGCCGGCCCGTCGACCTCGGGTGTGGCGCTGCTGCCGGCGCTGTTCCTGGTCGGCCTGGGCAACGGCTTCACCATCGCGCCGAACGTCGACATCGCGCTGGAATCCGTGCCGCCCAAGGAATCCGGTTCGGCGGCCGGCATGGTGAACACCTCCCAGCGGATCGGCAACGCGTTCGGCATCGCGATCGTCGGTGTCGCCCTGTTCGGCGCGCTCGGCTCGAACGCCGCCGCGGCCAGCGACTCGGTCACCGCCGACCTGCGCCGGGACCTGGTCGCCGCCGGCCAGCCCCGGCAGGCCGTCGACGGCGGGGTCGCGCAGTTCACCCGCTGCTACGTCACCCGGGCGGGCGCCAAGGATCCGACGGTGTCCCCGCCCGGCTGCCCGAGCGGCGGGTCCGCCGATCCGGTCGGTCAGGCCTACGTGCGCGCCGCGGCCCGGGCCCAGGCGGCCAACTTCACCCACGCCGCGCAGCCGGCCGCCGCTTGGGCGTTCGGCGCGATCGTGCTCACCATGCTGCTCGCGCTGCTGCTACCCCGGCGCCGCCCGGAGCTCAAACATCGGGGACTTTCCCGATGATTCGGGCCCGCGTGACGCCGTAGTCTCGAACACGTGGACACCTTGCCTGCCAAACCGGCCGAGCGACCGGTCAACCGCGTCCTGCCGCCCAACCCGGGGCAGGCGGCCATCGTGGTCGCCGGCCTCACCGTGCTGCTCTACCTGATCGAGCTCATCGACCGGATCCTGCCGGCCAACCTCGAGCGGTTCGGCATCGTGCCGCGGCGGCTGTCCGGGCTGGACGGCATCGTGTGGGCGCCGCTGCTGCACGGCACCTGGGGCCACCTGCTGGCCAACACGCTGCCGGTGCTGGTCCTCGGCTTCCTGGCGATGGCCGGCGGCCTCGGCCAGTGGATTTCGGTGACCGCGACGATCTGGGTGATCAGCGGCATCGGCGTCTGGCTCACCGGCGGCGGCCTGACCGTCGGCGCGTCCGGCGTGGCGTTCGGGTGGCTGGCGTTCCTGCTGGTGCGCGGCATCTTCACCCGGAGCCTGCTGCAGCTCGGCGTGGCCGTGGTGCTGTTCCTGTACTGGGGCGGCATGCTGCTCGGCGTGCTGCCGGGCAACCCCGGCGTGTCCTGGCAGGGTCACCTGTTCGGCGCCGCGGCCGGCGTGCTGGCCGCCTGGTTCGTGGCCATGGCCGGGCGGCGGGCAGCGAGCAAGCCGGCGCCCGCCGGCGACATCCTCGGGTGAGACCGGGTCCCGGCGCGCCGATCGGCGTGTTCGACTCCGGGGTCGGCGGGCTGACCGTCGCCCGGGCGATCGCCGACCAGCTGCCCGGCGAGCGGCTGCGCTACGTCGGCGACACGGCCAACGGCCCCTACGGCCCGCTGCCGATCGCCGAGGTGCGCCGGCACGCGCTGACCATCGCCGACGAGCTGGTGGCCGGCGGGGTCAAACTCCTTGTCATGGCGTGCAACACGGCCTCCGCGGCGTGCCTGCGGGACGCCCGCGAGCGCTACGACATCCCGGTCGTCGAGGTGGTGATCCCGGCCGTACGCCGCGCGGTCGCGGTCACCCGCGGCCGGGTCGGCGTGATCGGCACCGCCGGCACCATCCGGTCCGGCGCCTACCAGGACGCGTTCGCCGCGGCCCGGGACGTCGAGGTCACCGCCGTGGCCTGCCCGCGGTTCGTGGACTTCGTCGAGCGCGGTGTCACCTCGGGCCGCCAGGTCCTCGGGCTCGCCCAGGCGTATCTCGAGCCGTTGCAGCAGGCCGATGTGGACACCGTGGTGCTGGGCTGCACGCACTACCCGCTGCTCACCGGCGTGCTCCAGATCGTCATGGGCCCGGCGGTCACCCTGGTGTCCAGCGCCGAGGAGACCGCGAAGGACGTCGTCCGCGTGCTCACCGAGCTTGATTTATTCAATGACGCGAGTATGGACGGTCCGATTGGACACGAGCTGACCGCCACCGGCCCGTTGGACCTGTTCAACCGCCTCGCTCGCCGTTTCCTCGGCCCGGACCTCGGCGCCGCGGCTCCGTTGACCCATATGTAAGGCTGTGCAGCGTGTTGCTCACCGTGCTCGGCTGCTCCGGGAGCGCCCCAGGACCGAAGGCACCGTCGTCGGGCTACCTGCTGGAGGCCGACGGCTTCCTGCTCGGCATCGAGCTCGGCACCGGCACGCTCGCCGAGTTACAGGCCGTCCGCGACCCGTTCGCGCTCGACGCGCTGCTGTTCTCCCACCTGCATCCGGACCACTGCGGGGACTTCGCCGACCTGACCGTGATCCGCCGCTACCACCCCGCGCCGACCCGGAACCCGCGGGAGCTCCGGCTGCCGGTGTACGCGCCGGGGGAGGCGCCCAGCCGGTTCGCCGCGGCCTACAGCCCGGACGAGGCGGACCGGGCGGCCACCGACCTGTCCGATGTGTACGCCTTCCACCCGCTCGCGGCCGGAACCGTTCACATCGGACCGTTCGAGATTTCCGCCGTTCCGGCGGCACATCCGTGCGAGTCGTACAGCTTCCGGATCACGCACGGCGGCCGGTCGCTGGTTTACACCGGGGACACCGGCATGGTCGACCGGCTGGCCGATCTCGCCCGGGGCGCGGACGTGCTGCTGTCCGAGGCATCCTGGACGCACGCCCCCGACCGGCCGGCGGATCTGCACCTCTCCGGCACCGACGCCGGCGTGCTGGCCAAGCGGGCCGGCGTGGGCCTGCTCCTGGTCACACATGTGCCGCCGTGGACTGATAAGGACGCGATACTGGCCGAGGCCCGGGCGGAGTTTCAAGGAGAGACGGTGCTGGTTCGGCAGGGTGCGAGCTACCGGATCTGATCCGGTTCGAGTGCCGCAGCACCAGCGCCCCGAGCAGGCCCATCGGCAGGATCAGCCAGCAGGAGAACAGCCGGTAGACCAGGATCGCCGCGGTGGCCGGCGCCTCGGCCGCGCCGGCGGAGACCAGACCGGCCAGCAGGCTCACCTCGATCACGCCGATGCCGCCCGGGGTCAGCGGAATCTGCCGGACGATCTGCACGGTCAGGTAGACCGCGCCGAGCTCGACCGGCCCGACCGGGAGGTGAAACGCCCGGACGGCCGCGAAGAGGCAGAGCAGGTCGGTCAACCAGTTGGCCGTCGCCGCGCCCATCGCCAGCACCCAGTGCCGCCCGGCGACGTCGCGCGAACTGCGCACGGCGTCCGCGACCGGGCGGAGCCACCGCACCAGCTCGGGGTGGCGCACGGTATGCGGCCGGGGCTCGGCAAAGGTGCGCGGCCGCGGCCAGGCCAGAAGCATGATCATCAGCACTACGGCCACGGTCAGCGCCACCACGCCGTCGACCAGCGCCGGGTGCTCCCGCCACACTGCGGCCAGCCGGACCGCGCCGGCCGCCGCCGCGCCGGTGACGTACAGCAGCGCCAGCGCGGCCATCGAGAGCAGGCCGGAGAGCACCATGACGGTCGTGGCCACCGCACGGCTGGCCCCGTCCGTGCGGAACTGCCGGAACGCGTACGCGGCCGAGACCGCCGACCCCGCCGGCACGCTGATCGCGATCGCCGACCGGCTGTAGGCCAGCGCGATCGCCCGGTGCCGGGGCATCCGCACGCCGAACGCGGTCAGCAGCCGGCGTTGCTGCCGGGCGAACATCCCCATGGAGATCAGCTCGGCGCCCGCGGCCAGCAGCAGCCAGCCGGTGTCGGCCTGGCGCAGCGACGCCGAGACGCCGGCGGGGGAGGGCAGCCGGTCGCGCAGCAGCACCACGGCGAGCACCAACCCCGCCCCGACCCCCAGCCACCTCAACCATTTCCCCATGTGATCAATGCTCCGCCGGCTACCGCACCGATGTCAACGCCCGTTGAAATCAGGCCCTGTGATGTGCGCGACCCCGCGCCGCATAAGGTGGCCACGTGGCTCGCAACGACGGCAGAAACGACGACCAGCTCCGCGACATCAAGATCACCCGCGGCTTCCAGGACTGGCCCGCCGGCTCCGTCCTGGTGGAGTTCGGCCGCACCCGCGTCCTCTGCGCCGCCAGCGTGTCGGACGGCGTCCCCCGCTGGCGCATGGGCTCCGGCCTGGGCTGGGTCACCGCCGAATACGCAATGCTGCCGTCGGCCACCAACACCAGGACCGACCGGGAGTCCGTCCGAGGCAAGATCGGCGGCCGCACCCACGAGATCAGCAGGCTCATCGGCCGCTCCCTCCGCGCCTGCATCGACCTCGCCGCCCTCGGCGAGAACACCATCATGATCGACTGCGACGTGCTCCAAGCCGACGGCGGCACCCGCACCGCCGCCATCACCGGCGGCTACGTAGCCCTGGCCGACGCCATCACCTACCTGGCCGCCGCCAACCGCCTCACCGACCCCCAACCCCTGTCCTGCGCCGTAGCCGCCATCAGCGTCGGCGTCGTCGACGGCCGCATCCGCCTCGACCTCCCCTACGAAGAAGACGCCCGCGCCGAAGTCGACATGAACGTCGTCGCCACCGACGCCGGCACCATCATCGAGGTCCAGGGCACCGGCGAAGGCGCCACCTTCACCCGCTCCACTCTCGACAAAATGCTCGACCTGGCCCTGGCCGGCTGCGCCCAGATCAACCTCCTCCAAACCGAAGCCCTGGCCAAGCCCTACCCCGGCGACCTCCCCCAGGCCAAAGCATGACCCGCATCCTCCTCGCCACCCGCAACCCTAAAAAACTCGACGAACTCCGCCGCATCCTCGCCACCGAAAACGTTACCGGCATCGACATCATCGGCCTCTCCGATGTCCCCGACTTCCCTGAGGCACCAGAGGTTGGCGCCACCTTCGAGGAAAACGCACGAGCGAAAGCCCGCGACGCCGCCCAAGCCACCGGCCTCCCAGCCGTAGCCGACGACTCCGGCCTCTCCGTCGACGCTCTCCACGGCATGCCGGGCGTACTCTCCGCCCGCTGGTCAGGCACCCACGGTGACGACAAAGCCAATCTTGACCTGGTTCTGGCCCAAATCACCGACCTCCCCGACAACCGCCGTGGTGCGGCTTTTGTCTGCGCCGCCGCCCTGGCTACTCCCGCCGGTGAGGAAACCGTCGTCACCGCTACGTGGCCCGGCATCCTCGCCCGCAAACCCCGCGGCACCAACGGTTTCGGCTACGACCCCATCTTCGTACCGGACGGACACACCGTCACGTCGGCCGAACTCAACCCCGTCGAGAAAGACGTACTTTCCCACCGCGGCCAGGCTTTGCGCCTTCTCCTCCCGTACCTTCGGGCCCTGGCGTAAGTTTCCAACACTCGGTTAGCCGAGTTGATTGCGCAACCATGGTTGACGGCGTGGGATTGGCGAACTACGGTCGTTGTTCTGTCCTCCCAATAGGAGGCCGAGCAGTTCTCCTCACCGTGTGTCGGGGAGAGGGTGAATTACGTGGACGTGCGGGCTTTTTACCTGCTGCATTGTCTTGCGGATCAGGATTTCTACGAGTCCTTGGATCGCCGCGACGACACGGAAAGTAGATTTCCACATTGTTCCGCGGTGCTGCCCGCCGGCTGGACGCGGTTCGTGGAAGGGCTGTGGATCGTGCACCATCCGCCGGGTGTCCACCTGCCCGAGCAGGGTTGGAAGGTGCACGTCTCGGCCGGTCCGGACACGGCCGGCGACGTGTTGAACGTGGTATGGGAGTTCTGCGTTCAACACGAGATCGCCTTCAAGTTCCTGCGCAGCCGTGACGTCGTGCTGCTGCTGAACTCCAAGTACGCGGATCGCGCGTCCAGCGGCAAGTTCTGCACGATCTACCCGATCGGGGACGAGGCGTTGGAGCGCACGACCGCCGACCTCGGCCACGCGCTGGTCGGGCAACCCGGCCCCTACATCCTCAGCGACGTGCGCTGGCGCGACGGCCCGGTCTACCTCCGGTACGGCGCTTTCACCGGGCGATACTGCCTGGACGAGACCGGCGATCGGGTTCTGGCCGTGGCGGCTCCGGACGGCCGGCTGGTCCCCGACGTGCGCCGGCCCGGCGGCTACAAGCCCGCCTGGGCGCCGGTTCCCGGTTTCCTGGCCGAGCGGGTCACCGCGGCCAACCGGGAACGGCCACCGGAGTTCCCTTACCGGATCGAGCACCCGCTGCACTTCTCCAACGGGGGTGGGGTGTACCTGGCGGTGGACACCCGCACCGGTGGCCGGGTGGTCCTCAAGGAGGCACGCCCCGGAGCCGGACTCGACGCGAACGGCGACGACGCGGTCGCCCGGTTGGCCCGGGAGCACCGCACCCTCCGCCAATTGTCCGATGTGGACGTCGTGCCGGCCCCGTTGGACTACTTCACCTGCTGGGAGCACCATTTCCTGGTCGAGGAATATCTCGAGGGCGAGGGGCTGCGCACCTGTCTCAGCGAGCGCTACCCCGAGCTCGGACTGGACGAGCGGGACGGCGCCGGCTACGTCGCCTGGGCGTTGGAGATCTCCGGCAAGGTGGCCGCCGCGTTGGCCGCCATGCACGAGCGGGGCGTCGTCTTCGGTGACTGCCATCCCGGCAACATCATCGTGCGCCCGGACGGCCGGGTGGCGTTCGTGGACTTCGAGTTGGCCTTCCCGGTCACCGAGAATCGCCGGCTGGGCCTCGGCGCGCCGGGCTTCGCCGCACCGGAGGGCTGCTCCGGCTTCGACATCGACCGGTACGCGCTGGCCTGCGTGCGGCTGTGGCTGTTCCTGACGTTCGCCCCGACCGTGCACGCGCGCGACCCGGGGAAGGTGGACCTGTTCGTACGGATCATCCGGGACCGGTTCGCCGTACCCGAGTCGTTCGCCCGGCACCTGCGTGACGACCTGTGCCTCGGCCGCCCACCCACCACGCCGGACCCGGCTTGTCCCGAGTGGACGGACGAGCTGCCGGCCGTGGCGGAGGCCATCGTCGCCAGCGCCACCCCCAACCGGGATGATCGGCTGTTTCCCGGCGACGTCTACCAGTTCCGCTACGGCGGCCTGGGACTGGCCTACGGCGCGGCCGGCGTGCTGTACGCCCTCGCGGCCACCGGCCACTCGCCACGGCCGGAGCACGTGGACTGGTTGGTCCGCGCGGCCCGGCGCGCGCGGCAGCCGTCTGCCGGGCTGTACCAAGGGTTACCCGGCGTCGCCCAGGTTCTCGATCTCCTGGGACGGCACGAGGAGGCGCTGAACGTCCTGGATCGTGCGCTCGATATCGAGGTGCGCGGCATCGGCTTGTTCGGCGGGTTGGCCGGCGCCGGGTTGAACCTGCTGGACTTCGCCCGGGACGGCGCGCATCCGGCGCTGCGCGAGCACGCGTTGCGCATCGCCGAGCGGCTCGGCCAGCTCGTGCGGGACGGTGAGTCCACTCCGGACCGTCCGCGGGCCGCCGGCCTGATGTACGGCTTCTCCGGTGCCGCGCTGCTGTTCCTCCGCTTGCACGGGGACACCGGCGATCACGCCCTTCTCGAGCTGGCGGTCACGGCGCTGCGCCGGGATCTCGACTACTGCCGGGACGGCGGGCGGAACTCGCTGCAGGTGCTCGAGCAGGAGCGGCTGATGCCGTACCTGGCGGTCGGCAGCGCGGGCATCACCGTGGCACTCGGCCAGTATCTGCAGGTCAGCCCGGACGAGGAGCTGTCCGCCGTGCAGCGCCGGCTGCTGGCCGCGTGCGACACCGAGTTCGTGCTCTTTCCCGGTCTGTTCACCGGCCGCGCCGGGCTCATGGCGGCGCTGGCGGTCGAGCACGAGCGCACCGGTGACCAACGGTTGCTGGGCGCGGCGAGGGCGCACCTGAGCCGCCTGTCCTGGCACGCGGTCCGGCACCGGGGACGGCCGGTATTCCCCGGCGATCAGTGCCTGCGCCTGTCCATGGATCTGGCCACGGGCACGGCCGGTGTCCTGCTCGCTGCCCACGCGGTGCGCGCCGGCTCGGTTCCCGCCCTGCCGCTGCTGGGTCCTTGGGTCTCCGGGCCACCGCGGCGCCCCGCCGTGGCCCGGTGAGTGCGATCGGTGGAAAGGAGGTGACCTTTCGTGGAGTTCATTCTCGAGCTACAGGAGCTGGAGGAGCCGGCTGAGGAGCAGGCGTCCTTCGCTCCGTCGGCCGTCCTGACGTCGATCTCGGCGCTGCACGGTCCGAACTGCCTGTGATTCAGCCGGTTCGTCGGGAGACGAGCCACTGACTCCGAAAGCGGCGGCCGGTGGACCGCATCCGTCCACCGGCCGCCGTCGCCAGTGTAGGGAGGATGGCTTTCGTGACCGGCATTCCGAGCTACCCGGCCACCGCCGTGCGCCCCGAGCCCAACTCGATCGGTGGAATCGACTTCAAGGATCCATACCAGTGGTTGGAGGGTGACACCCCCGAGGTCGCCGCGTGGCGGTCGGCACAGAACCGGTTCACCACCGGATACCTGCGTGCCGCACCGGAATGGCAACGCTGCCGTGACACGGTGGATCGCCTGTATGCCAACGCGTTGTGGCAATGGGCCCCGGAGCGCCACGGGGACCGGTGGTTTCGCCAGCTGGTGCCGGACGACGCTCGCCTGGCCGCGGTGGAGGTGGCCGACACGCCTACCGGGCCCGGTCACCGGATCGTGGACCTGAACGCCATCGACCGGGGCACCGACGCGGATGCCCTGACGGCGCTGCTGTTCTGGGAGCCGACCCGGGACGGGCGGGCGCTGGCCTACGGCGTGTCCGAGCGCGGTGAGCCGGTCCAGGTGCGGGTCATCGACGTGGACACGGGCCGGGTCCTGCTCGACGGGCTTCCCCATGACGGAGTCGGCACCGTGACCTGGTTGCCCGACGGCACCGGGTTTTACTACGTGGTCCCCGAGTCCGCGACCTCGGCGCCCGGTGTCTACCTGCGCCGCCTGGACTCGAATCCGGCGCAGCGGCAGGAGCTGGAGTGCGCCGCACCGGCCTGGCGGGTGGTCATGTCGCCGGAGAGCGGTCACGCGCTGGTCTACGGCGTCGACCAGCGGCCGCTGTTCATCCGGCACCTCGCCGCGGGTGAGCCCTGGCGGCCGTTCCTCAGCGGTGTCCGCGGCAGCTACAAGGGAAACGTGATAAAAGATCGTTTCGTCGCGGTCGCCACCGACCTCCACCCCAACGGCCGGGTGGTGTCCATCCCGCTGGACGCACCCACCGACCGGACCCGCTGGACCGAGTTGCTGCCGCCCTCCGACGGCGCCGTGCTTCTCAACGCCATTCCGGTGGGAAACCGGCTGGTGATCGGCAAGCACGTCGCCGGCGCGTTCCGGCTGCTCCTCCTCGACCCGGACGGCGGTTCTCCCGGCGAGATCCCGCTCCCCGGCGACGGGCTGGCCTGGCCGGGCCCGGAACGCGGCAGCCTGGTCGCACCCGGACCCGAGGAGTGCACGTTCGTGTTCTCCTCGTTGACCCGCTCACCCGCCGCGTACCGCTTTGACCTGGCCACCGGCTCGCTGGCGGAGCTCACCCCGCCGAGGGTCGTCGCCGGTGATGTCGTGGTCCACCACCGCACCGCCCACAGCCAGGACGGAACCTCCATCCCCTACCTCGTCCTCGCCCGCGCGGACGTGGACCTGGAAGTGCCCCAGCCCACGGTGATGAGCGCTTACGGAGCCCTCGCCAACCCCTGGCCACCGGCGTACCTGTTCACGCTCCCCGCCGCCTGGGTACAACTCGGCGGCGTCTACGTCCACGCCCACCCCCGCGGCGGTGGCGAGTTCGGCCCCCGCTGGTGGCACGCCGCCCGCCTGTCCACCAAGCAAACCACCTTCGACGACGTCCACACGATCGCCGAAGACCTCATCGCGCACGGTCTCACCGCATCCGACCGCCTGGGCATCTTCGGCACCTCCGCCGGTTCCCTGCCCGCCCTCGCCGCGATCACCCAACGCCCCGACCTGTTCCGCGCCGCCGTCCCCATGCTCCCGATCGCCGACCTGCTCCGCTGCCGCCAGGACGGCGACACCATGACCGCGATCATCCGCCCCGACCTGGGCGACCCCGACCGCCCTCGGGACGCCGCGGCGCTCCACCGCTACTCGCCCTACCACCGGGTCCAGGACGGCGTCGCCTACCCCGCGGTCCTCCTCGATTGCGCCCTCCGAGATCCCTTCTGCCCCTCCTGGCACGGCATGAAGCTGGCCGCCCGACTCCAGCACGCCACCTCCGCACCCCACCCGATCCTGCTCCGAATTCGCGACTGCGGCCACAACACCCGCATGACACCCCAACAGATGCGCGACCGTGAACACGAAGAACTAACCTTCTTCGTCACCGAACTCGGGCTGGACCCTCTGCCCGGTTAGAACCCCTGGTTGGCTTCCTCTCCGCTCACGATCTTGACGTCCGAACATCGTCACCCAACGGTGCTCGGACCGCATACGATTGGACTATCCACGTTGAAGCTCTTCACGGGCAACCCGCCGCGCGATCTCCTCGACCTCTGCGGCCGTGAGCGCGCCAGTGTCACGCTGATGGACGGCTTGCGTGAGCAGCCGACGGACCAACGCGGAGGTGGGGATATGTTCTGCGGCGGCACGCTTGCGTAGTTCGGTATCAAGAGACTGACTGATCCGAAGATGGAGCGACACATCAAGCGCCGCCGCGTTCTCGGCGGCCTCGGTTTCCTCGTCTGCGACCTCGGCTCGGATGGCGGCATGCCGCGCTCGGCGAGTGGCCGCGGCGGGATCGTTCATAGCGGTGCCTCCTTACCTTCGAGGTAGTCGCGCAGGTCCGCTCCGCGGGTCTTCCATGCGGTGACCCCGGAGTTGTCCTCCGGATCAACGATCACGGTAAGAACGAACCCCGGCACTTGACGAGTACCCGATGATCCGCGTGTGGCCGACCAGCTTCTCGGGTCAGGCTCGCGGACTATCCGATGCGGGTCGACCGCCGGGTCGAGCGTCCAAGCGGGCTCGATGCCCCCTTGCTCCGGGGTAGCGCTCGAAGCGTCGAGTGATGTAGGTGACGCCGTCGTCGTCCCACCACAGCTCACTCGTCATGTGTCACATTGTGTGAACATCGTGTCGCGAATCGCCTGCGCAACCTTCCGCAGGCCAGGTGGCACGGTGTCGAGCCGGCACGTGCCACCTGGCCCTGCGCCACTGGCCGCCTACGAGATCCAGCGAAATTGGATCGCCTCCAACAGACTTATGGCGAGCCGTCATCGAACTGCGACTGAGAAGCCTCCGGACAGCCAGCCCAATGTTGGGAAGCACTTGCCGAGTAGCCGAGGAGTAGCAACAACGTGATGGTGGCTATGAGCGCAACCGTCGCTCTCCGAATCCGCCGCATGCCATCACCCTTCATGATCGAATGACTGCTGGCGAATTCCTACCAGACTACTCAGCGACGTTTGACAGGCGGTCAAGTGTTACGCTATTTCCGCGGACAGATCCGGAAAGTTCGTTTCGTAAAGAGGTGGCCGGGTCTCTGTCGCCCTCGCTGTTCACTATACATCACCCTCCCGGCACTGAGGGTAATTCATGTTATGTGAGGTTGGAGCGGAGAATCCGATCGGAGCCGGGGCCGCCGCTGCCGTTGTTGTCGGCGTTCGTGGTGCCGAACCAGATGGCGTTCTCGCCCGGCACCTTGACCACCAGCCGGAGCCGGCCGAAGGTGCCGTTGAAGTGCTGGGTCACCGAGGAGACGTTCTCGCCGTTGAGGACGATCCGCCAGAGCCGCTGGCCGCGGAGGGCGGCCATGAAGAGGGCGCCGTTGGCGAAGGCGAGGCCGCTGGGGGAGGCTTCGGCCGGGGTCCAGGTGCGTTTGGGGTTGGTCATGCCGGAGACGTTGCAGGTGCCTTCGCAGGTCGGCCATCCGTAGTTGCGGCCGGCCACGATCAGGTTCAGTTCGTCGAAGGCGGAGTTGCCGAGCTCGGACTCCCAGAGACGGTTCTGCGCGTCCCAGGCCAGGCCCTGGATGTTGCGGTGGCCGAGGGTCCAGACCCTGGTGCCGAACGGGTTGCCGGATGCGGCGGCGCCGGTCTTGGTGATCCGGAGGATCTTGCCGTTGAGCGAGTTCGGGTCCTGGGCGAGGTTGCTCTGCTGGGAGTCGCCGGTGGCCACGTAGAGGAAGCCGTCCGGGCCGAACCGGATCCGCCCGCCGTTGTGGAAGCGGCTCTTGCGGATGCCGGTGAGGATCGAGGTGTAGCCGGACAGCGCGGTGCCGTTGAAGGTCATCTTCGCCACCCGGTTGCCCTCCGAGGAGGTGTGCATGAAGAACACGTCCTGGTCGGATGTGCCGTTCCAGGTCAGGGAGAACGCCACGCCCATCAGACCGCCCTCGCCGTCGGTGGTCTGGCTGTTCGGCACGGTGCCGACCATCGTCTTGCCGCTGCCGTTCTTGTTGATCTTGAAGACCTGGAACGTGTCGCGCTCGGTCACCAGGGCGAATGTGCCGTCGGGCGACCAGGACAGGTCCCACGGGATGGACCAGCCGGTGCTCACCGCGGCCGGTGTGCCCGGGTTGTTGCCACCACCGCAGGCGGCCGTGCTGAACGTGACCGGCGGGGTGCTCTTCGCGGACGTGTTGCCGGCGGCGTCCTTGGCCACGATGTGGATCGTGTACGTCGTGCCGCAGGCGAGCACCGTGGTGTTCCGTGTGGCGGGCGGCGGGTTGCCGGTCACCGAGTCGAGCACCGAGTTGTTGCTCTCCAGCCGGATGTCGTAGCGGACGACGCCGCGGTTGTCGGTGGACGCCGCCCACGTGAGCGTCGCGCTGGTCTGTCCGACGTTGGTCACGGTCGGTGCGCCGGGGGTGGTCGGCGGCGTCGGGTCACCCGGATCGGCGGTGGTGGTGCAGACCACCTCGGGGCTGGTGTCCGACTCGAGGCCGGCGGCGTCGCGGGCAAACACCGAGATCTGGTAGCGGGTGTTCGGGGACAGGCCGGTGACCCGGACCGGCGGCCCCGGCGGGTTGGGCGCCTCGAAGATCTTCTGACCGAGGTTGAAGACGTCGTAGGCCACCACGCCGACGTTGTCGGTCGAGCCGGGGAAGTCCAGCGTCAGCGCGTCGAAGCCGACGTCGGAGCAGGACGGTTGGCCGGGCGCGGTCGGCCGGATGGTGTCCGCGGGAGCGCCGACCCGGAGCCGGTCGAGGTTGGGCCCGCCGTTCGCGGTGGTCGCGGTGGTCCGAACCGTGTTGGTGCCGGCCCGCAACGTCGCGTTGAGCGCGATCTCCTGCCAGGTGTCCCAGTTCCCGGTGCCGGGGAAACTCTGCGCCGCGGCGATGTCGGTGCCGTTGACGGTGATCCGCATCGGCCGGTCGGTCGTAGTGCCGTTGGCGAACCGGAACGTCAGGCTGGCCGGGCCGGCCGCGGCGGCGCTGACGTTGGCGAACTCGACAGCGCTGCCGGTGACGTTGTCGTAGTTGACGAAGCCGGTCCCGGTGAAGCCGGTGTGGTTGGACTCCACCACGCCTTGGGTGATCGTCGCGTCCTCGGCCTGCAGGTCGGTGAACGCGGCGGCCGAGTCGACGTCGATGAAGTCGATGTTGGGTCCGCCGTTCGCCGTGGTGGAGGTGAACCGCACCAGGTTCGTGCCGGCGTTGACCGGAACCGTGAACGTCCTGGACTGCCAGTCGTCCCAGGTGCCGGTGCTGGCGTAGGACACCGCCGTGGCGTGGGTCGTGCCGTTCACCGCGAGGTCCATCGGCCGGTCGGTGGTCGTGCCGTTGGCGTACCGGATGGCCACCGTGGCGTTGCCGGCGCCGGCCGCGTTCACCGTGAGCTCGGCGAAGCTACCGGTGGCGTTGGTGAGGTTGCAGAACCCGGTGCCGGAGAACCCGGTGTGATTGGCGTCGATGGTCCCCTGGCAGGTGCCGCTCTCCGCCTCGTAGCGGGTGGCCGCGGCGGGGGACACCCCGCCGGCGGTGGCGGGCGCGGCCTGCGTGAGGCCAGCGGCCAGTGCGGTGAGCCCGAACAGCACGAGCGATCGCCCTCGCTTCATACCCACTCCTCTGTGGCAGGGTCCGCGAGCCGACAATGATTAGGCAGGTTTACTAACCATTGCCGGCCTGAGCCGACCATAGGCCACAGCGGGTGGGTTTCGAAACGGGTGTGCCGCTGAGCGGGAGCTAGATGCCCAGGTCCTTGCGCAGCTTGGCCACGTGGCCGGTCGCCTTGACGTTGTACAGCGCCTTGGCGATCTTGCCGTCCGGCCCGACCACGAACGTCGAGCGGATCACCCCGGTGATCGTGCGGCCGTAGCTCTGCTTCTCGCCGTAGGCCCCCCACTCGGTGAGCACGGCGCGGCCCTCGTCGGACAGCAGCGGGAAGGTGAGCTTCTCGTCGGCGACGAACTTGGCGAGCTTGGCCGGCTTGTCCGGCGAGATCCCGATGACGTCGAAGCCGGCGTCGTTCAGCCCGGCCAGGTTGTCCCGGAAGTCGCAGGCCTGCTTGGTGCAGCCGGGCGTGCCGGCGGCGGGGTAGAAGTAGACGAGGACCGTGCGGCCACGGAAGTCGGACAGCGACACCTGCTCGCCGGTGCTGTCGGGAAGGCTGAACTCCGGCGCCGCGTCTCCCTCGGCCAGCCGCTTCTGCTCACTCATGGGACGGACGCTAGCGTGCCGTCCCGACACACCTACACGGTGCCTTGGAACAGGGTGGACCCGCCGCCGTCGGCCGCGTTGGGCTGGATCCGCAGCGTGACCTCGGCCGGCTCCTTGGGGATCGCGAACGCCACCGCCACCCGCAGGTGCTCGCCCGGCGGCAGATCGTCGGCGCCGACGATGCCGGTGTACCCCTGGGTCGAGTCGATCACCTGGAGCGCGGCCACACCGTTGCTCGTCGCGGTGACCGCCAGCTGCGCAGGCCGGTAGACGTCCGACCCCTCGTTGTCGATGGTCAACTCGAACGCCACCGCGCGCGGCGTGTGCGGTGAGGCGGTCTCGGTAGGGGTGAACGCCTTCGGCGCCGACACCGTGACCGCCAGCTCGCCGGCCAGCGTGTGCCGGCCTCCAGGGCGGGCGCTCGTCTCGCCGCCGCGCGCCGAGCTGCTGGTGGTCTGGCTCCCGCTGAGTCGCTGGGGGTCCGGAGCGGCGTCGGAGTAGGGCCCCGCGGCACAGGCGGCTGCAAGAATCAATGTGCAGCAGGCGCCCGTGAGCCTGAGCAGGTTCACGTAGTGGCTTCTTTCCGACGGGGAGCGTGATGTGTTGCCTCTCCACGATGAACGTTTGGCGCCCGTTCAGGTGCCCATGTTGACCCGTTGAGTCGTACCTGTAGCCGAGCTGTGACCGTAAGGGCACCTGGAGTGAACGAACGAGCCTCTTCAGCCCAACTAAGGCCTCACGCCGCCAACGCGAAGAAGATCACGAACACGCTCACCGTGAACAGCCAAGCGATGATCAACCAGCCGAAGTCCCGCCACAGCGAGAGCATCCGGTTATCCTCACCCGGCACGTAGACACCCCGCGCCTCGAACCAGTCCACCGCCGCCCGCAGCGGCCGGGGCACCTCCATGCCTGCATGATGACACAACCACCTGGCTAGGCTGCACGCGCAACACAACGAGGGGCCGTAGCCCAACAGGCAGAGGCACTGGATTTAGGTTCCAGCCAGTGGGGGTTCGACTCCCCCCGGCCCCACGTCCTCAGCGGACGTGTGTCCGCAGACGGCGCGGACCAGGTTGTCCGTCGTATCTTCTGGGGGGCGACCCCCAGACCCCCGCGTGTTCGTGCGCTGGGCGCCCGAACGGTTCGTATGCTGATGCGTTAGGTCCACCGGGAAGCACACCCGCTCGCTCGTGTTACCCTCCGCGTAGCGGCTGGATTGTGCGATAATCGCACGTATGGGCAACGTTGACGCGCGGACACTAGGTGAGCGCATCCGAGATGCACGCAAGCGCGCAGGCGTGAGTCAAGAGGAACTCGGGCAAGCTATCGGTCTTGAGCGCACGGCGGTGAACAAGATCGAGGGGGGCGTTCGCAAGGTCACGGCGCTCGAACTGTCCGACATCGCCGCTGCGATCGGTGTGCGCATGTCTACCTTCTTCGAGGAGCCCACCCCGGCGCTTGTCTCGCACCGGTCCAGCCAGGGGCTGGACACCACGGACTCGCAGATCGACGCGCTACTCGCGAAGTTCGCCGATGAGGTCGAGTTCATTGCCTCGCTAGGAGTCGACCAACTGGGGTTGGATGCTGCTGGCGCGGTCGATCAGGCTGGCATCGCGCCACCTTCGACCAACGCCGAGGCCGAGGCACTTGCTGTGCAAGCACGCACTCTGATGGGCCTTGAAGCAGAGGACCCAATCCGTCAACTCTCCGACAGTGTTGCCAGCGTCGGACTCTTGGCGTTCTCTCGTGATATCGGCAAGGACACCGCTGACGCCGGGACGATCTTGCTGCCTCGCGGTGGTGTCACCCTTGTCAACAGTCACATGAAGGTCGGTCGCAGGCGGCTTGCGCTGGCGCACGAGCTTGGTCACTATCTGATTGCAGATGACTACACCGTCGACTGGCGAGTAGCTGACTACTCTGACCACACCTTGCCGATGGAGTCGCGCATTGATCGTTTCGCGCGTGCACTTCTTCTACCTGGAGCTGCGCTCACGCGAAAATGGCCTGAGACGGTTGACGGCTCCGGAGAGCGCGGCGCGGCGATTCTGCTGGCAAGTGAGTTTCGAGTTGACATGGCCACCCTGGCCACGCGGTTGAATGATATGGGGTTGGCTGACAGCGAGACAATCGCTTCGGTACGTAGGTGCCGCACCACCAAGACGGACATGGTTGAAATGAACTTGTACGTCCCCCTCGAAGAGTTGGAGGGGACGACGGTTCCCCGGCCTTTTTCGCTCGCAGTACTGCGACTCGTGCGCGACGAGCGGATCAGCCGGGAGCGGGCTCTGGACTTGCTTCAAGGTACTTTTGACGAGGCGGATCTGCCGAGCATTCGCGAGCGGCGGCCCGATGAGATCTGGGATTTTGTCTCGTGACGGTTCCAGGCAACAACGCCTGGGTGTTCGACACCGGGCCATTGCGACACTTCGCGGCGCAGGGGTGGTTGGGAGTTTTGGGGTTTCTCGCAGGAGAGCGACCCATCTACATTCCTGACAGCGTCGAGCGTGAACTCAATAACGCCGCCGAGCACGCGTCGGCCGTTCGCGGGGTGCTCGAAGCTGATTGGATCCGTGTCTACCGATCGTGCAACCCTGACTATGTCGCAGCGTTCGCGCACTACCGCGACCGACTGGTTGCGAACGGCAAGAACTTGGGCGAATGCGGGGTTCTGGCTATGGGGCAAGTCTACAAATGCGAAGTGGTGATAGACGACGCCACGCCAGATCGCACAGGAGAAGGGGATTCGGGTCTTATCGACCGTTCCGCTGCTGTGTGAGGCGATTCGCGAGAAGAAACTCACGACAGTGATGGTTGAGGAGTTGGCCGACACCCTCTTGCAAAGTGACTACTTCCTGCCTTTCGGTCCCGGCGGTTTCCGTCAACACGTATTGGAGAACGGTCTCCTGGATTACGATGAGCTGTGAACCCCGCTCCTCCGGGAATTCATTAGGGCGTGGCTCCGTTGGAGGGAGTTGCTCGTCGTTGCCCCTCGTGTCGTCGGGCGTCGTTGCCAGGGATGTGAGTTTGGCCGGGGCCGTGGCTGGTGAGGCAGGTGGGATCGATGTGACTATTGGGCGGTCGACACCTGCCCTGAAGGCGGCCTTCAGGACGTCCAGCGTCCCGAAGGCCGCCTTCAGAGCATTGGTCAACGCCCCACCGGTCCCACCAGCCACACCAGACCCGATCACCCCGATCACGATGGACAACTCCCTCCAAAGGAGCCACACCCAATTCATTAGTGCCAGGACGGTCGTTGTGAGCTACACGTTGCGGCGCGTCGACGAGCGAACCGGCATTGGCTGACCGGACGCCATTCTGCCCGCCCCGCGGTCCCATCAATCACCCTCAGCGCCGTTGACCTGCGCAAATCTGGGAGGTGAGGCGTCGGGTGTGCATCGGACGGATCGCGATCTCGGGGTGCTCGACGAGCACCGAAGAGTTCGGGTTGTGCCACGTTAGGCCCACGCTCAGCGGACGTGTGTCCGCGGAGAGCGCGGAAACCGGGTCGCGTGGGGGTCTGGGGCCGAGCCCCCAGACCCCCACGGTGCCAGCTCCTGCTGACCCGGCGCTGGGCGCGTGGCCGCCGACCAGCGTCCTCACCTCAGGGGACCTGGTCGTGCGAACATGCCGCATGCTTGCGTCGATCATGCCCGGCCTTCGGCACGTTCGTAGTGCGTTGGTCGCGGGGTATATGTGGTTTGCGGCGGTGTGGTTGCTGGGTGCCGGTGTGTGGCGGGACCGAGCGGGTGGGCGGTCCATTCTCAGTGCGCCGGCTGAGCAGTTGCTGAACCTTTTTGGGGTGAGCGGCCGGTTGGTCGCCATCAGCGTTGTGTGCCTGCTGGTCGGTGAGGTTACCAGCGTGACGGCGCAGTCAATGCTGTACCGGCGAAGTTGGCGGTACATGGCGAGGATAACTCCCGAGAACCTTGCCGGGCTGCCCGGTGGGTGGCGCGGGCTGTTCCGGCCGATCAGCCGGCGTGCCATCAACCGGTTGTATACCAACATGATCCATGCCTATGAGGCTGTCCGGCCGCCGGGCGGCGGGGCGGAGGTGCCGGGTTCCGAGGAGAGCGAGCGGATGGCGATTCGTGTCCTCAACGAGGTTCTCACCATGGGTCCACGGCTCATCATGGCCAAACCGGAACTTTATGCGGAATACGACCGGATCAGGTCGGAGAGCGAGTTTCGAGACGCGATTCTTGTGCCGTTGCCCATTCTGGGGACAGCTATATTGTTAAATCTTCACGTTCCGACCTCGGTCAAGGTCGTGGTGTTCCTGGCCGTCGTCGTGCTCGATGTGTACCTGTTTTTGCAGGCTCGGCGGCTCTTTCGAACGGCGCACAGCATCGTCGCGCACAGCGTCGCCGACGGGACCATCAGCTCGGCGACGATGGGAGATTTGGGGCCGGGCTGAGCACCGTGTCGATTCGGATGATGCCCGTCGGGTCGTGGGCACAGTCGAACGCGGCGCGTTGTGCGGGTGAGGGGAACGAGGAGATCCGGACCCGGTTGAGCGGACGGTCGGCGGCGCATGTGGGCTCGACGTCGAGGGTGTACTCGGTCCGGCGGTCATCGCTGGTCAGGGCCGGTTCCACGAGCTCGGGGGCGTGGCCGATCTCGATCAGATAGACCCGGTCCGCGCCGGGTCGGGTCGGGTTGGCCTGGGTGAGGCGGCCGTCGAAGGTGCGGAGGTCGACGGACGTGTCGCGAAGGTGCTTGATCTTCAGGAACGCCGGGTCGGCGGAGAACGCGTCGAAGGCGGTGCGGCTGTCGTAGTGGACGAGGTTGGCGGCGTCTGGGGTGGTGAGGCCGTCGGCCTGGATGGCGGTGGGGGTGAAGATCTGGTCGGCGGCGCCGCCGTACCGGGTGACGATGGGCGCCATCTCCGCCAGGTATTCCTGGAACCGGGCCGGGTGGTGAATCCAGATGAGCACCAGCTGGTGCCACAGGTCGGTCACGGGCACTCCTCATTAATGCGACGGTTGTCGTGGTAGTGAGGTTAACACTGTTGCGACGGATGTCGCGATAGGATGCGCGGGTGGCGTCGGTTGATCAGGTGAAGGCTCGGCCCGGGGGGCGGAACGCGCAGGTTCGGGCGCGGGTGTTCGAGGCCGTGCGCCGGGCGTTGGAGAGTGGGGATCCGGAGAACCTGGCCGTCGACCGGCTGGCCGAGCAGGCGGGCGTGCACCGGGCCACCATCTACCGCCGGTGGTTGTCGACCGAGCGGCTGATGGCGGACCTGCTCGTCGAGCTGACCCCGCTGGACACCCCGCTGCCCGACACCGGCACGCTGCGCGAGGATCTCGAGGACGTGCTCGCGCGGGTGGCGGGCACGGTGGGAACGCCGGCCGCCGCGGTGATGCTGCGGCTGGTCGCCGGCAGTGCGGACGGCGACCTCGCCGAGGCCGCGCGGGGCTACTGGGCCGGCATCCTCGACCGCACGGCGGAGATCATCCGGCGAGCGCAGCGGCGCGGCGACGCAACCCCGGACGTGGACGCCGTCGCGGCCACCGAGTCGCTGCTCGGCCCCGTCTACTTCCGCCTCCTGGTCAGCCACGAGCCGATCACCGACGAGTTCCGTGCCGGGCTGGTAGACCGCACCCTCCGCCTGCTGAGCGTCGGTGCGCACGGCTAACGTTGGCGTGGTGCGGATCGCGACGTGGAATGTGAACTCGGTCAAGCAGCGGATGCCGCGGTTGTTGCCGTGGCTGGATCAGCGGCGGCCGGATGTGGTGTGCCTGCAGGAGACGAAGCTGGCCGACGACGCCTTCACCGCGTTGCTCGGCGAGGAGCTCGCGAACCGGGGGTACGAGGTCGCGGTGTACGGCGAGGTGCAGTGGAACGGGGTGGCGATCCTGTCGCGCGTTGGGCTCGACGACGTGGTGACCGGGGTGGCGGGGGCGCCGGGGTTTCCGCACCAGGAGGCGCGGGCGGTGGCGGCGACCTGCGGTGGGGTGCGGGTGCACTCGGTGTACGTGCCGAACGGGCGGGTGCCGGACTCCGACCACTATCACTACAAGCTGGCGTGGCTGGCGGCGTTGCGAGAGGTGATCGCGGCGGGGCCGACGGACGCGGTGGTGTGTGGGGACATGAACATCGCGCCGGCCGACGAGGACGTGTTCGATCCTGCCGCGTATGTCGGGCAGACGCACGTGACGGCGCCGGAGCGGGAGGCGTTGGCGGAGCTGCAGGGCGTGGGGCTGAGCGACGTGGTGCGGGACCGGTGGCCGGATAAGCGGGTGTTCACTTACTGGGACTACCGGGCGGGGATGTTCCACCAGGACCTGGGGATGCGGATCGACCTGGTGCTGGCCACCGGGCCGGTCGCGACCAGGGTCAAGGCGGCGTGGGTGGACCGGCATGCGCGGAAGGGGACCGGGCCGAGCGATCATGCGCCGGTGATCGTCGACCTGGATGAGGCGCCGGACGGGGACATCGGGCCGGTGGTGCCGCCGCCGTCGGCGCCGGCCACCCGGAGGCGCGCGGTGAAGTTGCCGCAGTCAAAATGATCGGCATGAGCAGCCAGAGCGCGACCGGGACGTTCGAGATCGACTCCTGGGACGACGACATCTTCGACGAGGGCGAGGCGGCGAAGCTCGGCCGCACCCGGTTGACCAAGACGTTCCAGGGTGACCTGGCGGGCACGAGCGTGGTGAACATGCTCGGGGTGAGCGTTCCCGGGGACGGTGGCGAGTTCCAGGGTGTGGCGTACGTGGCGGTGGAGCGGGTCACGGGCAGCGTGCACGGGCGCAAGGGCAGTTTCGTGCTGATGCACACGGCGGGGCCGGACGGGTTCGCGGTGAAGATCGTTCCTGGCACCGGCGGCGATGAGCTTGCCGGGATCACCGGGCAGATCATGATCAAGCGGGACGAGGACGGCTCGCACACCTACACGCTGGAGTACGCGCTCTAGTCCTTGCGGACGGTGGGGAACGTGTCGCGGAGGATGGAGAGCAGGGTGTTGGTGAGCAGGAGCTGGACGTGCTCGCGCGGCAGGGTGGCGCGGACCAGCCATTCCCGGGCGGCGGCCCGCACCAGCGCGTTGTAGCTGCGGATCATCGCGCGCAGCTCCTCGCGGTGCGCCACCACGTGCGCGAGGTCGGCGGCCTCGAGCACCCGCTCGGCGGCGATGTCGTCGGCCTCGGCGAGGATCCGATCGACTTCCGGGTCGTCGCCGACGCCCTCGGCGCCGATGGCGGCGAGCCAGGTCTTGGGGTTGCGCGACACCGCGTCCAGGAACCAGGCGACGGCGCTGTCGACGCGTTCGTCCAGCGAGCCTTTGGGCAGCCGGCGTACGGCGCTCTCCGGCAGGGTCACCATCCGTCGCACGACCTCCAGGTAGAGATCGCGCTTGGTGCCGAAGTAGTGGTTGATCAACCCGCGGGCCACGCCGGCCTCGCGGGCGAGCTCGGTGGTGGACACCGCGGAGTACGGGCGCTCACCGAACAGTTTGATGGCGCAGACGAGGATCTGCTCGCGGCGCTGGTCGGGTTCCAGTCTGCGCCAGCGCGGCGTCGCTGTGGTCATGGCGTCACCCGGTAGTCGGACGGGTCGAGGGTCCTGGTTCTGCGGTGGTATTCGGACACCAGGCCCGGCCAGTTGGTGGAGATCCGGCCGGTGGGCTCCCGGTACCAGCTGCGGCACAGCGACCAGACGCTGTGGCCCAGCCGGCGCTGCACCTCCTCGTCGAAGCGGTCCGCGACCTCCGACCGAACGTCCACAGAGGACGATCCGGTGGCGGCGAGGTGCTGCACGGCCTGGCGGATGTAGCGGGCCTGCCGCTCCAGCATGTAGATGATCGAACCACAGCCCAGGTTGGTGTTCGGGCCGTACATCAGGAACATGTTGGGGAAACCGGGAACCGCGATGCCGTAGTACGCGCGGGCGCCGCCGCTCCAGATGTCGCGCAGATCGCGGCCGGCGAGCCCGAGCACCTTCATCGGGCCGAGGAACTCGGTGGTGCGGAAGCCGGTGGCGTAGATGATCACGTCGGCCGCATGGTGCGCGCCGCCCGCGGTGCGCACGCCGGTCGGGGTGATCTCCTTGACGGGGTTGGTTTCCACGGACACGTTCGGCTGGGTGAGCGCGGGGTAGTAGTTGCTGGCGAACAGCACCCGCTTGCAGCCGGCCGGGTAGTCCGGGGTGAGCTTGGCACGCAGCACCGGGTCCTTGATCTGCCGCCGGCGCATGGCCCGGGCGAGCAGGTCGACGGACCTGGTGATGGCGTTGTCGCTCTTCAACCCGACCGTGGCGAACTCGCAGAGCGCCCAGAAGAAAGCGCGTTCCAGTAGTTGGGTCTGCGGGATGCGGCGGTACAGGGTGTGCTGCCACGGCCGGTAGGCGGTGTCGGCCTTGGGCACGACGTACGGCGCGGAACGCTGGAACAGCGTCAGCTGCCCGACCTCCGGCTGGATCCGCGGCACGAACTGGATGGCGCTCGCTCCGGTGCCGATCACCGCGACGCGTCTGCCGGTCAGATCACCGGAGTGGTCCCACTCCGCCGAGTGGAAGGCGTGCCCGGTGAACGTCTCCCGGCCCGGGATGGCGGGCCAGGCCGGCCGGGAGAGCTGGCCGACGGCGGGAATGAGGACGTTCGCCTCGTAGGTCCGGCCGGTGGCCGTCTCCACCCGCCACACGCCGCGTCCCTCGTCCCACGCGGCGCCGGTGACCTCGGTGTTGAAGTGGATCTTCTCCCGCAGCCGGTACCGGTCGGTGACCGCGCCGAGGTAGGCGTGAATGTCCTCGCGCAGCGAGAACCGCATGGGCCACAACGGGTTGGGCGCGAAGGAGAACGAGTAGTAGGGCGACGGGATGTCGCAGCCCGCGCCGGGGTAGGTGTTCTCCCGCCATACGCCGCCCAGGTCCGCTGCCTTTTCCAGGAGCGTCACGTCGCCGAGCCCGGCGCGCTGCAGCTCGATGGCCATGCCGATGCCGGCGAAGCCGGTGCCGATGATCAGGGCGGAGGGCATCCGGGTCTCCGGTCTGTTGGCGAGGAGCCAATTAGTTTACTGGGATTCCTCGCCGGTGTCGATGAGTAACCGGGCCAGCGTCCGGGTGAACTGTTCCGGGGTGACGTCGGCTGGCGGTCTGCCGAAGTACTCGACCGTCAGGAAGTAGCCGACGACCGCGGACATCATCACGGTGGCGGCCCCGGCGGGGTCGTCCTTGACGACCGCGATCGGGGCCTTGAACAGCAGGTCGGCGATGCCGAGGTCGACGCCGCGCTCGACCATCGTCTCCTGCACCCGCTGGGCGAGGTTCGGGGCCCGGCCACGTTCCCACATCAGGATCGCCATCATCGGCAGCAGTTCCCGCAGGAAGTCGAGGTCGGCGCGGAGTTGGATGGCCAGGGCCTCGGCGGGCGGCAGGTCCGCCGGTGCGTGCGACACCTGGGCGTCCGGATCCTTCTTGACCCGGACCATCTCGCGGTCGACGACGGCGGACAGGAGCTCCGTCTTATCCTTGAAGTGGCGGTAGAAACTGCCGCTCCCCGGAGACAGGCCGGCCGCCTTCTCGATCGCGGTGATCGGGGTGGCGGCGACCCCCTTCTCGGCGAACAGATGCAGGGCGACATCCATGATCCGTTCGCGAGTGTGAGAGCCCATACACGCAATGCTACTGATGCAAGAAACCTCTTGCGTCGACGCGCGGCCGGTGGGCACGATGGATGGGTCAAACCTGGGGTGAACATCCCGTTTCCGGGCGGCAGGGCGGATCCCATGTGGACAGTCGGGGGCGGCCGGGGACCTGCGGTGATTCCCGCTCTGCGGACATGGATGCCCGGCACGGGCGCCTACCGGTTCGGCCCGGGAACCAGGGTGCTGGCTTCGGACCCCCGGCTCTCCGGCACGGCCGAACTGCTCGCCGGTGAGTTACAAGCTGTGACCGGAGTCAGCATTCCGTGGCTCGGGGATCACTGGGCGGGCCCGGGTGACGTCGTGCTCGGCATGGACGGCGGGTCCGGCGAGGGTTACCGGCTCGACATCGGGCCGGTCACGGAGATCCGGGGGACCGGCGCTGCCGGGGCCTTCCACGGGACCCGGACGCTCCTCCAACTCCTGCGCCAGGACTGGGTGATTCCGGCCGGCCGCGCGGAGGACCGGCCGGCCTATCCCGAGCGCGGGCTGATGCTCGACGTCGGGCGGAAGTACCTCACGATGGCGTTCCTGCGGCGGCAGATCCGCGAGCTGGGCTATCTCAAGCTCAACCACCTGCACCTGCATCTGAGCGACGACCTCGGGTTCCGGCTGGAAAGCGGGACGCACCCGGAGATCACGTCCGCCGCGCACTACTCCAGGGCCGAGATCAAGGAACTGGTCGGGTACGCGGCCCGCTACCACGTGCGGGTGCTGCCGGAGATCGACTTTCCCGCGCACATGGGGGCGATCCTCGCCGCTCATCCGGAGTTGAAGCTGGTGAGCCGGCGCGGACGGGTACGCGACGGGCTCATCGACCTGTCGAATCCCGCGGCCTACGCGCTGATGGGCGACCTGCTCGGCGAGTTTCTTCCGCTGTTCCCCGGCGAGTACTGGCACATCGGAGCCGACGAGTACGTCCGGGACTTCCGCGCGTACCCGCGACTTTCCGGGCCGCGCGCGTTCGCCCGGTTCGTGGACTGGGCAGGCGGTGTGGTGCGCGCGGCCGGGAAGACCGCGCGGATGTGGAACGACGGCATCCGGGCGCCCGGCGTGGTCAGCCCGGAGGTGGTCGTGGAGCACTGGTCGGCCGGTGGCCGCACGCCGTGGTGCGGGCCGGCGTGCCGCCCGGCGGACCTGGTGGCCGCCGGACACCGGGTGCAGAACGCGGCGTTCACCCCCACGTACTACGTGACCGGCGGCGTGTCGGCGCCGTTCAACGTGCCGCCCGCGGTGATGTACGCCGGCTGGCGGCCGTAGATGACTGACGGGAACCTCGGTGCGGTGCTGCACGTGTGGTGTGACCATCCGGACCGGACCGAGGAGGAGATCGCGGCGGCGGTGTATCCGAGGCTTCGGGTGATGGCCCAGCACACATGGGGCTCGGCCGGGCCCGGGTACCCCCGGTTCCTGAGGCGCGTCACCGCGGTGGGCGTGGCTCCGGGCTGAGGCGGCGGGTCGGCGCACGGACCGGGCCGGTTTCCTCTACGGTGGGGCGCCAGGCATGCGGGCGAGGAGGAATCGTGGCCAGGGACCCAGACACCATTCAGCGGGAGATCGAGGAGGCGCGGGACGCGCTGGCCTCGACCCTGGACCGGCTCGGCACCCAGGCCAATCCCAAGCGGCTGGTCGACAACGCCCGGGCGAGCGCGGTCAGCAAGCTCAACCAGCCGAAGGTCAAGTACCCGCTGATCGGCCTCGGCGCGCTGATCTTCCTGTTCCTGCTGCGGAAGATCTTCAGCTAGCCGACGGCGAGGCCACCTCGTCGGCCGCCGAGGCCTCCTCCGGCTCGCGGGGCCGGGGGCTCGGAGCCTTCCTGGCCGGCGCGGCCTCGGCGGCGGGCTCCGGCTGCGGCGGCTCCTCCGGCTCGGCCGAGGGCGGCGGCTCGGACTTGGTGGTCATCCGGGCGGTCAGGTAGGCCGTGGTGAACTCGACCGCGTCGCCGTTGAGCAGGTGCACCACGGTGCGGTACTCGTCGTCCGGGGCCAGTTCCTCGACGAGCTGGTCGGTGCGGTCCCGAGCGGCGATGATGCCCGGTGCCGTGGCTTTCAGCGTCCTGCCCCGACCCTTGATCGTGATGGTCCAGTCATCGCCGTCGGGGGTGTAGTTGGCTTCGATCGGCTCCGCCATGTTCGCGCCCCACCTTCTCTGCTCCCACGCCGTACCTACGTTGGACCCCATCCCATTCCCTGCATGACGCACTTAACCCAATCGGCGGCGGTTTCGCAGGTCGTAGCCGCACAAAAGACCGAATGATCGATCAAGTAGGGGACCCGGGCCGGCGCTCGAGCCGGTCCCGCAGGCCGTACCAGACCAGCTGCATGACGTACTCCGCGGCCTGTTTGGCGCTGACCCCCTCCTGCTGTACGTACCAGACCGAGAGCCGCTCGCAGGCGCCCACCACGATCTCCGCCATGGCCGCCAGCTCCTGCCCGGGGACGTCCGGCAGGAAGGTGGCGAACAGCGCCGTGTCCAGGGCGGTCTGCTGCCGGCGGATGGCCTCGATCTCGTCGACCGCCGCCGGTCCGGCCACGATCGCCTCGCGCCGGATCAGCTCCCAGGACCGCCGGTGTGATTCGGTGAACTCGAAGAACGCGATCAGGCCGGTGCGCAGGGCGTCCTCGGCGGAGGTGCGGCCGGCGATGGACTCGGTGGAGACGGCCAGCAGCTCGGCCCTTGCCTGCCGGATGCACGCTACGAACAGGCCCTCCTTGGACCCGAAGTACTCGTACAGCATGGGTTTCGAGACGCCCACCCGCTCGGCGATCTCGTCCATCGAGGCCGCCTGGTAGCCACGCTCGGCGAACATCCGCTCGGCGACCGAGACCATCTGCCGTTCACGCTCGGCACGCGGCATCCGCCGTCGCCGCTCGGGGGCCATGCAGGGACTCTACCGGAAGTAACCTACTTGAAGTAAGGTGCGATTCTGGACAAGGAGGTGCCACATGGCCGAGCGGGTGGAGACCGGCGTGATCGTGGTGGGCACCGGGTTCTCCGGGCTCGGCATGGCCATCCAGCTCCGCCGGGACGGCCGCGAGGACTTCGTCGTGCTGGAGAAGGCCGACGACGTGGGCGGCACCTGGCGGGACAACACCTACCCGGGCTGTGCCTGCGACATCCAGTCGCACCTGTACTCGTTCTCCTTCGAGCAGAACCCCGACTGGACCCGGTCGTTCTCGTCGCAGCAGGAGATCTGGGACTACCTGCGGCGGGTCACCGACAGGTACGGCCTGCGCCGCAACATCCACTTCGGGGTCGAGGTGGCCGGGGCCCGGTGGGACGCCGACGAGCTGCGCTGGCACGTCGCCACCGCCACCGGTGCCGAGTACGTCGCCCGGTTCCTGGTGGCCGGCATCGGCGCGCTGCACATCCCGAACATCCCGGCGCTGCCCGGGCTGGACGGCTTCCCTGGTCCGGCGTTCCACTCCGCGCTGTGGAACCACGACGTCGACCTGCGCGGCAAGCGGGTGGCCGTGATCGGCACCGGGGCCAGCGCCATCCAGTTCGTGCCGCGGATCGCGCCGCTGGCCGGGCGGTTGGACCTCTACCAGCGCACCCCGCCGTGGATCCTGCCCAAGCCCGACCACCCGATCCCGGACTGGGCGAAGGCGCTGTTCCACCGCGTACCCGGGGCGCAGCGGGCGTACCGGAACCTGCTCTACTGGCTGCTCGAGGCGCGGGCGCTGGGGTTCAACGGGCACCCGCGGATGCTCAAGTTCGCCGAGAAGTTCGCCCGGTGGAACCTGGAGCGGTCCATCTCCGACCCTTCGCTGCGTGCCCAGCTCACCCCGGACTACGCCATGGGCTGCAAGCGGGTGCTGGTCGCCAACGACTTCTACCCCGCGCTGAACCGGGACAACGTGCACCTGGTCACCGGCGGCGTGGCCGAGGTGCGTTCGGCGAGCGTCGTGGACACCGCCGGCGTCGAGCGGGACGCCGACGTGATCATCTTCGGTACCGGGTTCCAGGTCACCGACGGCTACGACTATCTGAACATCACCGGGCGGGACGGCCGGGACCTGGCCAAGGAGTGGCGCACCGCGGGCATCCAGACCCACCTCGGCATGAGCGTGGCGGGCTTCCCGAACCTGTTCTTCCTGCTCGGCCCGAACACCGGCCTCGGCCACAACTCCGTGGTGTTCATGATCGAATCACAGATCCGCTACGTCTCCGGCGCGATCAAGCTCACCGAGCGGAACCGGTCCGGCGCGATCGAGGTGCGCCAGGGCGTCCAGGACCGGTTCCAGGCCGACATCCAGCACCGCCTGGCGAACGGGATCTGGACCACCGGCGGCTGCACGAGCTGGTACCTGGACGCGAAGGGCGTCAACCGCACCATCTGGCCCGGCTTCACCTGGCGCTACTGGCTGCGCACCCACAGGATCGACCCCGCCGACTACGAGCTGATTCCGGCCGCGTAGTGCCGACTGGGCACGGAACGCGGCGGTTGGCGGGGGTGGTCTGGGAGCGCGCGGCTCGTGCGGCTTGGCAGGCTACCCAGAAGATCAAATCGCCGAAGTCCCGCCCCGTCCCACCTGCCATGGTGCGCCTATGAGATCAACTCGAGCTCCCACCCTCGTCCTAAGCCTTCCTTAAATCTAGCCACCCCGAAAACCGCCGCCTGCCAACGCAAACCGCCGGGGCAGGCGAGCTATCTCGGCTAGGCGGTGTTGACCGGGGCGCCGCCGATGCGGCGGAGGCGGGCGATCAGGTCGAGGGTTTCCATGCCGCAGAGCTCGGCCATGCGCTCGAGGGCGGAGATGTCGAGGTGGACCTCGCCGCCCTGGGGTGCCTGCTCGCCGGCCAGTTTGCCGGCGGCCCAGCGGCGGAGGGGGAGGAGCTCGGGGGCGCGGTCGCGGACGACCTTGCGGAGGTCGATGCGGATGCGGCCGACCGGTGCGTGGGTGAACACTCGTTCGTGGACTCGGGCCAGGAGGTCGTGGGGGAGTGCGTCGAGGGCGAGGCAGATCTCGACGAAGCGCACCACGGAGACCTGGCGGGTGCCCAACTCGTAGGTGGCCAGCGTCTGCAGCGAGATGTCGCTCTGCAGGCGCTCGTTGAGGTCCTTGCGCGTCCACCCCCGCTGCTTGCGCAGCCGGCGGATCTCGTCACCGAGAACCCGCTGGTAGGTCGCCACATCGAGCTCCACCGTCGCGCCCCTTCCCGAAGGTGGGCGGTCGATTGACCAACCGCCAACACCTGTGGAAGCAACGAGAGGGCGCGCGATTACGCGGGTTAACAGAAGTCACCACAAAGGTTCGCCCGAATGGGTGCACGTGCATACGACGCATGCACCAAGGGGCGCCTAGTTCACGCAACCATCGGCACCGGGGCCGGCCGGGGGTTGCTGCCGTGTCACCGGTTGCATCGCCAGCGGTCCGCTGCCCGTTAGCTGGTTGCCGTTGCTGGCGTCGAAGTCCTTGCCGAGCAGCACTGTCACGTGGCCCTTGGGGACGTTGCCGTCCACCTCGGCCGGGATGCCGCCGAGCGCGGACGCCACCCGCTGCCCGTTGTCCTGCTCTCCGCTGGCGAACCGGACCACGGACTTCGTCCGGGTGCCGGCGTTGCCGGTCTGCCCGGCCTTGAACCCCTGTGCGGTCAGCGACTGGGAGACCTGGTTGGCGAGGCCGGTGCGGCCGGAGGCGTTGCGCACGTCCACGGTGATCGCGCCGCCGCTGCCGTTGCCGGAGGACGGCGGCTGGCTGCCGCTGGACGGCTGCGACCCGCCGCCGTGCAGCAGCCCCTGCACGAACGCCTTGACGTCCCGCGGGTTCACCTCGACGGCATCCCCGTCGTCGGTCTTCAGCGCGATGTTGCCCACCGGAATGGTCTTGAACTCCAGGTTGCCGCCGGTGAACGTCATCATCTGCTGGGCGAACTGGATCACGTTCCAGTTCTGGTCGAGCACCACCGACTTCTGGATCGCGGCGGTGAGCTGGTTCAGCGTGTCCGAGCCGGGGGTGAGCATGTCCCCGGACAGCACCTTCTTCGCCATGCCGGCCATGAACACCTGCTGGCGCACGATCCGGTCCAGGTCGCCGTTGGTCAGGCCGTGCCGCTGGCGCACGAACGCCAGTGCCGGGGCGCCCTTGAGGTTCTGCTTGCCGGCCGGCAGGTGCGCGCCGGAGTCGGCGTCGTTGACCGCCTTGTTGAGGCAGACCTCGATGCCGCCGATGGCATTGGTGATGTCGTAGAAGCCGAGCAGGTTGACCTCGGCGTAGTGGTCGATCGTGGCGCCGGTGAGCTTCTCGATCGTGCCGATGAGGTTCTTCGCGCCCTCCAGGTTGGACTTCAGCTCGAGCTGGGCCTGGTCCTTGATGCCCTGGCGGCGCAGCTTGTCCATCGCGTCGTTCTTCGCTCGCGCGTACGCCGAGTTGATCTTGTGCTTGCCGTAGCCGCCGGGGATGTCCACGTACGAGTCGCGCGGCAGCGAGATGCCGATGGCCTTGCCGCCGTCGTTGGGGATGCGGATCAGGATCAGCGTGTCGGTGTTCAGCGTGCCGTCCGCCTTGCCGGCGGTGAGCTGGCGGAGGATCTCCTTGGACAGCGGCTTGCCCTGCGCGTCGGTGCGGCTGTCCATGCCGACCAGCAGGATGTCTGTCGCGCCGTCCGGCGGTTTCTCCAACTGCGGGCCGCTGATCACGTCCTGCCTGGTCAGCCCCTCGTTCAGAGAGTTGATCTTGCCGGAGTAGTAGCCGGTGACCACGAGGATCAGCGCCGAGACGATGGCCAGGACGGTCTTCGGCCCGGTGAGCCGGCGCGGGGGACGGCGGGGCGGCGGGGCCGGGCGGCGGCGTGGCGCTGGGCGGCGTTCCGGCTCGAGGAGTCCGGCGTACTGACCGGTCGTCGGGCCGGGAGACCTCGGCGGCGGCCGGTAACTCACCCCTGACTCCTCCTCAACGCAACACGGATCCCCGGACGGCAGTGATGACGTGTCATACCTCGTTTGGGTTGTCCCCAGCGTGACACACCTCTCCCGGCCCGCTTCGCCGGCACGCGGACAACCACCCGAAACGGTCTATTGGGTACTTTCGGCCACCGCCCGTGACCGGGCCAGCGCCGGCTGGAGCCGCCAGGCCGCGATGACCAGGGCGAGCGCCATCGTGATGCCGTGCACCGCGAGCCCCGGCCCGCTCATCGTCGTGATCATCGGACCGACGCAGGCGACCGCGGTGAGCAGCCACGGCCAGGGTTCGGTCGTGGTCCGGAGCCGCACGCAGTGCAGCAGGTACCAGCCGAGCAGCAGGTGGATCAGGTTGGCCATCGGGTCGAGCGGGAGGCCGAAGAGCGCCGGCGGCTCGCTCTGCCCGGTGATCCCGGTGGCCGCGAACCCGAGCAGGCCGAGCGCCCCGTAGGCCACACCGAGGGCGGCCGCGACCGCGTCGAGCGGGGCCGCGGCGCGGTCCGGTGGCTCGTCGGGGTCGAGCTCGTCCGGCTCCCCGTCCGGCGCCGTCACCCGGCGTTCGAACAGCACGAACGCGAGCATGGTCGGCACCCCGATCAGGGCCAGCGCGAGCATCCGGCGCGGCTGGGTGAGCCAGTCCACGCCGGTCGCCGGCAGGCCCGCGGTGCGCGCGGCGACCACCACGCCGGCGATCAGCAGCATCGTGCACAGGTAGAGCAGGTAGGCGGTCATCGGCGCGTCCCGCAGCACGGTGACCATGCGGGCCGGCGGGCTGGCCGCGAGCTTCGACGCGCCGGCCTGCCGGGGGAGCGCGACCAGGCACACCTGGACGCAACCGATGAGCAGCACGCCGAGCAGGGACGGGGCGAACGAGGCGTACTCGGTCGGCTCGGCGATGAGGAGCTTCGGGTGTCCGCCGGCCGTGGTGAGCGCGACCAGGCCGAGGAACGCGGCGATCGCGGTGGCCACCAGGGCCGGGCGCGGCACCCGCCAGAGCCGGCCGTCCGCGTAGTGGAAGGCGACCTGCTGGAACAGCAGCGCCACCAGGATCCCGCCGGCGTGCGCGGCGACCGAGCCGTGCCCGGCCACGCCGATCGTGGTGACCGCGGCCAGCAGCGCGACCGGGGTGGCCAGCGGGAGCAACCGGTGCAGCCGGTGCATGACCGGGGTGGCGGCGACGACCAGCAGGTACAGGCCGAGCAGCCACAGCGGTTGCAGCACGATCCGGCCGAACGCGGCGATCGCGTCCTCCGGCGCGCCGAGCAGTTCCAGGGACAGCGGCACGACCAGCCAGGCCGTGACGAACGCCAGCACCGGGCGCAGCAGCCAGCCGATCCGGGCGGCCAGGTAGTCGCCATAGTCGTGGGCGGCGCGCCAGGCGATCAGGTTGGCGTGCCCGCCGGCCAGGAAGAACAGCGGCACGAGTTGGAGCAGCCAGGTCAGCGGCCAGACCCAACCGGCGTGGTTCGAGCCCCAGGAGGCGAGCGCCAGGATCGACTCGGCCAGCACGATGCCGGTCAGGCTGACGATGCGCAGGACGCCGAGGTAGCCGGCCTGGGCCCGCTCGGTGTCGCTGAGCGTCGGCTCGGGTTCGCGGCGGTGGCGCCGGTTCCGGCCGGAGCGGGCCGGCACCCGGGCGGCGATGAGCAGGGCGATCACGATCAGCCCGATCGTCCACGGGCCGATCGGCTCGGCGCGCGGCGGCCCCCAGCGCTGGTGCCAGGAGTTCACCACCAGGCCGACCGAGTACAGCGAGGCGACGACCTGGCACAGGCCCGCCGAGCCCCGCGGGTTGAGCACGCACATGCCGTGCATGTCCGCCGAAAGCCGGTCGTCGAGCCGCTCGCGCAGGTCCGGGCCGAGCGGCTGGCCCTTCGCGTCGGCGTAGCGCAGCAGGTCGTAGCCGAGATCGTGGGCCTTGCAGCCGACGCTGTAGTCCCAGCGGGTGTTGTCGTCCCCCCACGGCGAGGAGCAGCCGCCGCCGGGGTGCACGACCCGGGTGGTCCCGTCCGGGGCCGGCAGGTGCACGGGGGTGTGCCCGGTGACCGCGGTGAAGTCGGCCGGCAGGTCCGCGATCGGGTCACGCCCGGACCGCGGCGCGAGCAGGTCCTCGATCGCCCGCTCCGCCTTCGCCGCGTCCCCCGTCGGCTCCCGGACCTGCGGCGCCCGTGCCCGCGACGCCACCACCGCGAACCCCGCCGCCAGCAACACGACCACGGTCAACCAACCCAGCCGAGGGAGCTTCGCGATCACCCGACGCAGCCCCATGACCAGAGGCTACCGATCTCGACCGGGCGTGTTGGCCGCTGGCGTCGCTGTGTTGGCCGCTGGCGGCGTGGCCCAGCCAACGCACCGACGTGATCTGCCAACACACCAACGTGGCGAGCCAATATGGCGACGTGAGACGCCAACATGCCGGTGGCCCGGATGCCGGGCCGGTGGCCCCCTGGCCCACCGGCCCGGTGGTGTGGGCGGCGAAGTCTGCCCCCAGGCAGGGTGATGCTCGCGGCGCACCCCCAGGGTGTCGCGGCGCACCACTCACCGGGACCAACGGTAGTTGTCGGGGCTGGTGGTCGGGCTGGAACGGATCTGGAATGTGGTTGGGTACGGAACGTGATGCGAACAGGGGTTTGACCTGGGAGTATTGGGCCATTCGAGTGACTGGTGGTGACGTAGCGGCAATTTCGTGGCCAGTATGAGCGGCAAGTGGCACGGGAGGGCACGCCATGGAATGGGGATCGGCAACATTCGGCGAGGAGTTGCGTGCTCGCCGGGTGCGGGCCGGGCTGACCCAGGCGGAGCTTGCGGCCCGGGCCGGGGTGAGCGTGCGCGCGGTCCGCTATATCGAGCAGGGGCGGATCGCGCGGCCGCGGCGGGAATCGGTCAAGCGGCTGGCCGAGGTGGTCGGGCTGGACGTGGACGGGCCGTGGACGGCGGGGGACCGGGGCGCCGACCTGCTCCGGCTGGGCGTGCTCGGGCGGCTGGAGCTGCACCGGGGGGCGCAGCCGGTGGAGACGGGTCCGCTCAAGCAGCGCAGCCTCCTCGCCCTGCTCGCGCTGCAGCCGAACCGGGTGGTGCAGCACGACGAGATCGTGGACATGCTGTGGGGCGCGCGGCCGCCGGACAGCGTGCAGAACCTCGTGCACACCTATGTCTCGCGGCTGCGGAAGGTGACCGGCGGGCAGCCCGGGCCGATCTCCTCGGCGCGCGGGGGATACCGGCTCACCCTTGGGCCGGAGCAGCTCGACCTGCTGCGGTTCGACGAGCTCATCGCCCGTGCCGGCGAGGCCCGGCAGGCGGACCCGGAGCAGGCGCTCGCACTCTACGAGCAGGCGCTGCGGCTGTGGCGTGGCCCGGCGCTCGTCGACCTGCCGGACCGGATCCGGCACCATCCGGCGGCCACCGCGCTCGGCGGCCGGCGGATCGCCGCGGCGCTCGCGCACGCGGACACCGCGCTCGGGCTCGGCCGGCACGAGGACGTCGCCGCGCAACTGCGGGAGCTGGTGCATGAGGAGCCGCTGCACGAGGGTCTGCACGCCCGGCTGATGCTGGGCCTGGCCGGGTCCGGGCAGCAGGCCGCGGCGCTGCGGCTGTTCGCCGACATCCGCGGGCGGCTGGCCGAGGACCTGGGCATCGAGCCGGGCAGCGAGATGGTCGCGGCGCACCTGCGGATCATCCGCAACGAGGTGGTCACCGCGGGCGGGCCGGCGCCGGCGGCGCTGAGCCACCCGGTGCCGGCGCAGCTGCCCGCGGACATCGGCGGGTTCACCGGCCGGGAGTACCACCTGGGCCGGTTGAATGCCGTGCTGCGCAAGCGAAACAGCGCGAGCAACACAGCGGTGGTGATCGCCGCGCTGACCGGGACCGCGGGCGTGGGCAAGACGGCGCTGGCGCTGCACTGGGCGCACCGGGTGCGGGAGGAGTTCCCGGACGGCCAGCTCTACGTGAACCTGCGCGGGTACGCGTCGGACTCGCCGGTGCGGCCGCTGGAGGCGCTGACCCGGTTCCTGCACGCGCTCGGCCTGCCGGCGGAGCGGGTGCCGGCCGACGAGGAGGAGGCGGTCGGCCTCTACCGGACGGTGCTCGCGGACCGGAGAGCGCTGGTGCTGCTGGACAACGCGGCGAGCGCCGACCAGGTGCGGCCGCTGCTCCCCGGCAGCCCCGGCTGCCTGGTGCTGGTGACCAGCCGGGACCGGCTCGCCGGGCTGACCGCGACCGAGGGCGCGCACCGGCTCACCCTCGACGTGCTCGACCCGGAGGAGGCGAACGCGCTGCTCCGGCGCATGATCCCGGACGAGCGCGCGGACGAGGACCCGAACGCGGTGACCGACCTGGCCGAGGCGTGCGCATACCTGCCGCTGGCCCTGCGCATCGTGGCCGCCAACCTGGCGTCGCTCCAGCACACCAGCATCGGCGACTACACCGACGAGCTGCGCAAGCGCGGCCGGCTGACCGAGCTGGTGGTGGAGGGCGACGACGAGGGCGCGGTGCGTGCCGCGTTCGACCTGTCCTACGACTCGCTGCAGCCCGAGGCGCGGCGGTTGTTCCGGCGGCTCGGCCTGGTGCCCGGGGTGGACTTCACCGCGGATGTGGCCGGCGCGCTGCTGGACCTGGAGCCGGCCGAGGCGCGCCGGTGGATGGGGCAGCTCGCGGTGGCCAACCTGGTCGGTGAGCACGCCGCCGGCCGTTACCAGTTCCACGACCTGCTCCGCGAGTACGCGGCGGACCGGGCGCGCACCGAGGATGGTGCCGAGGCGATGCAGGCGGCGACGGATCGGCTGCTGGCGAGCTACCTGCGGGCGACCGACGCGGCCACCCGGCTGCTCTACCCGCACGCCCCGCGCATCCCGGCCGTCCGCGACCAGTCGCCCGAACCGGCCGTGGCGCGGGCCGGCGAGGCGGCCGCGATCGACTGGCTGGACACCGAGCTGCCGAACCTGGTGGCCGCGGTCCGGGCCTGCCCGCCGGACCTGATGCATTACACGTGGCGGCTGGTCGACTCGCTGCGCGGCTACTTCGTGGCCCGGGGGCACTGCGCCGAGGGGTTGGCCATCACCCGGATCGCGGTCACCGCGGCGCAGCAGGACGGCGACCCGCACGCCGAGGCGTCGGTCAACGACGTGCTCGGGCTGATCCACTACAACGTGAGCGACTACGCCAAGGCCACCAGCTGCCACAGCCGGGCGCTGGCGCTGCACCGGCGAACCGGCAACGAGCTCGGTGAGGCCGGGTCGCTGCACAACCTCGGCCGGGTCCACTCACAACTGGGCAAGCCCACCCAGGCCTCGCTCTACCACGAGCAGGCGCTGACCATCAACCGGCGGCTCGGCAACCGGTTCGGCGAGGCCAGCGACCTCAACTACGTCGGCGCGGCGTGGCTGTCCCGCGGGCGGCCGGACCGGGCGATCGCCTACCAGACCCAGGCGCTGGCGATCAGCCGGGAGATCGGTGGCCGGACGCTGGAAATGGTGGCGTGCAACGGTTTGGGCCTCGCGCACTGGGCGCTCGGGGAGCTGGACCGGGCGGTCAAGTTCCATGTGGACTGCCTGGCGGTGTGCGGCCAGCTGGGGCACAAGCTCGGCGAGACGAACGGGTTGGTGTGCCTGGCGGAGACCAACTGCGACGCCGGCCGGTACCAGGAAGCCTATGCCCAGGCCCAAACCGGCATCACCAACGGGCGGCAGCTCGGCGAGCGCCGGCACGAGGTGGGCGGGCTGGACGTGCTCGCGACCGTCCACTTGCGACGGAACAGGCCGGAGATCGCCCGCGGCTACTACGCCGACGCGCTGCAGATCGCCCGCGAGATCGGGTTCGGCTACGGCGAGACATCCGTCCTCATCGGACTGTCCGCCGCCCTCCGGGAGACCGGGCAGCTCGCCGACGCGGTGGCCTACGGTCACGACGCGCTGGCCGTGCTCAACGACTCCGGCATGCGGCTGCTGGAGGGCCGGGCGCTGACCGAGCTCGCGCACGGCTACCTCGCGCTGGGCAACCTCGAGCAGGCCACGATGCACGCGCAGCGCGCGTTGCGGGCGGTGCGGACCCGGCGGCAGCGGCTGGCCGAGGCCCGCGCCCTGCACGTGCTCGGCCTGGTGCGGCAGGCCAGCCGGGACCCCGAGGGCGCCGCCTCCTCCTGGCGGGCCGCGCTGGAGATCTTCACCGGCATCGGCACCCCGGAGGCCGAGGACGTCCGGGCGCTCCTGACTAGTCCGGCTTCTGCTTGACCCGCGGCCGTCTCCGGATCGGGTCGGGTTCCGCGCGAACCGTCGGGATGTGCGGGTGGGGCACGGACTTTCCGTTCGTGCCGGGGGCTTCGGGGCGGGAGTTGAGCCGGGCCCAGGAGATCGCGGCCGGGACGGCGATCAGCACGCCGGCGGCTCCGGCCAGGGCGACCGTGGTGACCGCCGAGCCGATCAGCTCGGCGACGAGCCCGCCGAGCGCGACGCCGACGCCCTGCGCGACCCGCAGCCCGGTCCGGGCCAGGCCGATGGCACCGCCGCGGATCTCGTTGGGCACCAAGGTGTTGAACGTCGCGCTGACCGCGATCTGGTAGGCGCCCAGCGCGCCGGCCAGGGCCAGCAGGACGAGGGCCACCGCGAGGTTCGGGTGCACCAGGAACGCGATCAGCATCCCCACCGAGCCGGTCGCGAGCACCCCGATCAGGCGCACCCGCACCTGGCCGGACACGAAGTGGGACAGCACGAAGGTGCCGATCACGAAACCGAACGGGTCCGCGGCGAGTAACCAGCCGACGGCTTCGGAGCTCGCCCCGATCTCCCGGGCGAGCGGCGCCGCGAGCCCCTCGGGCACCACCACCAGGCCGACCAGCCAGGCCATCGTGAGCAGCAGCCGCAACTTGCGGTCTCCGAACACCCGCCGGGCGGCCCCGAACCAGCCGTCCTGGGGGCTGCCGGCCACCGGCCGCTCCCGGACACCCGCGAACACCACCAGCGAGCTGATCGCGAACGTCACCGCGTCCAGGGCGAGCGCCCAGGACGTGCCGATCGCCATGACCAGCAGTCCGCCGCCGCCGAGGCCGGCCAGCATCACCGTGTTGGTGGTCATCCCGCGCAGGTCCTGGCTGCGCAGGTACAGGTCGTTGTTGTCGAACAGCTCCCGGGTGAGCGCGTTCTGCGCCGCCAGCGCGGGTGCCTGGACCAGGTTGAGGGCCACCACCAGCACGCAGAGCACCAGCAGCGGGGTGCCGGGGATCGCCATCAGGCCCACGAGCACCGCCTGCACCGCGGTGCAGGCCACGATCAGCAGCCGGCGCGGCAGGCGGTCGGCCAGCTGGGACAGCCCGACGCCGCCGGCCAGAGCGGGAAGAAAGGTGAGCGCGTAGACCCCGGCGGCCCACAGCGCGGAGTTCGTC
Organism: Actinophytocola sp.; assembly: GCF_036002505.1. Taxonomy (GTDB): domain Bacteria; phylum Actinomycetota; class Actinomycetes; order Mycobacteriales; family Pseudonocardiaceae; genus DASYTH01. Next base: position 19,683 of record NZ_DASYTH010000223.1, on the reverse strand, counting down.
CGGTCATAGACCAGGATGGCGAGCGCGACCTTGGCGAGCTGGTCGCCGGCGACGGACTGGGCCTCGGCGAACCACAGCGCGCGGAACTCGGGTACGGCGAGGACCGCGGCCAAGCTTGGGCCCGTTCGGCTCACATCGCTGTCCTCGGGTCACGTGACGATAGCCGGTCAGTTATGTCGTTGTTGCATAGAGTACTGGCAGGAGGACCCGGCTTCACGCAGTCGTCCGGCTATCTTGGGCTACGCACCGACACGAGCCCGACCGGCTGCGCGATGAACCAGGTGTGGCGGAACCTCCTTGGACGAACGTCGACCGCGGGGGGAGGAGGACGGTCCTGGGCATCACCATTCGCGCTCTCTCACGGCAGACACCTCCTCCGGGGGGTCGGCCCGGACGGCGACAGCATAAACCTGGTTCGGATGGTCATAGCGGCTCCGGGCGGGACGTGGGTGATCAATCGGGTCCCCTAAGTGTGACCGACCAATCGCCTGAGGAACAACCTGTGCGCGGCGCCGTCTGGCAAATCCGGCACTGGCGGCTGTGGTCGCTGCCGAGGCGGGTTCTGCTCTACGTGATCGGTGTCGAACTGTTCGCGTTGGGCGCGGCGGTGACCGGTCTGGTCACCGGGTCCATACCGAACAGTCGGGACCTCCTGCGCGCTGCCGTGTTGACTGTCGCTGGCGCGGCACATGTGTGGATCTCGTGGCGGACGGAGGAGAGCCGCCGGGACCGGAGCTACGGACCGCACGTGGGAACCACTGTGGTATGGACGTTTCCGGCCATGGTGCTCCTCCCACCGCTGCTCGCGCTGTCCATCGTGCTGTGGCTCCGGGTGCTGATCTACCCGATCAGCCGCCGTCCGCTGTACCGCCAGACGTTCAATCTCGCCAACATCGTGGTCGGAGCGCTGGTCGTGACGCTGGTGTTGCGGGCGGGCGCGGTGGTGGCCGGCTCGGGGTTCACGCCATCGGCGGCACTGACGGTAATCATCGCGGCGGCGGCGTATTTCGTTGCGCAGGCCGTCAACGTCGGGCTCGTCATTGTGCTATCCACGCCGAGACCGAACTTGTCAGTCGCATTGGGTAACCGTGAGGACAATATTTTCGAGGCGCTCACATTGTGTGTTGCCGCCCTTGTCGTGTTCGCGATGAGTTACTCATTGTTGGCGCCAATCGTGGTAGTGCCGGTGGTCTGCGCGGCGGACTGGGCGGTGCGGCAGGTGGAGCGGTTGCGCGGAGACTCGCGGACCGACCACACCACCGGGTTGCTGAACTCCCGGGGCTGGCACGAGCAGGCGGCGCGGGAAGTGGCCCGGGTGCGCCGGGCCGGCCGGCCGCTCGCGGTGGCGGTGCTGGACCTGGACCATTTCAAGTCGGTCAACGACACCTGGGGGCACCCGGCCGGGGACGCGGTGCTGCGCACGGTGGCCGCGGTGCTGGGGGAGCAGACCCGGCAGGGCGACGTGGTGGGGCGGATCGGCGGCGAGGAGTTCGCGCTGCTGCTGCCCGACACCGACGGGACCGCGGCGCTGGTGGTGGCCGAGCGGGTGCGGGCCGGGATCGCCGAGATGCGGGTGCCGGCCACGGACAAGCGCGGGCAGCCGGTGACCATCGAGGGCCGCACCACCTCGGTCGGCATCGCCGGCGGTCTCGATGGCACGGCCGAGCTGGACGCGCTGCTGCACGCGGCGGACGCGGCGCTGTACGAGGCGAAGGTGGGCGGCCGCAACCAGATCAAGGTGAGCGAGAACGGCGGCCGCCCACGATCGCGGCGGGGTTGAATGCCCTGAAGGCGGCCTTCAGGACGTTCAACGCCCTGAAGGCCGCCTTCAGGGCATGCGCTAAGCCGTGGCCGGGGTGAGCCAGTCGCGCAGGCGGGGTGGCAGGCGCTTCTCCAGGCCGTAGGGCTCGAGGTGGGCCTGGAAGACCTCGGTGAAGGCGCGTTCGACGGTGTCGGTGTCCCAGGTGTCGCGTTCGAGGATGGGGGCCTTGAAGTAGGGCTGGCCGACGAGGTGGAGCTGCGGGCCGTTGCAGCGGATCATCTGGCCGGTGATGCCCTCGGAGTCGTCGCTGAGCAGGAACACGATGAGCGGGGCGACCCGATCGGGGGTGTGCTCGGGGAAGACCTTGCGCCGCACGCGTTCGGAGCTCCAGGCCATGCGGGTGTAGGCGACCGGGCAGACGGCGTTGACGCGGATGCCGGCCGCTTCGAGGTCCAGCGCCCAGGAGTAGGTGAGCGAGGCGACGGCGCCCTTGCTGGCCGAGTAGGCGCCCAGGGTGCGCTGGCCGAAGGACGCGCCGGAGGAGATGTTGACGATGGAGCCGCTGCCGTGGTCCTTCATGGCGCGCAGGGCGGCGAGCCCGGTGTAGATCGTGCCGAGCACGTTGACCTCGATGAGCTCCCGGGCCTGCTGGGGGTCGTCGTCCCAGGGGAGGGACTCGTAGGTGAGGCCGGCGTTGTTGACCAGGCCGTCGATTCGGCCGAACCGGTCCACGCAGAGGTCCACGATCGCCGCGGCGGCCTCCGGGTCGGTCACCGAGTGGGTGCTCGCGATCGCCGGGAAGCCACCGGTGCGGATCTCGTCCGCGGTCCGGGTGGCCGCCTCGGCGTCGACGTCGTTGACCACCACCATGGCGCCGGCCCGGCACAGCTGCCAGGCGTAGGCCTCGCCGAGGCCCCGCCCGGCTCCGGTGACCACCACTGCCTTTCCGTCTAGGGATGCCATTGGGATACCCCTCCCCGAACTCCGCTGTTGGAACTTGCGGACAGTGTTGGACCGGCGGGTGATCCGTGGGGACCACCGGCGGCGGGCGGCCGGCATTGTGCGACGAGCGTGATCGCGGGGGTTCGGTCCGGCTAGCATCCGCGGCATATGAGGCCGGGTGTTGAGAGCGCGATCCTCGTCGGGCGCGGCGGCGAGCTGGCGGTGCTGCGCGACGCGCTGGCCGGCGCCGGCGCCGAGCAGCCGGCGACCGTGCTCGTCGGCGGTGAGTCCGGGGTGGGCAAGTCCCGGCTGGTGCGGGAGCTCCTGGCCGGGTTGGGCGGCGGGCGAGCCCGGGCGCTGGTCGGGATGTGCGTCGAGCTGGGTGGCGCGGGGCTGCCGTACGCGCCCTTCACGGCGGCGCTGCGGGGCTCGGACGTGCGGCTCGACGTGGCCGGCGACGGCGAGCTGGGCCGGGTGCGGCTGTTCGAGCGCGTGCTGGCCGAGCTGGACCGGCTGGCCGAGGAACGCCCGCTGGTGCTGGTCATCGAGGACGCGCACTGGGCCGACCGGTCCAGCCGGGACCTGCTGGACTTCCTGGTGCGCAACCAGCAGTCGGTGCCGCGGCTGCTGCTGGTGGTGACCTACCGGGCGGAGGACGTGCACCGCGCGCACCCGCTCCGCTCATTGATCGCCGAGTTGACCCGGCTGCCGTGGGTGCGCCGGCTGGAGCTCGGCCGGCTGTCCCGTGCTGATGTCGTGGCCCAGATGCGGGCCATCCGTGGGCGCGAGCCGGAGCCCGAGCTGGTCGACGCGATCTACCGGCGCAGCGAGGGCAACCCGCTGTTCGTGGAGGCCCTGCTGGACGGCGGTCCACCGGCGGCGTCGCTCGCCGATCTGCTGCTGGACCGGATCGAGCGGCTGCCGGCGGAGACCGGCGCGGTGCTGCGGGCGGCCGCGGCCGGTGGGGCGGCGGTGCCGCATGCCGTGCTGGTGGCCGTGACCGGGCTGGACGACGCGGCGCTCTCGGCGGTGGTGCGGCCCGCGGTGGACGCCAACGTGATCATGGTGGACGGCGACGGGTACGCGTTCCGGCATGCGCTGATCCGGGAGGCGGTGTACGGCAGCTTGCTGCCCGGGGAGCGCGGGCCGCTGCACCGGCGGTACGCCGAGGTGCTCGCGGGCGGGAGGGAAGTCGGCGTTGTGGCGCGGCACCTGATCGCCGCCGGCGAGGCCGGCCCGGCGCTGGTCGCGGCGCACGGGGCGGCGCTGGACCGGGCGGCCTCGCTGGCGTTCGGTGAGCAGCTGGAGATGCTGGCGCACGTGCTGCGGCTGTGGCCGTCGGTGCCGGACGCGGCCGGGCGGATCGGCGCGGACCGGGTGAGTGTGCTGGAGTGGGCGGTCGAGGCGGCGCACAGCGCGGGTGATCACGCTCGGGGTGCCGGGCTGGCCACCGAGGCGCTCGCCTTGGTGGATCAGGGAAGTGAGCCGGTGCGGGCGGCGCGGCTGCTGGTGCGGCGGGGGCTGATGCGCCGGCAGACCGGGCAGGCCGGCGACCTCGACGATCTTCGGGCGGCGGTCGCGCTGGTGCCGGCGGGCGATCCGGCGCGCGCCGGGGTGCTCAACGACCTGGCCGGCCGGTACCTCGAGGGACCGCCGATGCCGGACGCGGCCCGGGCGGCGGCCGAGGAGGCGCTGACCCTGGCGCGGCGCACCGGGGACGACCGGGCGCAGGCGGCGGCCATGGTCACCCTTGCCATCCTGGCCGCCCGGCTCGGCGACCTGGACGCGCAGCTGGTTCGGCTGGCCGAGGCGCGGCGCCTCGCCGAGCGGGTCGGCTCGGACCACGTGGTGATGAGGTCACTGCACCACGAGGCGTCGATCCTGCTGGGGTTCGGCCGGGCCGAGCGCTCCGCCGAGATCGCCCGGGCCGCGCTGACCCGGGTCCAGGCCATGGGGGTGGCCCGCGCCTACGGTGCCGGGCATGCCATCGACCTGATCGGGGCGCTGTACGCGCTCGGCCGGTGGGACGAGGCGCTGGACGGCGTCGAGCACGCGCTGAGCCTGGCGCCGCCGGCCACCTTCCGCGCCCACCTGCTGTGCTACCGCGGGGTGATCTCGTTGCACCGGGGGGATCTCGCGGTGGCCGAGGACGCCGTGGCGCAGTCCCACGAGCTGCTCGCCGGCGCCGCCGGGTTCGCCCAGGATCCGTTGCGGCTGCCCCGGCTGGAGATCCGGCTGCGGCTGGCGCAGGGGCGAACGGCGGACGCGCTCGCAGTGCTCGAACAGGCGCTGGAACTGCCCTACCTGGCCGACGCCGCGCGGTTCACCTGGAACCTGCTCGCGCTCGGCGCCCACGCAGTCGCCGAAGCGCATGGCCAGACACCGCTGCTATCCCGGCTGCGCGAGGTGGCCGACAGAGTGGGCCGGTTCACGCCGGTCCAACATGCCGAGGCACTTGTCTTCGAAGCCGAACTCACCAGGGCCGGCGGGACGTTCGACCGCACGGCATGGGACGCGGCGGTGCGAGCGTGGGACGAGCTCAACCAGCCGCACCGGTTGGCGCAGGCCCTGCTGCCCGCCGCGGAGGCCGCGGTCCTCGACGGCGACCGCGACACCGCGGCGGCAATGCTGCGCCGCGCGGCCAAGATCGCCGATGACCTCGGTGCGACACCGCTGCGCGGCCGGATCGACGATCTGGCCCGGCGGGCCCGGATCACCGTCACCGCGAAGGACACCGTGCCGGACGACCAAGTGCGCCGGGAGCTGGGATTGACTCCGCGGGAGATGGAGATCCTGCGGCTGGTGTCGGCGGGTCGCGGTAACCGGGAGATCGCCGAGGAGCTGTTCATCTCGGCGAAGACGGCCAGCGTGCACGTCTCCAACGTGATCGCGAAGCTGGGCGTGGCGAACAGGGTCGAGGCGGCGGCCGCGGCACACCGGCTCGGTGTCTTAGACACCAGCGGCGGCTGAGCCGGGAAATAGGGCGCCGTCCCAATGTGGGGATGCGCGGCTTAGGGCGAACCTCGTTCGCATGACGACTTTGACGAAGACGAACGAACTCTCCGAGATCCGCCCGGCGGCGGACACCGAGCCGCGCACCCGGTGGGGTGCCGTCGTGGCGGTGTCGCTGGGCATCGTGCTCGCCGCGCTCGACCTGACCATCGTCGCGGTGGCGCTTCCGCTGATCGGCGCCGACTTCGGCGCGGGCCCGGCGCTCACCCAGTGGGTGCTGCTGGCCTACACGATTCCCCTTGTGGCGCTGAGCATTCCGGCCGGGCGCTGGCTGGACCGGGCCGGGCCGCTGCCCTCGTTCCTGCTCGCGGTCGGCGGGTTCGGGGTGGCCAGCGTGCTGATCGCGGTGGCGCCGGGCTTCCCGGTGCTGCTGGCCGGGCGGGTGCTGCAGGGCCTGTTCGGCAGCCTGATCGGCGTGGCGGGCATGCCGATCGTGGCCACGTCGGTGCGGCCGGAGCACCGGGCGCGGGCGATGAGCATCGTGCTGACCCTGATCCCGCTGTCCGGGGTGGCCGGGCCCGCGGTGGGCGGGCTGCTCGCCCAGGCCTACGGCTGGCGCGCGGTGTTCCTGGTGAACATCCCGGTCGTGGTCCTCGCGGCGTTGGTGGCGCGGCGGACGATTCCCGCCCGGCTGGGGCCGAAGGCCGGGTTGCCGGCGCCGGGCCGGGCCATGCTGCGCGAGGCGCTGGTGCTCGGCGTGGGCGCCACGGCCCTGTTCCTGAGCCTGGACCTGGCGGGTCGCGGCGGCGTGGCCGGACCCGCGGGCTTGGCCGTGGTCGCGATCGGCGCCGTGCTGGTGTGGCTGCGGCTGCGGGCGTCCCGGCCGGTGATCGGATTGCTGCGGCGGCGGCCGATCGCGCTGGGATTGACCGCGCTGCCGATGATGACCGCCGGAGTGGGCGGGGTGAACTTCCTGGTGCCGTACTTCCTGGCGGACACGCTGCACGCGGCGCCGCGGATGATCGGGCTGACGCTGCTGACGATGTCCGCGGCGATGGCGGTGGTGTCGCCGGTGGCCGGGGTGCTGGCGGACCGGATCGGCACCCGGCCGGTGGCACTCGCCGGGGTGCTGGTGATCCTCGGCGGGACGGCGGCCATGCTGACCGTCGGCACCGGCGCCGGGTTGCTGGACGTCGCCTGGCCGCTGGCCGTGATCGGGGCCGGCAACGGGTTGTTCGCCGGGCCGAACGTGACCGCGATCCTGGCGGCCACGCCACCGGAGCTCACCGGGGCGTCGAGCGGGATCACCGCGCTGCTGCGGACGATGGGCTTCGCCGCCGGCCCGGCGATCGGGGCGCTGGCGTTCGGGGTGGCCGGCGGTGCGGGTGCGGCGTTCCACGTCGGGTTCGGGGTGCTGACCGTGGCCGCGGCGGTGTCGGTGGCGGCGGTGCTGGCCGACCGGTAACCGGCAAGTTGATCGCCGACGCGGTCCCCGGGCTTGTTCGCCCGGGGACCGCGTGCCATTGTGCCGGCGTGAGCGAGCTTGCGAGCGAACCGTTGGATACTGCCCCGGCGCCGAGCTTGCGAGGCGCTGGGGTCTCCATCAGCGAGCTTGCGAGGTGATGGTTTGAATGACGCGGTGAACCTTGCGGATTTCGAGTTGCGCGCCGAGAGTCTCCTGCCCAAGGGGGTCTGGGATTTCATCGCCGGGGGCAGTGGGGACGAGACGACGCTGGCAGCCAACCGGGCCGCGCTGGACGCCGTCGCGCTGCTGCCCCGGGTGCTCGCCGGCTCTGGGGGCGCGGACACCGGCAGCCAGCTGCTCAAGTGCGAGGCCAGCCTGCCGGTGGCCGCCGCGCCGATGGCCTACCAGCGACTGGTCCATCCGGACGGTGAGCTGGCCCTGGCCGCGGCCGCGCGCGATATCGGGATTCCTTATGTGGCAAGTGTTCTGAGCAGCGCCACGATCGAGGAGATCACCGAGGTCGGGGCCGTCACGTGGTTCCAGTTGTACTGGCTGCGCGACCGGTCGCAAGTGGACGCCATGGTGGCGCGCGCCGAGGCGGCCGGCTGCCAGGTGCTCATGGTCACCGTGGACGTGCCGGTGCTCGGCCGCCGGCTGCGCGACGTGCGCAACGCCTTCCGGCTGCCGGCCGAGGTGGTCGCGGCCAACCTCGTCTCCGGGGGGTTCTCGACCGCGCACAGCAACCCGCTGCGCGGCGAGTCGGCGATCGCCGCGCACACCCAGGAGATCTTCGCCTCCGCGCTCGGCTGGGCGGACCTGGAATGGCTGCGCGAGCGGACCACGCTTCCGTTGGTGGTGAAGGGGATCCTGGATCCGCGGGACGCGGTGCGGGCGGTGGAGACCGGGGCGGACGCGGTGGTGGTGTCCAATCACGGCGGCCGCCAGCTCGACGGCGCGGCGGCCAGTGCGGCGGCGCTGCCGGCGATCGTGGACGCCGTGGGCTCGCGGTGTGAGGTGTTGCTGGACAGTGGGATCCGCAGCGGCACCGACGTGTTGCGGGCGCTGGCGCTGGGCGCGTCCGGGGTGCTGCTGGGCCGCCCGCTGCTGTGGGGGCTCGCGGTGGACGGTGCGCACGGAGCGCATCAGGTGCTTTCGTTACTCCTGAGTGAGCTTCGCGACGCTTTGACCCTCGCCGGGTGTGCGAACCCGGCCGCGGCACGTACGCTTGCGGTTCTGTAGATGGGGAGGGGCGAATGGATGCCACGGACTTAGTCGATACCGCCGATCTGACCACGGCGGCGCTGCACGGCTCGCTGGAAGATCCAGCGTTGAACTCGATGAATTTCCTCAACGAGGTGTCTCACCACTACCCGGACGCGATAACGCTGGCTGCCGGGCGGCCGTGCGAGGAGTTCTTCGACCTCGAGGACCTGCACCGGTACGTGCGCACTTTCTGTAGCTATCTGGGGGACGAGCTCGGTTACTCCGCGGAGCGGGTTCGCCGCCTGGTTTTCCAATATGGCCGGACCAAAGGAATCATCCACGAGCTGGTCGCCACGAACCTGTCACTGGACGAGGGCGTCACGGTCGACCCGGAGTCCATTGTGGTCACCGTGGGTTGCCAGGAGGCCATGTTCCTGGTGGCGCGGGCGCTGCGGGCCGACGAGCGGGACGTGCTGCTCGCCGTGTCGCCGACCTATGTCGGGCTGACCGGCGCTGCCCGGCTGGCGGACCTGCCGGTGGTTCCGGTGGCCACCGGGAGTGCCGGAATCGATTTCGACGATCTGCTCGCGCGCATTCGCCAGACAAGGGAAGCGGGCCGGCGGCCGCGGGCCCTTTACGTGATGCCGGACTTCGCCAACCCGTCGGGGCTGAGCCTGGACGTGCCGATGCGGCGGCGGCTGCTGCAGGTGGCGCGGGACGAGGACATCCTGCTGCTGGAGGACAATCCGTACGGGCTGTTCCACGGCGAGGCGGAGCGGCTGCCCACGCTGAAGGCGCTGGACGAATGGCGCCGGGTGGTGTACCTGGGCTCCTTCGCGAAGTCCGTGCTGCCCGGTGCGCGGGTGGGCTACGTGGTTGCGGACCAGCGGGTGGCGGACGCGAGCGGGGAGATCGGCCTTTTAGCGGATCAGCTCTCGAAGATCAAGAGCATGCTCACGCTGAACACCCCACCCATCGCCCAGGCCGTCGTCGGTGGCAAGCTGCTGCAGTACAATTGCAGCCTGGCCAAGGCGAACGTGCGCGAGCGCGAGCTGTACGCGCGGAACATGAATCGGATCCTGGACGGGCTCGCGGCACGCTTCCCCCGTTCCGCCAACGGTTCCGGCCCGGTCACCTGGACCGTACCGGCCGGTGGGTTCTTCGTCGTGGTCACGGTTCCATTCATCGTGGACGACGCGCTGCTGGAGCGCTCGGCCCGGGACTACGGCGTGCTGTGGACGCCGATGCACCATTTCTACGACGCCGGTACCGCCGTACGGGCGCTGCGGCTGTCCTGCAGTACGGTCACCGGCGCGCAGATCGACGCCGGGATCGAGCGGGTGGCGGCGTTGATCAGCGACCGGCTGCGCGCAGGTTGACCTGCGCGGACCGGGCGTGGTCGACGCTCGGTGATGATCTTGGTGGGGGTTCGGTTACGGCCCGCGCTCAAGTGCAGCGGGTAATCATCCGGTAACCAATCCACATATGGTGCGTTCGGCATGTCGTGACGTACGCTCCGTTCGCTCGGCTGCGGCGGCGACAGCCGGTTGGTTATCACACCTGGACTTGGCGTGCTTATTTCGGTAATGCACGCCTCCTTGCGGAGTGCTCATGACGAAAGGACTGTCGGCGACCCGGGCTGGGCTCGAGACGAGCCCGGAATGGGTCGACGAGATCCTGCTCGCCGGTAGGGACACCGAAATTTGCATACGTGTGGATGGGCCAATTGACCGATCCGCATTGCGCCGAATGGTGGCCGAGCGACAATCACGGCTCGAAGCCGCCGGCTTGGTCGCGGGTGGATCGCTGGCGTTACGTTTACCGCCATCGGTGGCATACATCGCAAACTTGCTCGCCGGATGGCGAATTGGTGCGCAGGTAATCCTGCTCGACCACCGGCTCACCCAGTTCGAGGTGGACAAGGCGCTCGAGCGGCTGGCCCCCCAGGTCGTGGTCGCCCCGCAGACCGTTCGCAGCAGCGCGCTGCGCGCGTTCGCCGACGTCGAGGAATCCGTGTCGACCTACCCGGGCCGCCCGGCCGCGACGCCGCACGCGGTGGTGCAGCTCAGCTCCGGGTCCACCGGACCGTCCAAGGTGATCGGTCGCACGGCCGCCGACCTGGTCGCCGAGCTCGACCGGTACACCCGCATCGACGGCGTGCCGGAGCGCGGCGAGCGGATCATCGTGCTGGCCTCGATGGTGCACGTGCTGGGCCTGGTCGGCGGGCTGCTCTACGGCCTGCACGCCGGCGCCGTGGTGCAGCCCCCGGAGCGGCTCACCGGCGACAGCATCCTGGACGCGGTGGCGAGCGAGCCGACGCCCGCCACCGTGCTCGGTGTCCCGTTCCACATCGGGCTGCTGGCCTCGGTGCTGGACCCGCCGAAGCTGCCCTCGCTCAAGCGGATGACCACCGGCGGCGAGCTGCAGCCGGCCGCCGTCCTCGGGGCGTTCGACGCGAAGTACGGCGTTCCGCTGGGCAACATGTGGGGGATGACCGAGGTCGGCGTGATCGCCACGGACCTCTTCGGCGAGCACCGGCCCTCGCTCATGCCGGCGCCCGGGCTGGACGTGGTCGAGCGCGACGGCGAACTTCTGGTGAGCCGGCCGCAGTCGCCCTACATCGGACTGGTGGACCCGACCCGGTGGGCGGACGGCTGGCTGCACACCAAGGACGCCGGCACGGTGGACCCGGAAACCCGGTTGGTCACCGTGAAGGGCCGGCTCGACTCGCAGGTCTCGGTCGGCGGTCTCAAGGTGGACCTGACCGAGGTGGAGGCCACGCTCGGGGAGCTGCCCGGGGTGCTGGCCGCGGTCGTCCTCTTCGACGAGGTGATCACCGCCTACGTGCAGCTCGCCGCGCCCGCCACGGCGGACTCGGTGGACGCCGCGCTCGCCGAGCGGCTGGCCGCCTACAAGCGACCGCGCCGGGTGCACGTGCTCGACCCGTTCCCCCGCACCACCACCGGAAAGCTCGTCCGCGACCGCTCGGTGTTGAAGGCCGCGACGTCGTAAGCGGAGCGTGACTAGAGTCACGCGGCCGTCATGCCGGGCAGGACCCGGTCGATAACTGAATTCGGTCAGAACAGGACCGGGAGAAATCATGAAGGAGAGATGATCCTATGAGGGCGGAGATCCGCGAGTTCGTCATCGCCCAGCTGGCGGAGATGAACTACGACGTCGAGGGGGTCGACGACGAGACGACCCTCGGGCCGTCCGGTGTCGACCTGGAGTCGCTGGCGCTGGCCGATCTCGCCGTGCGGGTGGAGGACCGGTTCGGCGTGAAGTTCGGCGACGACGAGTCCGAGGCGCTGGCGCTGATGACCGTGGGTGAGTTCACCACGACCGTGGCCGACCGGGTGGCGCAACTGGACGGTGCGGGGCAGGCCAGCCAGTGAGTGCAAGCGGGGGCGCGAAGGTCGGGCGGGATGACGTCGTGGAGATCCTGGCCAGCTTTCACACGAGGCCGTTCGCGGACATTCCCGAGCGGATCGACTCGATGGAGCTGGCCTGGTTGGTGCACCAGGTGGAGCAGCGCTACGGGGTGCGCCTCGAGCTCGACGACGGCCAGCTGGGCCGGATGCAAACCGTTTCGGGGGCGGTCGACGTGCTCCGGGAAGTGATCGAGCCCGAGGAGCATTCACAACACCGACTAGCGACGGCGGGCCGGCACGCGTCGAGCGACGGAGCCGTTCACGATCCGGCTAGCGAGGGTGGGCCGGAGGTTCGCCCGAGTGGCCGGACAAGCAACCATTCGACCGAGCCGGGCACGAGACCGTGAACGGCTCCGTCGCTGCGTGGCGGTCTGCCGGAGCGGTCGGTCAGGTGACCGGCCACGGTGTCCCGCCACAACGAATCGTTGTGAATGTTCCTCATCCTGAGGAAAACACGGTCTGAGTCATGGAAGAGGTCGGGTTAGCCGGGTTAGCCGCGGTCAGCGCGCTCGGGCGGGGGGCGGAGGCGCAGCTGGCCGGCGCTCTGGCGGGAACGGCGCCGTTTACGACGGTGCAGCGGTTCCCCATCGAAAGGCATCGGGTCAAGGTCGCCGCGACGCTGCCGGACGCGGGCACGCTGAGCGACGAGCTGGCGGATGTCATCGATCAGGCGTGCACGCAGGCGGGGTTGACTCACGACGAGCGCGCGGCCACGCCGCTCATGCTGGCCGTGCATGCTTTCCCTGACGCGCCAAGGGTTTCCCTCGACAGATGGCGAACTCCCGCGGAGCTGGCGGAGTCCCTGTCCGGCACGGTCGGGACCGGTCCGGTGGCTCGGGTGTACACCAGCGCGTGCGTATCCGGGAGCACCGCGGTGGCCGAGGCGGCCGGAATGATCCGCACCGGGCGGGCGGAGCGGGTCGTGGTGGCCGGCGGCTACCTGGTCGAGTCGGACCAGTTCGCGTTGTTCGACGCCGGGCGGACGCTGGCCACCGACGGTGCGGTGCGGCCGTTCAGCGTGGGCCGGACCGGGCTGCTGCTCGGCGACGCGGTGGCCGCGGTGGTGCTGGAGTCGGTGGCGGTGACCCGCCGCCGGGCGCGCACGGAGCTGGCTCAGCTCGTGGGCTGGGGCCGGGCCGGTGACGCCTTCCACGCCGTGCAGCCGCATCCGCAAGGGGACGGCATGGCGCGCGCGATCTCGGCGGCGCTGCGCCGGGCCGGGATCGAGCCGGACGCGCTGGGCTACGTCAACGCGCACGGCACCGGCACGCCGTACAGCGACACCGCGGAGGCGGCCGCGCTGCACCGGGCGCTGGGGCCGGCCGCGGCGCGGATCCCGATCAGCTCGACCAAGGCGACGCACGGGCACGCGCTGGAGGCGTCCGCACTGATCGAGCTGGTGGTCACGGTGCTGGCGATGCGGGCCGGGAAGCTTCCGGTGAACGCGGGATTCCTGGCACCGGACGAGGACTGCGAGCTCAACGTGATCACGTCGGGCCCGCGCTCGGTCAACAGCGACCATGCGCTGAGCGTGAACGCGGCGTTCGGCGGCGCCAACACCGCGCTGGTGGTGAAGACCCCATGATCGCCGCCGAGTTAACCGTCGTTAGCCAGGCGAGCTGGCCCGAGCCGGACGATCGCGAGCTGCCGCCGGTGCCGGGGTTCATCCTGTCCTCGTTCAACCCGCTGGTGGCGGAGGTGGCCGACCGGTGCCTGCGCCGGCACTACGGTGAACCCCCGCTCACCCCGGAGCGTGGCGGTGCGGTGGCGATGATCATCGTGAGCGCCAGCGGCGACGCGGTGTCGGCGGACCATGTGGCCCGGACGGTGGACGCGGGCAGCCGGGTGGGGCCGCTGTTCTTCTTCCAGTCCGTGCCGAACGCCATCGCCGGTCATGTCGCCGCGCGGTGGGGGCTGGGCGGACCGGTCGTGTGCCTGTGCCCGACCGGCGATCCGCGGGCGAACGGGCTCGCGCAGGCGGCCGCGCTGATCGAGGACGGCGACGCGTCGGCGGCGCTCGTCGTGCTCGTCGAACAGGAATCTCAAGTGGACGGTGGGCCGGCCGGCGCCGCCGCGGTGCTGGTGTGTACGGAGGGGCAGTGAAACCTAGGAGTATGCGGGCGCGGCTCGCGGCGGACGAGAGCCTCGGGGCCGGCAACGTCCTGGCCACCCTGCTGCGGCTCGGCGCGGACCCGGACGGCCCGGGCCTGATCTTCGACACCGAGGTCGACGGCCGGCACCCGGCCGGGACGATGATCACGTTGGGGCAGCTGGACGAGCGGGTGAACGCCCGCACGGACTGGTTGCACCGGCGGGGGATCAAGCCGCGGGACCCGGTCGCGGTATGGACCACCGACGCGGCCGACATCATCCTGAGCTTCCTGGCGCTGAGCCGGATCGGCGCGATTCCCGCGCTGATGAACGGAAAGATGCCGCCGGAGATCGCCGCCGAGTACATCCGCCGGCTGCGCTCGGTCGGGGTGCTCGCCGACGCGCCGCACCGGGAGTTGCTGGCCGGCCACGACATCGGGGTGCCGGTCCTGGCCGCCCCGGCCGAGCTGGGCACCGGCGACCCGGGCACCGCGCCGCCGCACTACCCGCACCACGAGGACGACCCGGTGGTGATCACGCACAGCTCCGGCACCACCGGGGTGCCGAAGGCGGTGATGCACACCCACACCACGATCTACGCGGCGACCCGGCACCTGCTGACGCTGCCGCAGGCGCAGGGCACCAACCGGATCCTCAACGCGCTGCCCATCCCGCACACCGCGACCGTGATCATGATGAACCAGGCGCTGGGCAACCGGGCCGAGTTCTACTCGTTGTCCAAACAGGACGGCTCGTACGTGCTCGACGCGATCGAGCGGTGGCGGCCGGCGGGGGTGTTCGGCTTCGCGGTCACCTGGGCGGGGCTTGCCCGGTACGATCTTTCGAAGCATGACCTGGACTCGGTGCGGATGTGGTTCAACACCGGGGACTGCGCGCACGAGTCGCACATCCGCCGGCTGGTGGCGGTCGGCTCGCATCAGACCGTGACCAGGCAAGGGGTGGTCACGGTCCCCGGCTCGGTGTTCATCGACGGCCTGGGCTCCAGCGAGATGGGCCACTCGATGTTCTACATCCACCACACCAACGAGACCGAGAAGTACGGGCGGTGCATCGGCAAGCCCTACGAGTTCGTGCAGGCGGTGGTGATCGACAAGGAGGGCAACGAGGTACCGCCCGGCGTGGTCGGCTACCTCGGGCTGAAGGCGCCGAGCCTGTCGCCGACCTACTGGAACGACTCGGTCACCACCTACCGGTTCAAGGTCAACGGCTGGAGCCTGTACGGCGACCTCGTCTACCGCGACGAGGAGGGCTGGTTCTACCACATGGACCGGGCGCCGGACGCCGGCGAGCTGGGTGACGGGCGGCAGGTGTACACGGCGATGTCCGAGGAGCGGGTGCTGTCGGCGATGCCCGAGGTGATCGACTGCACCGCGGTGGTGGTCACCGAGAACGGCACGGTCACCACGGACTTCCTGCTGGAGCTCGAGGACGGCGCCGATCCCGACGTCGACCGCACCGAGCGGGTGCGCGCGGCGATCGGTGAGCCGGCCGGATCCACGCTGCGGCGGGTGGTCGCGGTGTCCACAGGGGACCTTCCGCTGACGGTGACCGGAAAGGTACGCAAGTTCCTGCTGCGCCAGCAGCATCTGGCCGAGTTGGCCCGATGAGCGCGACGATCACCGGAATCGGCCTGCGCACTCCCGTCGGGGACGGCGTCGAGGACGTCTTCGACGCGTTGTGTGCCGGCCGGTCCGGGCTTTCCCGCCCGCCGGAGGGGCATCCAGTGTCCGGGTCGCTGGAGGTCGGCGGGTTCATGGCCGACATCGACCCGCGGACGGTGCTCAAGGGGCCGGACGCCAACACGCTGGACCGGATCGTCGTGCTGGCGTTGCTGACCGCCGCGGACGCGCTGGCGGACGCGGGGATCGAGGTGGGCCGGGACGTGGACCCGGCGCGCATCGGAGTGATCGTCGGTGGGGTGGGCGGCATGGCCACCATGGAGCGGCAGGTGCTGGCGCGCGGAGAGCGGGGCCGGCCCGCGGTGAGCCCGTACCTGCTCACCGGGATCCTGCCGAACATGCCGGCGGCCCGGATCGCGATCCGGTTCGGGATCCGGGGTTACAGCTCGTCGGTGGGCACCGCGTGCGCCTCGGGGGCGCAGGCGATCACCGACGGGCTGCGGCTGATCCGGGAGGGTGTGGCGGACGTGGTGCTCTGCGGGGCCAGCGAGGCGCCGCTGTTCCCGACGTTCGCCGACACGTTCGGCAACGCGCGGGCGCTGGCCCGCGGGTGGGACGAGCCGACCGAGGCGAGCCGGCCGTTTGACCGGCGCCGCAACGGTTTCGTGCTCGCCGAGGGGACCGGGCTGGTGGTGCTGGAGCGGGCGGCGCACGCCGACGCGCGCGGCGCCGCCGGCTACGCGGACGTGATCGGCTGGGGCGCCACGACCGACGCGCACCACCCGACCACGCCCCGCCCGGACGGCACCGGCGCCGCGGAGTGCATGCGCCGCGCGCTGGCCGACGGGCAGACCCAACCGTCCGAAGTGGACTACATCAACGCACACGGCACCGGCACGAAGCTGGGCGACGTGGCGGAAGCCACAGCCATCAGGTCGGTGTTCGGGCCTAACACTCCGCCGGTCAGCTCGACAAAGTCGTTGACCGGTCACATGTTGGGCACGTCCGGGGTGGTGGAGGCGGTAGCCAGCGCGCTGGCGGTCGCACGGCATGTCGCACCACCGACGTACAACCTCGACGACCCGGACCCCGCGTGCGCCCTCGAGCACATCAGGAAGGCGCCGCTGACCGAGCACCTTGATCGTTCGTTGTCCAACTCGTTCGGCTTCGGCGGGCAGAACGTGAGCCTGCTGTTCGGTCCGGCGAGCACGGGCATGGCGCGGCGGAACACCAAGGGGCAATAAGCAAGTTCGCCGGAGCCGGTCACCCCGGCGCCCGGGAGAAGGAGAAGGTTGGACAATGAACATCTCTGGAATAGACCACATTGAGCTCTACGTGGGCGATGCGCGGCAGACCGCGTTCTATTTGTGCACCGCGTTCGGGTTCACGGTGTGCGGGCAGGGTGGCCCGGAGACCGGTCTGGCCGGACAGCGGTCGCTGCTGTTGCGCCAGGGCGGTATCCAGATGGTGCTGACCTCAGGACTGGTCGCCGAGCACCCGGCGACCGAGTACGTGCGCCGGCACGGCGACGGCGTGGCGATCGTGGGCATCGGCGTGGACGACGCGGCGCAGGCCTACCACGATCTCGTCGAGCGGGGCGCGAAGCCGGTCTCGCCGCCGGCGGAGTACGTGTGCGACGACGTGAAGGTGGTCGTGGCCGAGGTGTCCGGGTTCGGCGACGTGACCCACCGGCTGGTCGAGCGGCACGGCCCGCAGCGGGAGTTCCTGCCCGGCGCCATCGAGGTGGACGAGCCGGACCCGCACGGTGACGGCAAGCTGCTGCGCGAGATCGACCACCTCGCGATCTGCGTGCCGGCCGGAACCCTTGACGCCACGGCGAAGTACTACGAGGACGTGTTCGGCTTCAACCAGATCTTCGAGGAGTACATCGAGGTCGGCGGGCAGGGCATGGACTCCAAGGTGGTGCAGAGCCCGTCCCAGCACGTCACGTTCACGCTGATCGAGCCGGACCCGGAGCGCCGCCCCGGCCAGATCGACGACTTCCTGTCCTGGCACGCCGGCGCGGGCGTGCAGCACGTCGCGTTCGGCACCGACGACATCGTCACCGCGGTGGGCACGCTGGCCGAGCACGGGGTGCGGTTCCTGGGCACGCCGCCGGCCTACTACGACACGCTGGAGGAGCGGGTCGGGCACCTGGACGCGGCGCTGGAGGACCTGCAACGGCTGGGCATCCTGGTCGACCGGGACCACTGGGGCCAGCTGATGCAGGTGTTCACCGAGTCCATGCACGTCCGCCGCACGCTGTTCCTGGAGATCATCGAGCGCCGGGGGGCGCTGACCTTCGGCAGCGGCAACATCAAGGCGCTCTACGCGGCCAAGCAGCGCGAGCTTTCCGGTAAGTGAGAGAGGGGATACGAGTGACTGTCGCACGTGAGTTCACGCTGACCGAGCAGGATCTGGCGCTGCTGCCGTCCGATGAGGACGTCGCGTTCTTCGCCGAGCACGGTTGGTACCTTTCCAAGAAACTGTTCACCGACGCCGAGGTCGACGACCTGTTATCGGCGACCGAGCGGTACTACGCGGGGGAGCGTGACCGCACCCTCCCGGCCAGACCGCCGCGGCTGGCCTACTGGGAGCCGTCCCACGGCGATGTCCAGCGGCACAACGACTACGTCCACTACGAGAGCGACGGCATCGCCAAGGCGCTGCTCAAGCCGGTCATCGGCGCGGTGGCCGCGCGGCTGGCCCAGACCTTGGAGATCCGGGTGTTCCAGACGACCCTGATCTACAAGCCGCCGATCCCCGGCGAGCGGTCGAACATCGTGCCGTGGCACTTCGACAAGCACTACTGGGCGTCGTCCACTTCGGAGCAGATGCTGACCGCGTTCATCCCCTTCCACGACTGTGACGAGGAGATGGGCACGATCACGATGGTGGACGGCAGCAACAACTGGGCGGAGGTCGGCTTCGAGGACAGCACCAACCAGCACTTCGCCAAGCGGGACCGCTCGCAGCTGGAGCAGATGCTCGAGGAGAACGCGGCGTACAACAACGCCACGGTGGACAAGATCCCGATGATCATCCCCAAGGGACACATGAGCTTCCACCACTGCAAGACCTACCACGGCAGCGGCGCCAACCGCAGTGACCGCCCGCGCCGGGCGGTCTCGCTGCACCTGCAGGACGGCGACAACGCCTACCGCGAGTTCCCGCTCTCCGACGGCAGCCTCGCCATCTACAACCACGACTCGCTGGTGCGCCGCACGCCGGACGGCCACCCGGACTACTCCGACCCCGAGTACTGCCCGGTCATCTGGCGGAGGTGAACATCCATGTTGGCGCCCCACGTCGTCGTGTTTGCCTGTGACGTCGCCATGTTTGCGCGTGGCGGTGCTGTGTTGGCCGCCATCGGCCAACATGGCGACGTGAGCGGCCAACATGGCGACGTGAGCGGCCAACATGCGGGGTGGGGTGGGGTATGACGGACGGCTTCGCGCGGCGCAGGCTGCTCGGCACGCTCTCCGCGAGCGTGCCGGCGCAGTGCGTGTACGCGCTGGCCAAGCTCGGCGTGCCGGACCTGCTGGCCGCGGGTCCGCGCACGGTGACCGACTTGGCCGCGGCGGCCGGCGCGGACCCCCAGGCCCTGCGCCGGATGCTGCGCGCGCTGTCGTCGATGAGCCTGTTCCGCCAGACCGCGCCGGACACCTACGCGCTGACCTCGGCCGCCGAGCTGCTCCGCGCGGACGTGCCGGGCTCGCTGCGCCAGGCGGCGATCATGCACGGGGAGGCGGTGTACCGCTCGTTCGCCGAGATCATGCACACCGTCCACACCGGAGAACCGGCGTTCGAGAAGGTGCACGGCCAGCCCTTCTACGACTACCTGGCCGCCCACCCAGCCATCGCCGAAGTGTTCGCAGAGGCGATGGGCAGCGAGCCGGTCGCTGGCCTGCTGGCCGAGGTCGACCTGAGTGGCGTCCGAACTCTCGTGGACGTGGGTGGCGGCAACGGCGGGCTGCTTGCGGAGGTACTCACCGCGCATCCGGGGATGCGCGGCGTGCTACTGGAACTGCCGGATTCCATCCGCGCGGCCAGGCCGAGGCTCACGAAGGCCGGCGTGCTGGACCGGGTCGAACTCCTCGAGGGGAACTTCTTCGACGACATCCCGGCCGGTGGCGATGTCTACGTCCTGGCGAGGGTTCTGCACAACTGGACCGACGGGCATGCCGAGACCATCCT
>NZ_DASYTH010000222.1:0-13193 GCF_036002505.1 Actinophytocola sp. | reverse complement strand
CTGGTGCTGCGGCTGCGGGACAAGGGCAACACCGTGCTGGTCGTGGAGCACAAGCCGGAGGCGATCGCGATCGCCGACCACGTCGTCGACCTCGGCCCGCGCGCCGGCACCGAGGGCGGCGAGGTCGTGTTCGAGGGCACCATCGAGGGGCTGCGGGCCAGCGCCACCATCACCGGCCGCCATCTCGATGACCGCGCCTCCCTGAAGCCATCGGTGCGCACACCGTCGGGTGCACTGGAGGTGCGCGGCGCCAGCACCCACAACCTGCGGAACGTCGACGTCGACATCCCACTCGGCGTACTGGTCGTCGTCACCGGGGTGGCGGGCTCGGGCACGAGCTCGCTGATCCACGGTTCGGTGGCCGGCCGGGACGGAGTGGTCGCGATCGACCAGGGCTCGATCCGCGGCTCGCGGCGCAGCAACCCGGCGACCTATACCGGCCTCCTCGACCCGATCCGCAAAGCCTTCGCCAAGACCAACAGCGTCAAGCCGGCCCTGTTCAGCGCCAACTCCGAAGGGGCCTGCCCCACCTGCAACGGCGCCGGCGTCATCTACACCGACCTCGGCATCATGGCCGGCGTCTCCACCACCTGCGAAGAGTGCGAAGGCAAACGCTTCCAAGCCTCGGTGCTCGAATACCACCTAGGCGGCCGCGACATCAGCGAAGTGCTCGCCATGTCCGTAACCGAAGCCGAAGAGTTCTTCAACTCCGGCGAAGCCCGCACCCCCGCCGCCCACACCATCCTCACCCGGCTCGCCGACGTCGGCCTCGGCTACCTCAGCCTCGGCCAACCCCTCACCACGCTTTCCGGCGGCGAACGCCAACGCCTCAAGCTGGCCACCCACATGGCCGACAAAGGCGGCGTCTACATCCTCGACGAGCCCACCGCCGGCCTCCACCTGGCCGACGTCGAGCAACTCCTCGCCCTCCTCGACCGCCTGGTCGAATCCGGCAAATCCGTCATCGTCATCGAGCACCACCAAGCCGTCATGGCCCACGCCGACTGGATCATCGACCTGGGCCCCGGCGCCGGTCACGACGGCGGCACCATCGTCTTCGAAGGCACCCCCACCACCCTCACCACCACCCGCCCCACCCTCACCGGACAACACCTCGCCGCCTACATCAGCACCTGACCGACGCTCGCGACTCCGTGCCGTGTTGGCGCCCTGCGTCGATGTGTTGGCGGCTCACGTCGGTGTGTTGGCCGATCGCGAGGGCAGCAGGTGACGCGCTGTCATACATGCCGAACCAGAACCGTCCCCAATTCCCGCCAGAGGCCAACACAGCGACGCCAGAGCCCAACACGCCCGGGCCGCTGCGGGTGTCGCCGACGGCTACCCCCCTGGCTGGACGCCACCCGATAGGCCCCCGTACGGCTGTCGTGCCGGTCCGTTAGCGTGCGGGCGGTGACGAAAACGAACCGAGCGGCGTTGGACGCGTTGATCGCCGAGGCCACAGTGGACTGTTACAACGACAGCGAGTGCGTCACCGGCTTCTACACCATGCTCGAGGAGCATCTCGTCCTGCCGTTCGGCACGACGGTGTTGGGTGTCGAGGTCAGCGTGACCGGCGTCGACCTGTCCGGCGACGACCAGATCGTCGCGGTGTGCGTCCGCGGCCGGGACCGGCAGCGCATTCCCATCGTGGACGTGCCACTGCCGACGCCCGCGCCGCAGGGTGCGGAGTGGATCGAGGCGTACCGCCAGTGGCTGTGACAGACGCCGGACCGCTGCGCATGGCTGGAGACCATCGGGTGCGGCTCACCGAGCCCGAGGCGCTGGCCAACGTGCGCACAGTGATGGAGTTGTGCGCGGCGGGCGAACTGCGGTGCAGCGACAAGACCAGCCGCCCCTCGGCGGCGACCGTGAGCACCCTGGCCGAACACCTCGCGGGCGGCGACTTCTACGCCGACGACCCGATCGCCGCGTTCGCCTGGCCACTGCTGGTGCAGGCCGGCGGCCTGGCCACGATCGAGGCCGGACGGTTGCGCCTGACCGCGAAAGGTCGCGCCGTGTCGCGGACCCCTGCGGCCGAGGTCATCCGCGCGTTGTGGCAGCGCTGGCTCAGCCACGGGGTGATCGACGAGTTCAGCCGGATCGAGCAGATCAAAGGCCAACGCGCGACCAATGTGCTCACCGCGGTCAAACCCCGTCGCCAGGTGATCGCCGACGCACTGGCCCGGTTGCCCACCGGTGACTGGGTCGGCGTGGACGCCCTGTTCACCACCATGCGCCGAGACCGCCTCAACCCCACCATCGCCCGCAACGACCGGGCGGCCTGGAAGCTGTACCTGGTCGATGCCCAGTACGGCAGCCTCGGCTACGACGGCTACCACCGCTGGGAGATCCTCGAAGGCCGCTACACCCTGACGGTGCTGTTCGAGTACGCCGGCACCCTCGGCCTGGTCGACCTCGACTACGTCCACCCCGACGGCGAGCGCGACGACTTCCGCGACCAGTGGGGCGGCGACGATCTGGACGCCCTGAGCCGCTACGACGGTTTGCGGGCCATCCGGCTCACCGCACTCGGACGCTTTGCCCTCGGCCTGACCGACACCTACCAACCGCCGGCCGACGACGTGCCGGCGGCCCGATCGTTGAAGGTCCTGCCCACTCTCGACATCGTCGCCACCGGCACCATCACCGCCAGCGACCGGCTCACGCTGTCCGCCTACGCCGCGCAGACCGCCGACCGAGTTTGGACCATCTCCGCCGCCAGCCTGCTCGGCGCCCTCGACACCGGACGCGACCTGTCCGAACTCACCGACTTCCTCACCCAGCGGACCGATCACGAACTGCCCGGCGCGCTGTCGACTCTGCTCGACGACGTCACCCGCCGCGCATCAGCGCTGACCGACCTCGGCCACGTCCGGGTGATCGAGTGTGGCGACCTTGCGCTGACCGCGTTGATCAGCCACGACCGGACGCTCCGTGGACTGTGCCGCCCGCTCGGCGACCGCCACCTCGCGGTCACACCAGAGCAGGAAAGGAAATTCCGCACCGCACTCCGCAAACTCGGCTACGTCATCCCGGCACGGCACTGATCGATCCGTCAACGCTCACTGAGCCAACGCACCCACTCGGGCAGCAACGACTTCACCTCGAGCGTGACCGGGTCGTCCGGGATCCAGTCGCCGATCAACTCGAGCAGGAACTCGATCCGGCGCGGCGACACCGAGAACCAGGTCTCCGGCAGAGTTCCGGACATCCACTCCTCGGCCAGCGCCTCCACCGCCTCGAGATCGGGCCGGGTTCCGTGGCTGGCGGCATACCAATCGCCGAACTGCTCGACCATCGGCGCGGTGTCCAGATCGTGGTACAGCGACTCATTCGCCGGGAGCGGCATACCCTTCTGGCGCAAGGCTTCCGCGAGATCGTGGATTCGGCGCTGGGCGCGGAACCAGTTGTCCAGCACGGGACGCGACTCGTCACCCATGATGGGCTCGTCGTCGACGTCGCAGTGCACCAGGCACAGCAACTGCTGCGGGTCGGTCACGAGGTGCGGGCTCGCTTGGCTTCCGGTGCGCGCACACCACGCGCCGGCTGCCTGGTCGAGATCGTCGTGGACACCCGCGCCGGCCAGCCTCACGAACCCGGAGGCGTCGATGTCGAACAGGAAGACCGACCGGTCGGTCCCGCCGGGGTAGGCGAACCCGGCGATCACGGCGAACCGGGTGCCGTAGGTGTCGCGCATCCGGTGGACCTCACCGGTGGCCGCGATCTTCGGCAGGTCGTACAGCCACGCCGGCACTCCACGACCGCCCATCGACCGCCGCAGCTGGTCGCGCTCGGCCAGCGCGACCGACGCGAATCCCGGCGTGGCGACCGAGGCCAACCCGTGCAGCAGCAGGTACGCCGATCCCGCCCCCTCGCGGGCTCGTGCGGCCGTCGCGGTGATCAGCTCGCCGAGCCACAGGTCGAACCGCAGCCCTTGCCGCTCCTCGTGCACGGCACGGTAGAGCTCGGCGCCCAGCAGCTCCGCGGTCAGCTGCTCGAGCTCCCGGGGCCCCCGCGCCGAGGCGAGCACCTCCGCGCCATCGAGCACCGTCTTGACCGCCGGATCGAACCACACAGGCCGTCGCGGTGAACCCAGCAACCCCTCCGGCACCGCAGGAGGCGAACTCGACCGCACCGGGACCACGTCGTGCATCCACCGTCCCGTCGGCTGCCGAACCTTCTTGGCACGCTTGGACTTCTTCGGTTTGCGACCACGGGACACCGGAGACATGCGCGCGATCGTACGGCCTCACGACACACCGGCCGGGCCGACCCAGACAAGGTGCGCGGTGACCCCCTGCCGGAGGCCGAACAGCCGGCGGACCCGCTCCGCGGAGCCGAAGCTGATCAGCCCGCCGTCGCGAACCACCTCCACGTGGTCGTCGAAGGCCATGCCCCAAGCGGCGATCCAGCCGTCCACTCGCTCACCCCGCTCCTGCACGACGGCGAACAGGCGGGGCGCCTCCTCGGCGACCATGTCCGCCATCTCCTCGTCGAACTCGGCCCGGTCGCACAGTGGCTGATCCTGGTCCTGGCTGGCGTCGCACGTCATTTCGCCCTCCTACGGTGTGTCGCCGATCGATCACGTCAGGTAGGAGTAGCCCGACCATGGAACCGAAGTATGAAAAGTGGGAATCCCATTTTTCACCCAATTGGAGGACGAGTGAGCCAGGACGCCGACTGGCCGGTGAACCCCACGGTGCGGTTGCGGCAGCTCACCGAGACGCTGCGGCAGTTGCGCGAGCGCAGCGGGCTGACCTTGGAGGAGGCGGCCGAGAAGCTGTCGGCGATGGGCGGCCGGCGGTCGCGGTCAAAGCTCTCCCGGATCGAGAACCGTGAGCAGGGCGTCAAGGACTTCGACGCGGAGAGGCTGCTGGACACCTATGAGGTCACCGAGCCCAGCTCGCGGAATGGATCCTCGGCCTGGTCGCGCGGGTGCGCGAGCGTGGCTACTGGTCGGCGATCCGCAACGACCTGCCGGAGGACTTCCACGAGCTGCTCAGCGTCGAGGACGCGCTGCTCTCCATCCGCCAGCTCGAGGTGATCGTCGTGCCGGGCCTGCTCCAGACGCCCGATTACACCCGCGCGATGATCGCCGGCGCCCGGCCCGGCCTGGCGCACAAAGTGATGGAGGGTCGAGTGCTGGCCAGGGTCGCCCGCTCCCGCGTGCTCACCCGGGCCGGATTCCTTGCAGTACCACGTGATCCTCGACGAGACCGTGCTGTGCCGGCCGATCGGCTCGGCAGCGGTGATGCGCGGCCAACTCGCCAAGCTCGCCGCCGAGATCGAGGCCAAGCACGTCACCCTGCAGGTGCTGCCGATATCGGCCGGCGCCAGCCCGGCCGTGGACGGATCGTTCTCGCTCCTCACTTTGCCCGAGCCGATTCCGGACTTCGGCTACGCGGAACGGCCAGGCGGCGCAGGATACATCGAGGACCGCGACGACGTCCGTCTACTGACGGAAAAGTGGGGCATACTCACCGAACGGGCACGCTCGCCGGCCGAGTCGTTAGAGCTCATCACCTCGGCCGGGGATGCCTTCCGCTGACCCGTACGAGAGGAATGCCGCCCATGCCCGCCACTCCGGTCCCCAACTGGCGCCGCAGCAGCTTCTCCGGCAGCGGCGGCAACTGCGTCGAAGCCGCCCTCCTGCCCGCCGACCGCTTCGCCCTGCGCGACAGCAAACACTCCGCCGCCACCTTGACCCTGCCGCACACCAGCCTGACCGCCCTACTGGACACGCTCAGGAGCGTCACCGGCTGACCGTTCACTGGCCGACGGCGAGAACACGCTCGTAGATCCCGTCTTCGGCCGGCGCATCTCGCGCTCGACGAGAAGTTCGCGCTGGACACGAGCAGGAACCGGTGGTCGATGGCCAGGAACGTCGCGTAATTGCGGACGTAGCTCCTGTCGTACTTTTGTCGTCCGCAGGACGGTTCCCGGGTACTGGTGGGTCGCCAGCTCGGACGTCGTCGGCCACCAGGACTGGTGTTCCCCGGTCGGCCGCCCGGGTGTCGACGTAGACCGGACCGCGACCTCGTCGAGTGGCCGTCCACCGTGCCGACCCGAGCTCCGCTCGTCAAGTGCCGATTGGTTGGTTCGCCTGCACCTGCGCGATCTTCAGCAAACTTGTCATGACATCTGGGGCTGCCCCGTCCCAGGTGTCTCCGTCCCACCAAATGCTCTCAATGCCCAGAGACTTCAGTAGCGGCAGGAAAGCGGCCCCGACCGGCTCGGAGAAGAGTGCTACAAGCGCGGGATCAGGTTGGCCGAGTTCGCGGTACCAGAAGTGGCGATAGGCGAACAGTTGACCTATCGCTTCGCGTGACACGGAGCTCCAAGCCAGATACGCTCATCGTTGAGTGTTTCACGTATGAGTGCATCGAGGATGGCTATGCCGGGTTTTGTAGGGCGCGAGCGTGAGTTGGCGGCACTCGACCGGACGTTGGACAGGGTGCGGGCGGGTGGGCGCGCCGGACGACCGGGTCGAGCCCTGCTGATCCGCGGTCGGCGGCGGGTCGGCAAGTCACGGCTGGCCGAGGAGTTCGTGGAGCGAGCAGGTGTGCCGCACATGTTCTTCACCGCGTCCGCGCAGTCGAGCGTCGCGGCTGACCTTGGCCTGTTCACCGAGTCCGCCATCAGTTCGGACCTCCCTGGCGCGGACGTGTTCCGCGACCAAACCCCCACCTCCTGGGATGCGGCACTGCGGCTGCTGGCAGCGGCGCTGCCGCAGGATCAACCCGCCGTGGTGGTGTTGGACGAGATGCCCTACCTCATCGCCAACGACCCCGGGTTCGAAGGCGCGCTGCAGACACTGTTCGATCGCGAACTGTCCCGGCGGCCCGTGCTGTTGCTGTGCATCGGCTCCGACCTCGCGATGATGGAAGCCCTCAACGAGTACGGCCGACCGTTCCACCAGCGCGCCACCGAGATGGTGATCCCACCGCTGAACCCCGCCGACGTAGCCGCCATGCTCAACCTGCCGGCAGCAGAAGCGTTCGACGCCTACCTGGTCACCGGCGGCCTACCGCTGATCCTGGACGAATGGCCCCACGGCGCATCCCTCACCGACTACCTCACCGACGCGGTCACTGACCCCACATCCGCACTACTGGTCAGCGCCGAACGCGCACTGGCCGCTGAGTTCCCCACCGAAGCACAAGCACGCCGCGTCCTGGGTGCGATCGGCTCCGGCGAACGAACCTTCACGCTGATCGGGCGGGCAGCCGGTGACCTGCCGCAAGCCTCTCTGAGCCGCGCACTGCACCTCCTGACCACCAAACGCCTGGTCGACGCCATGACTCCGCTGTCAACCCAGCCCTCAAAAGAGACCAGGTACGTCGTCACCGACCCCTACCTGCGGTTCTGGCTGACCTTCCTCGGCCCCCGCTTCGCCGACATCGAACGCGGCCGAGGAGACCTCGTGCTCGACCGGATCCGCTCCTCCTGGACCACCTGGCGCGGCCGCGCCATCGAACCCGTGATCCGAGAATCACTCCGCCGCCTGCCCGACAGCATCCTCCCCGCCGGAACCATCGCGATCGGCGGCTACTGGACCCGCACCAACGACCCCGAGATCGACATCGTCGGCGGTGACCGCGCACCCATCGCCAAACAGATCACCACCGTCGGATCCATCAAATGGCACGACAACCGCCCATTCGACACCCACGACCTCGCCCAACTGATGATTCACCGATCCCGACTACCCGGCGCCAACGACAACACCCCCCTCATCGCCATAACCCGAGCCGGAACAACAACACACGACATCCCCACCCTCGGCCCCAACGACCTGGTCGACACCTGGCGGGCCTAACGGCTCGCCAGAGAATTAGGTGGTCGTGGGGTCGCGGTTGGGGTGGATGGTGTAGTTCCATTCGCCGTGCCAGTCATGGCGGGTCAGAGGAACTGTGGCCAGCTCGGCGTTGCTGATCTTCACGCCTGTGGGGTAGGTGCTGGTGTCGCGTTCGGCGTGGACGGTCAGTCCGGTGGCGGTGCGGGTGTTGGAGATCAGTTCCACGATGACTTCGTGGCTGGTGAGGGGTCGTCCGCGCCAGTTGATGGAGATGTGGGAGAACAGCCGGTGCTCGATCTTGTTCCATTTGCTGGTGCCCGGCGGTAGGTGGCACACGGTGACCGTGATACCGGCGCGTTCGGCGAACGCGGCCAGTTCGGTCTTCCACGCCCGCGTGCGATAGCTGTTGGAACCGCCGCAGTCCGCGGAGATCAACAGCCGGTCAGCCTGGGGATACTTCGCTCGACCGGCCTGCTGCCACCAGCGCTGGATCGTGGCGACCGCGAACGCGGCCGTGTCGTGATCACAACCCACGGACACCCAGCCGGTGTTGTCGCCCAGGTCGTAGACGCCGTAGGGCACGGCCTTACCGAGCGTCTTGTCCGGGAAGTCGTGCACGTTGACCGTGACCGGCTCCCCGGTGGGCTGCCACTCCCGGCCGTTGTTCTTGTACTCGCCGACGATTTCCTTTTTCTTGGTGTCGACGCTGATCACCGGCTGGCCTTCGGCCAGGAACGTGGTGGCCTGGTTGTTGAGGTAGCAGAACTGGGCATCCCGGTCGGGATGCTGGGTGCCTTCTTTGGTTTTGGCGTTGGCCTGCAACCGGTAGCCGGCTGCCTTGAGCAGCCGCGCCACCGTCCACTCACTGATGGTGAAGCCTTTACCGGCCAACGCATCCACCAAGGAACGTAACGACTTACTCGTCCACCGCAGCGGTGATTCGGGGTCGCCGCGTGTTTCTGGATCGACCAACGCGTCCAGAGCCTCGGTCAGCCCAGGCTGGGCGTGTTCGGTCGAGGGACGTCCAGCGCCGGCACGACGTACCCGCCCGCCGGACACCTCACCTGAGGCGAATTCCGACACACCGACGCGGACCGTCGTCCGGGAAACGCCCGAAGCCCGCGCCACAACGGCGATACCGCCCTTGCCCCACGCAGTTGCCTCTGCGCCCAGCAACAGTCGCCACTGGCGCTCGTCCAGGTGTGGACGCAACCCAGCGAGCTTGCCCGCCAAGGCGTCCTCACCAACCACGCCAAAAACCCTAGTCGATCACCAACACCAAGATCAACTAATTTCCTCGCGGACCCTAACGGCTTCTGATCAGCCGGTCCATTGGCGAAAGGGGCCGCGAGAAGAACAAGCCGGGCAGTGTATGGAGGACCCGGTCACCCATGCCCACTCACAGAGCGCGGCGTCCGTATGGCTCCGGGGCATCCGGTGCGGAGTTGCGGGTCGGGTTGCGGCCTACTCGATGACGCGGGCGAGGTAGTCCGGCCCGATGTTGTCCATCGTGATCTGCGGGTGCGGTTGGCCCTTGGTGTAGGGCAGGCAGCGATCGGCCAGTTCCGCCGGGGTGGCGCTGTGTGCGGCCAGCCAGCGGATCCACTCGGGTAGCAGCGCCACCAGGTGGTCGGCGAAATCGTCGAGGTAATAGCCGCGCACGTGCAGCACGCACAGGGCGACCCGGTGTGGCGAGCACGTCGCGAACACCGCGTGGATGTTGCTGATGCACCAGGAGTCGGCCAGCTCCGTGGCCAACTCGTCCACATCCTTCGGCAGCTCCTGCTGGCTGGCGTCACGGGCACGCAACCACGCGGCGAACTCGACCGCCGCGGTGGCCGCGTCCACACCGCGATCGGGCTGGGTTTCCCGGTCTGGCAACGCCTGCTTGACGACCTCGCCCAACCGCATGCCGCGGTGGTACTCGGCGAACTGTTCCACGCTTTCCCCGCCGGAACGCATGAAGCCAAGCTCGACGGGCAACAACTCCGCCACCAGCCATGGGTCGTCCACCGGAGCCAGTGCCGTACCGGCCGCGGCCACCTGCCCGACCGCGGCCTGCCACTCGGTCAACGCCGCGTCCGGCGTGGGGTAGAAGCCGCTATGCACCGTGAACACCTGGTGCCCACAGGCATCGATGTCCCACAGGTACCATCGCACCGGCGCACCGGCCGTGGTGACCGGCGCGACGACGGCAAAACGGCTGCCGTACCGGTCACGGGTCCACAACACCGGCCCGGTCACGGCCGGACCGGGTGGCGCGGCCGGCAACACCCGCCCGCCTTCCGTGTCCCGCAACCGCGCGATCGCGTCGAGGGCGGCCGCGCTGTCCGGATACGGCAGAATCGCGGCCACCGCGGTGAGCACCCGCCATGGCGCATGCCACGCGTCCGCCTGCCCGGTAGTCGCGTCCACCTCGGCGACGGCCGCCACCACCAACGCCTCGGCTAGGTCATACGGGCCCACCCGATCGTCCACTGAGGCCCGCTGCGCCTCGCCCAACAGTGTTCCCAGCCGCAGACACAACGCGTCTTCCACGATCAGGTCGGGCTGGTTCACCACGGCCGCCACGAGGCCCGAGACCAGATCCGTCGCCGCAGCGGCGGCCAGCGACGCCCGCCGCGCACCAACCTGATCCCGGTAAGCGGCCATACCCCGCCACGCCTCCGCCAACTCACGCCGATCCTGCTCACCCAGATCGCCCCGAAAGCCAAGCACATTCGCGCGGGCCGGCACCCGGGACCGACCGGACCTGCCGGACTTCTTCTTCCGCTTCCGCGACACAGGCACGGCCGGGAGCATATGCACCCCGCCCGGTCCCCCTGCCGCCGGCAACGATCATGCCAACCGGCCGCCCAGATAGACACCCACTTACGCCGAGCTCAGCAATAGCTCGACCGAACTTACCGGCACCAGCCCGCGGGACCTGCCAGCAGCACGGCGGATTGTGACAGCGTCGCAGGTGGGCGGCGATCGCCGCGGCGAGCCAGTCGTTGGTGGCCCGGGTCATTGCGACGCTACGGCCGCCATCTGCCGAGCCGGCACTGTTGCTCGTTGAACACAAAAGATCTGGACGATCAATGACGATTGAACCGATGATTCCTCAACTAACCGGGAGTAGGAAGACACCTCATCCTCCTGGCCTCGCATGCCGTGCCATCCAGGACACCACTGCCGACGGGGACGTACCGCTTCACATGCGCCTCGGAACTGGCGAGTCATCCCAACATGGGGCTGGCGCGTCATCGCTGCCGACCAGCAGCAAGTCGTCAATTCCGCCGCCCAACCGGGATCGCGTCCGTGAGCAGTACGCCGGATTTGGGATGGCCTCAGCAGTAGAACGAATGCGCACCGGTCGGGAGACCCGTCCGAGGCCCCAACAGGGCCAGCTGCCTCGACTTGACGCCCATGGGAGAACCTGGTTGATACTGCGGCGAGCACTGCTGACCTGCGATTTTCGTCTCGCACATTGTCTACATTGGACATATTTGTGGCCAGATCCGTGGCCAGAGATCAACTCGAACACATTGAAGACGATCTACCAGCAAGACATATTGCCTGGTCAGAGGCGGTTTCTGTGTGGCGCGCCCGAAGGGATTCGAACCCCTAACCTTCTGATCCGTAGTGGGAGTTCCGACCCCTGCTTGCCTGGCGACCAGGCGTTTTAGTGGGCACCACTGGCGCAGATTTGGGCATCGGCGGCACCGGTGGGAGGCAGTTCGTGGCCAAGCTCGTGGCCAGAGATCATCTTGACGATCGCCTACTGTACTCGCAGGTCACTGCCCTGCACCCGGAAACGCGACTTATCCCGGCGCCTCCGTTCATGCAGGACGACGCGGCGACCTTTCTCTGACACAACCTCCTCCCGGAACTGGATGGCGTCCTCACACGATCGTGGCATTCCGCCTTGTCGACATGCGCCACCATAAGCCCGAGATCACCCCGGCGTATTTCGCAATAGAATCGCCGATTGAAATCCGCCAGAGATGGGGATCCAGAGACGATCCGCCCCCTTGGCCGCCTTCCTTCTAATTATTTCCCTGGGATGAGACCGGCGACAATCGTCATCAAGAACGGTCAACGGGTGTCACTGTCCGCAATCAAAGCTCGTCGTGAGGTTCCCAACGGCCGTGATCGACTCTCCCAGCCACGGTGCGAACCACACGACTTGAAGCCGATAGTGGCATCAGCGTAGGTTATAACCCTGCGGAGGTGACCGTGATGGCGGCTAAGGTGTCGGGCCGAGTGCCGCCGCAGCTGTTACGGCGGCCGCTGCGGGTGCTGCGCCCCAGGGACGCCGAGGGGGTGTACGCCCATCCCCGCCCAGAGTTCGCCCGCCTGGCCCGTGGGGGCGCGTTGCACCGACTCGCCGCCGGCTACTACGCGGTGGCTCCCGATGACCAGGTCGACCGGGCGTGGCTGCCAGAGTTGGAGGCGACCGCACTGGGCATCGCCGCCGCCGATCAGGGCATCGACGCGGTCGCGTTGATGGGACTGTCGGCCGCCCGGGTGCACGGAGCCATCCCCCGCGCTCTGGGGATCGCGGTCATCGCGGCCACCCGGCACCGCAATCCGCTACGGCTCGCGGACCGGGAGGCCACCATCGTGTTCGTCCGCCGCACCGTCACCAGCCTGGACGTGCAGCGGCATGTCACCGAGTTGGGGGCGGGGTGGGTGACCACGGTGGAACAGACCCTGCTCGACCTCGCCGCCCGCCCCCATCTCGGCGGCCTCCCGGACGAAGCCGAGGCCGCGATCCACGCGCTGCTACCCCGCACGGATCACACCACACTGACCGAGTTGGCCGTGGCGCAACGTCGCCGAGCCAGCCTCGACCGCGTTCTCCAAGACAGGTCGGGCGATGCTGCATCCTGATGAAGAGGCTGAGGTCGCCGACCGGTTCGGCGTCGCCCGTAACCAGGTCCGCCGCGATCACCTGATCTCGCACCTGCTCGCCGCGATCGGCAGCCACGTGGCCGACGAGGTGATCTTCTTCGGCGGTACCGCGTTGTCCCGGACCATCGCACCTCATGGACGCCTGTCCGAAGATATCGACCTGATCGCCCTCGGACGACGCCGCGACACCGCCGAGAAGCTCGAAACCGGCCTACTGCACACGACGCGCCGGGAGTTCCCCGGCCTGCGCTGGCAACCACCCCTGACCGCGGTGCGCGACACCGAACCCGCCGTGCTGACCACTACCGACGGCATCACTGTCCGGCTTCAACTTCTGAGGTCAGAGGGCTATCCGCCCTGGCCGTGGCCGTGGCATCGTGATTTGGCCCCGGTTCGGCACCGTTAGCGGGCCCCACCGATCGGGCGAATTCCTGCTCGTGGTGTGCGAGTCGGTGGGTTGAGCTGAGGGTCCTGGGTGGACAGTGCCGGTGAGGGGCCG
>NZ_DASYTH010000221.1:0-2899 GCF_036002505.1 Actinophytocola sp. | reverse complement strand
GGCGTTTCTGGCCTGGCTCGGTGAGGCCGATGCTGTCCGGGTTGTGTGGGCCGTGTGGCGGTGGCGTTGTCGGGGCTTCAGTCGGGCCGGGCGGGGCGCAGGGCGCGGTGGCGGCCTGGCTGGGTCGGTTTCTCGGTGTGGTGTCAACGGTCATTGTGATTTCCCCGCTGGCGGTCAGTGGATCTCCCCGGTGGTGGCCGGGGTTGTTCCCCGCTGGCGGCCAGGGCGGCTCCCCGGGGGCGGTCATGGTTCTCCCCGGTTGTGATCAGGTGAGGGGCTTCACCCCCTTCCCGGCGGTGGCCTCGGTGAGGCGGAACGAGTCGCCTTGGGTCACGACGATGTGGGCGTGGTGTAGTAGGCGGTCGACGGTGGCGGTGGCCAGGGTCTTGGGCATGAGTTCGTCCAGGCCGGAGGGGTGCAGGTTGGAGCTGATGGCCAGGGCGCGTCGTTCGTAGGCGGCGTCGACGAGGCGGTAGAAGCCTTCGGCGGCGTCCGGGCTGATCGGCAGCAGTCCGATGTCGTCGACGGTGACCAGGTCGGCGCGCATGATTCGGGTGATCTCCTTGGAGACGGAGTCGTCGGCGCGGTGCCGGCGGACGAGGGTGCCGAGGTCTTCGATGGAGAACCAGGCCACGGTCATGCCGCGGTCGACGGCGCGTTGGCTGAGCGCCTCGCAGAAATGCGACTTTCCGGTGCCGGACGGCCCGCACACGCAGAGATTCTCGTGCCGGCTAACCCATTCTAATGTGGATAGAGCATGTTGGGTGGGGCGAGAGATCGAGGAGGCGTTCTCGTCCCAGGTGTCAAAGGTCTTGCCGGCGGGGAACCCGGCCCGGCGGCGGCGGGCCCGCATGGTTGCCTCGTCCCGGCCGGCGGCCTCCTCGGCCAGCAGCACCCGGACCAGCTCGGCCGGGTCCCAGCGCTGCGCGCGGGCGGTGGGCACCACGTCGGTGAGCGCCTTGCGCAGGTAGGGCAGCCGCAGCCGGCGGGTCAGGGCCAGGGCTTCGTCGAACGGCTCACCGGCCGGGGCGGCTACCGTCGTCGGCGGCCGTCGCTTGGCGGTAGGGGTGGTCATGACTGCTCACCCGCCCCGAACGTGGCCCACGCGCCGGTTCCGGGCTGCAGGCTGTGCCGTTCGCCGGCCCGGCGAGGTTCGGCGACGGGCCCGTGTCGGTGGTGGTCGAGGATCGCTTGCAGGTCGCCATCGGCGAACCGGCCCGCCGCCGCGGCGGTGCCCAGCGCCTGGTCCACCCGCTGCGCGCCGTGCAGCTTCGCGAGGGTGATCGCCACGGCCATCTTGGTGCGGACCCGGGTGGCTCCGGCCGCGGCCGCCTCGATCAGCCACTGATGGGCGCCCTCACCGATGGCCAGAAACGCCGACTCCTGACCGTTTCGCGCTCGTGGGCGGCGGTCCAGCGCGCCGGGTGGTCGCGGTGGGTAGTGTTCATCCTTGATGGACGGACGGCCGGGGGTGGAACGCTGATGCCGGGCCACTTCCGCCGGACCCCCAGCTGCGACGTGGGTGACCACCAGCTCGTCGCCGGCGAACCGGACCCAGACCCGTTCGTCGATCAGCCCGCACGGCACCGAGTAGCGCACCCCGCCCACGCTGGTCGTGGAGTCCCACATCACCTTGCGGGTCTCCCCGAACACGGTGGTCAACGGCGCGTCCGGCACCCGGTGCAGCCGGGCGCGTTCCTCGGTCAGCATCTCGGCCGGGGCGCGGCCGGTCTCCCGGTGCGGGCGGGTGTTGACCTGCCCGCAGAACCCCGCACACGCCTGCTGCAGCTCAGCGAACGAGACGTAGGCCGGGCGCAGATTCACCTCGGTGGGCAGCAGGTCCCGCTTGGCGATGCGCACGGTGGCCTCCGATCCGCCCTTCGATTCGGGGTCGGCCGGCACGCAGGTGGCGATCGTCAGCCCGTAATGGCGGCCGGCGGCCACGATCTGCGGATGCCGCACCGCCATCGAGGCCACGTGCTCCACCGTGACGGTGCGCTCGTTATCGGTCAGCGCATAGGTGGGCACCCCACCCACCCTGCGCAACGTCTGGTCCAGACACGCCAACAAGGTCGGCAGCGTCTTGTCCACCGTGGGCAGCACCACCCGGAACCGGGACCAGGCCAGCCACGCGCACCACAACTGGGTCCGCTGCCCGGCCACCCTCGGCCCCTCACCCCAGTCGAACTGCAGCCACAGCCCCGGCTCCGGGATCCACGGCCGGTAGACCCGCCGGTTACCCGCCCGCCACGCCTTCTTCGCGTCAGCCACCGCCCGCCGGGTGGTGCGCTCCGAACCCGCGTAGCCCATCGCGGACAGCTTGCGGTGACACACGTCCGCGCCGACCCGACCCCGCGAGCGCTCCACCCATTCCTCGATCTTCGCCAGGAACGGGCCGGCCACCCGCTCCGCGCGCATCCGCTCCGGCCCGCGGCCGGCCTCACGCAGCGCCACATAGTGCGCCACCGTGTGGTGATCACATCCGGCCAACTCCGCCGCCGCGCGGTAACTACCCGTCAGGTCGAACGCCTCCAGAATTTCCATGATCTCCTCCGGTTGCTTCACGTCCTTCCTCCCTGAAGCCGATCAACTCGGCTCCAGACCAGCCCACCGCCACACCAACAGCGCGCAGCGACACGGCTGAAACGGGGAGAAACATGACCGCCGACGGGGAAATCACATGGCCATCAACGGGGAACTTTCCGGCCGCCTACGGGGAGCTTTCCGTGGCCGCCGACACTCAACGCCGACCCAGGTGCCGGCGAGGAGCGCAATGCCTCGCAGCGCCAGCTTGTTGGCGAGCCCTTCTCAGCCTTCCAGGATGGCCTTGATCGTGGCCAGGTTGCGGTCTTCTCGCCGGTGCATGGTGCGGCGCATGAGCGGCAACAACAGGGTGAGG
>NZ_DASYTH010000220.1:0-16347 GCF_036002505.1 Actinophytocola sp. | reverse complement strand
CCGAGCAGCGCACGGAGGAAGCCGGCACCTTCTGCGGCTGAGCCGGAGCGAACAAGGAGCTCAACAGTGAGCGAGGAGAGGGCCAACGCCGCGCTGGCGCGGCTGTCCCAGATCAGCACCGAGATGACGGCCCGCCGCGAGCTGCGGGACCGGGCGGCGGAGGCGGCCAGGGCCGCGTCCAAGGAGAGCATGCTCAAGATCGGGCCGGTGGCCGAGAAGGTGGCCGAGCACCTCGGCGAGCTGGGCCGGCGGCAGCGCGAGGCCGGCGGCTGGGCCACCAACAAAACCATGG
This sequence comes from Actinophytocola sp., assembly GCF_036002505.1. Taxonomy (GTDB): domain Bacteria; phylum Actinomycetota; class Actinomycetes; order Mycobacteriales; family Pseudonocardiaceae; genus DASYTH01. The sequence goes on along the minus strand of NZ_DASYTH010000220.1, from coordinate 16,055 downwards.
CGGACAAGGACAACCTGCTCGGCTTCGGGCCCGAGGAGGACACCGGCGAGCACCCGCTTCCCGGCTATGTCATGCCCTCCACGTCGGGCAACCACGAGGAGGACAAGATCGGCGTGCTGGCCGAGGACGACGAGCACCCCGAGCCGGCGCAGACCCCGGTGCGGGCGGCCGAGCCGGCCCCGGAGCCGAAGGTGGACCTGTTCACCCCGCGCGGCGGCGGCCGCCGGCGTGCCCCGGACCCCGAGGACGACGACTTCTCTACCACCTCCTCCTGGCTCGAGAGCTGAGGGCCCGGCATGACACCGTTGGTCGCCGAGCGGGCCGGCGAGATCAGGTCCGTGGTCTGCCGGGTGCTCGAGGTGGACGACGCCGCGGTGACCGAGACCGCGCTGTTCGTGGACGAGCTCGGCGCGGACTCGATGAAGCTGCTCGAGCTGCTGGCCAACCTGGAGATCGAGTTCGACGTCGAGGTGGACGAGTCCGAGTTCCCCCGGCTGATCAACCTCCAGGGCGTCTACGACGTGCTCGGCGCCGCGCTCGACAACAGGTGAGCGAGCTTGCGAGCGAACCATTGAGCACTGCCCTGTTACCGGGCTTGCGAGGAGACAGGGCAGGCGTCACCGAGCTTGCGAGGTGAATGGCGTGAGCTCGCACCGGGTCGCGGTCACCGGGCTCGGTGTGGTGTCCAGCATCGGGATCGGGGTCGCGGAGTTCACCGCGGGGCTGCGGGCCGGGCGCAGTGGCGCGCGGCCGATCAGCCGGTTCGACACCACGGGTTTCGCGCACGCCAACGGGTGCGAGGTGGTGGACTTCCAGCCGGAGCACTGGATCCGGCGGGTGCCGGCGGCGGATCTCGGGCGGGCGGGCCAGTTCTCGGTGGCGGCCGCGCGGATGGCGGTCGAGGACGCCGGGCTCGATCCGGCGGCGCTGGCCGCACAACGCGGCATGGTCTCCATCGGCACCACGGACGGCGGCTCGGACAGCGGCGAGCGGGTCGCGGAGTCGCTGGTGCGGTCGCGTCCGGTGGATCCCGCCGCGGCCCGCCGGACGCCGGCCGCCGGGCTGTCCGTGCCGGTCGCCCGCGAGCTCAAATTGTCCAATGTGGACATATCGACGATCGCGACGGCGTGCGCCGCGGGGAACTACGCGATCGGTGCCGGGTACGACGCGGTGGCCGCCGGTGCGGCCGGCTTCGCGCTGTGCGGTGGGGCGGACGCCTTGTGCCGCATGACGTTCACCGGCTTCTACCGGCTGGGGGCGGTGGACCCCGAGGCGTGCCGGCCATTCGACAGCGACCGGCACGGCATCCTGACCGGCGAGGGTGCCGGCGTGCTGGTGCTCGAGCCGCTGGAGTCCGCGCTCGCCCGCGGCGCGCGGGTGTACGCGGAGGTGCTCGGTTACGGACTGAACTGCGACGCCTTTCATCAGGTCGCGCCGGATCAGGGCAGCGTCGCGCGGTGCATGAGCCTGGCGATGGCCGACGCCGGTGTCCGACCGTCCGATGTGGACCTGATCTCGGCGCACGGCACCGGCACGAAGGCCAACGACCGCACCGAGTGCGCCGCCATCCGCGAGGTGTTCGGCGACCGCCTGCCGCGCACCGTGTCGATGAAGTCCATGCTGGGCCACACGATGGGCGCGGCCAGCGCGCTTGCCGCGGCCGGCTGCGCGCTGGCGCTGACGCACGGGTTCATCCCGCCGACGATCAACCACCGGGAGACCGACCCGGAGTGCGGGATCGACTGCGTGCCCAACGAGGCGGTCCAGGCCGACCTGCGGGTGGTGCAGAACAACGCGCTGGCGTTCGGCGGGAACAACGCGGTGGTGCTGTTCGGCAGGCCGGACCGGTGAGAATCACGGCATGGTCGGCGATCTCGCCGTTCGGCTACGGCCGCGCGGCGTTCCTCGAGGGCCTGCGCGCCGGCCGTCCCAGCTACCAGGTCCCGGGCTTCGACATCGCGGAACAGTTGGGCGCCAAGGGAACCGGCTCGATGGACCGGTCGAGCGCGCTGGCCGTGGCCGCGGTCGGCGCCCTGCTGAAGGACGTGGCGACGGACGCGTCGACCGGGGTCGTGCTGGGTACCACCAGCGGCAGCACGGCCACCCAGTTCGCGTTCACCCGGGAGTCGCTGGTGCGGCGCAAGCCCTACTTCGTCAACCCGGCGCTGATGCCGTTCGCGCTGATGAACAGCGCCGCGGCGCAGTGCGCGATCTGGCACGGGCTCACCGGCCCGAACACCACCGTCGCGAATGGACGGATGTCCGGGCTGGTGGCGCTGCGCTACGCCGGCCGGCTGCTCGCCGGCGGGCGGGCCAGCGGGCTGGTGTGCGGCGCGGTCGAGGAGCACGGCGAAGAGCGGGCGCTGCTCGAGCGGCACCTGTCGGGCGCGGAGAACCAACTCGGTGAGGGCTGCGCGGTGCTCTTCCTCGAACCGGCCGGACCGGGTGGCGGGCTGGCCGACGTCGTGGCCGTGGACACCCGGCTGGTCGTCGACGAGTCCCCGCACCGGACGCTGGCCGGTTGCCTCCGGCAGGTGCTGCGGGACGCGGAGGTGACGCCGGGCGCGGTGTCCGCGGTGGCGGTCTCCTCGTCCGGCGACGTGGAGCGGGCGGCCGTGGAGGAGGTGCTCGGCGGGATGCCTACGATGGTCGACCCGGCACTGCTGACCGGCGACACCGGGGCGGCCACCGGCGTGTTCCAGATGGCCGCGCTGCTCGGGCTCGCCGGCGACGGTGCGGGATGGGCGGTGGCGACCTGCGCCGACCGGGACGGAATGGTCGGCTGCGCGTTGCTTCGTTTGCTCGGCAAGGATGTGGCCGGGTGAGTAGATTCTGTGCAAAAGCTATGGCACCGGACGCTGGGGCGGAGCGTCGTAGGGCCGAACCGCGTACCCGGAAGCTGCTGACAAGGGGATGTCGTGAGCAAGTCGTGGGCTGAAGTCAAGCAGATGCTCGATGACCCGTACGTCTCGGCGGACACCAAGCAGCGCCTGCTGGGTTCGTACATCGTCGAGTCGGGCGACGACTCGAGCGAGGTGCACCAGTACTCGGACCGGTACCAGCCCGACATCGACTTCGGCGACTACCAGTCGACCGACGAGAACTTCAAGGATGCCCAGAACGAGACGAGCCAGGCCGGCTACCACGACCGGGCGGTCAACCAGCAGGTGCAGAGCCAGCAGGGGCAGCTGCAGGGTATGCAGGCGCCGGCCCCGGGCGGCGGGGGTGTGTCCACCTCTGACGAGATCTTCGACCTGGCCAAGCCGGCGCTGGAGGTCTTTCAGCGCTTCGTGCCGATCGACGCGAAGGTGCCGGGCGACTCCCGCGGTGTCGACGCCCCGCTGGACTACAACCGCGACATCCAGACCCGGTTCGACGAGCAGCGCGGCATCAACTTCAAGAAAATGCTCGAGGAAGCCGACCGCCTGACGAAAGCCCACACGGCGCTGGCCGGCCTGCAGTCGACCACCGAGTCGGAGCTCAACAAGCTGTACCAGAAATGGTCCGGCCCGGCGGCGAACGCCTCCTATGAGCACTACACCAAGCAGATCGAGCCGAACTCCAAGGATCTGCTGTCGTATCTGGAACACGGGCCGAAGGTCATCACCGAGACCGTCAACAAGGTCTACGAGCAGTGCAAGACAAAAGCCGAGCAGGTGATGCGGCTGTACCGGCAGACCATCGGCTCGGCCACGCCGGAGATCGCCGACAAGGTGATGACGCTCGCCCGCGGGGAGTTCAACGACCAGGACCAGATCCTGCCGGTGGCGGCGTGGGTGGACTCGGTGTGCGGGTCCAACCTGGAGGAGCGCATTCGCGAGGACAACTGCGGGCTGAACGACGGAAACAAGCAGTACACCATCGAGCAGTGCAAGAAGTGGATTCGCGAGTCCTTCAACGCCGAGTTCTGGGGTGGCAACGGGGGCATGGGCATCGCGAAGCAGTTCGACAACATCTGCAAGGACACCGCCGAGGCCGTGGACGCGGCCTGGCAGGAGATGGACAACTACCTCAAGGGTTACGAGAACAAGTTCCAGCAGGCCGGCGGCGCCGTGAACCAGCCGGGCACCGGTACGGGAACGGGCACCGGAACTGGGACCGGGACGGGTACCGGTTATCCGGGATACGGGACCGGAACCGGCACGGGAACGGGGACCGGCACCGGTTCGACCCCGCCGTACACGCCCACGCCGCCGCCCGGTACCGGCAATGGCACAGGTACCGGAACCGGGACGGGCACGGGCACGGGCACGGGCACCGGCGGCGCGCCTTCGATACCGCACGTCCCGATCCCCGGCACCGGCGGGTCCGGCGCGACCGACCCGTCGCTGGCCCGGCCGCCGGGCGGCACCGACCCGTCGTTCTCCCCGCCGCCGGGGGGCAGCCAGATCCCCGGCATCGGGACACCCGGTGGCACCGGGGCGAGCGGTGCGGGCTCGGGAGCCGGCGGGGGCGGGATGCCCTCGGTGCCGATCCCGGGCGGCACCGGCGGCATGGGGTCCGGTGGTGGCCTGGGCGGTGGTCTCGGCACGGGCACCGGTGGCCTGCCCGGCGGCATCCCCGGGGCGCACGGTGACCGGCAGGTGTCCATCCAGGACGGCAACCGGAAGTTCACCATCGGCGAGCCGGACGCGAACGGCCGCAGCAAGCTCACCATCGACGACGGCACCGGCAAGCCGAAGACCTACGACCTGGACTTCGGCGACGGCAAGGACAAGCTGCCCGGTGCCATCCCGGGCGTCGGGACGGACGGCGCCGAGCTGGTCAAGGCCGGCGCGGACGGCAAGGCGGTGATCCACGACGGCAACACCACGATCACCGCGGAGCGCGTGCCGGGCCACCCGGACCAGATGAAGCTGACCGTCGACGACGGCACCCCGCCGCCGAAGACCTACACCGTCGACTTCAACGACGACAAGCTGCCCGGTGCGACCCCGCCACCGGGCTCGAGCTCGCTGCCGTCGAGCCACCTCAGCAGCGTCGGCGGGAGCAGCATCCCGTCCGGCGGCCACAGCTTCGGCGGTGGCGGAGGCGGTGGAGGCGGCGGCCTGACCGGCGGCTCGGTGCCCGGCCACGATGGCACGTCGGGCGGTTCGGGCGGCGGGCTCGATTCCGGGGCGTCCACCGGCGCCCAGTCACCCGGCCAGACCGACCAGCGCGTCGCCGCCGCGGCCGGCGGCGTGCCCCCGGCCGGCCACACCGGTCAGGGCGGCCCCGCGGGCGGCATGCCGATGGGCGGCATGGGCGCGGGCGCCGGCCAGGGCGGCGGCGACCAGACCCGCACCAGCAAGTGGCGCACCCAGGGCCAGCTCTTCGACGAAACCGACCCAGCCGCGCACTTCAGCGGCGTCGTCGGCGAGGACCCCGGCAACCGGGCCGGCCGCCCCAAGAAGTAAGTGCGCTCGATGCCCTGAAGGCGGCCTTCGGGACGCTGAGTGCCCTGAAGGCCGCCTTCAGGGCATGGCGCCCCAACGTCAGGCCGGGGCCGGCTGGATCGCCGCGCCCTTGACGTCCTCGGTCAGGAGCGGTTCGTACTCGGTGCGGCCGGCGAGGTGCACGAGGAAGAACGCGGTGAGCAGGGCTCGGGCGGTGCGGTGGGTTGCGGGGTCGGCCTTGCCGTGGAGGAGCAGGTTGCTCCAGTGGCGGCCTTCGGTGAAGCCGAGGTGGGTGGCTTTGGGGAGCACGCGGAGCTGGACCGGGCCGGCCCAGGCGTGGGTGATGCGCTCGGCGTTCCCCGATGCCGGCGCGACCAGGTCGCGGCCGCCGGCGAGGTGCAGGCCGGGCATGGTGCAGCGGGTGGCGGCTTCGGAGGCGTAGGGCTTGGTCTCGGCGGGGGCGAGGGTGGCCACGGCTTTGATCTTCGGGCCGGTGTCGTCGTCCATGGCGGCGGCCAGGATCGCGCACCCGCCGCCGATCGCGTGGCCGGCGACGCCGAGGCGGGCGGGGTCGACGCTGAGGTTGCCGTCGCCGAGGCGGACGCCGGTGCAGACGTCGAGCGCGGTGCGCAGGTCCGCGGCGAGCAGGCGGTGCGAGGCGAGCGGACCGGCATGGGTGGCCGGGGCGGCGACCACGATGCCCCAGGAGGCCAGGTGCCTCAGCAGCTCCCGATAGCGGGTGGGTGGTTGGAGCCAGCCGTGGCCGAACGCCACGGCCGGCAGGCCCAGCCCGGATGCGGGGGTGAGCACCAGGCCGGGCAGCCCGACCAGCGCGAGGTCGCCGCGCAGCACGGGGTGCGGGCCCTTCCGGGACAGCTCTTCCAGCAGGTGCTTGGCCTTCGGCGCCATGCCGCGACCCTAGCGCTCCGCCTCTCCGGAATTTCATGCGGTTGTTGCGTTCCGGCCGGTGGTGCGGTTGACGGGTGAGCCGTGGCTGAGTGCCGTCACGTTCCCCTGAGGTCCCGTTGGCAGGCACGAGAGTTATGCCAGGGCGCCGGTAGGCTCCTCACTCATGCGCGGAGTCTGGACGACCGAGCACGTCAAGGCCGCCGAGGAGCGGCTGATGGCCCGGGTGCCGCCCGGCTCGCTGATGCGCACCGCGGCGTTCGGCCTGGCCACCCACGCCGCCGGGATGCTGGCCCGGACCACCGGTGGCGTGGCCGGGCGGCGGGTCACGCTGCTGGTCGGTGCCGGCAACAACGGCGGCGACGCGCTGTGGGCGGGGGCGTTCCTGCGCCGCCGCTCGGTCGCGGTGACGGCGGTGCTGCTGGTTCCGGACCGGGCGCACCGGGCCGGACTCACGGCGCTGCGCCGGGCCGGCGGGCGCGTGGTGTCTACTGTGGACGGTGTGGCCGCCCTGCGGCGCGCGGATCTCGTCCTGGACGGCATCGTCGGGCTGTCCGCACGGGGTCCGCTGCGGCCGGACGCCGCGGAGCTCGTGGCGGCGATCGGCGCGCCGGTGCTGGCCGTGGACCTGCCGAGCGGGGTCGACCCGGACACCGGCGCGGTGGACGGGCCGGCGGTCAGCGCGGACGTCACGGTCACGTTCGGCTGCCACAAGCCGGTGCACATGCTCGGTGCGGGCGCGGTGCGGTGCGGGCGGGTGCACCTGGTGGACATCGGTCTGGGCCCGGAGCTGGGCGAGCCCGACCTGGTCGTGCTGGAGCCGGGCGAGGTCGGCGCGGCGTGGCCGGTGCCGGGACCGAAGGACGACAAGTACACCCAGGGCGTGACCGGGGTGGCGGCCGGCTCCGCCACCTACCCCGGGGCTGCCGTGCTGACCGCCGGCGCCGCGGTGCTGGCCACGTCCGGCATGGTGCGCTACGCCGGGGCGGCGGCGGACGAGGTGCGGGCGCGCTGGCCGGAGGTGATCGCCACCGGGTCGGTGGCCGACGCCGGGCGGGTGCAGGCCTGGGTGGCCGGGCCGGGCCTGGGCACCGGGGCGGCCGGCCGCGAGGTGCTGGCCAACGTGCTGCACGACGGTGTGCCCGCCTGCCTCGACGCCGACGCGATCACGCTGCTGGCACGCGACCCGGACCTGTGGGACGCCCGCGACCCGGACGCGGCGGTCGTGCTCACCCCGCACGACCGGGAGTTCGCCCGGATCGCCGAGCCGCTCGGCGTCACGCTCGGCCCGGACCGGGTGGCCGCGGCCGTGGAGCTGGCGAAACGGGTGTCCAGTGTGGTGCTGCTCAAGGGAAACACCACGGTCGTCGCCGATCCGGACGGCCGGGTGCTGGTGAACACCGCCCGCTCGGCCTGGCTCGCGACTGCCGGCTCCGGTGATGTGCTCTCCGGCCTGATCGGCGCCCTGCTGGCGAGCGGCCTGGATCCGTGGCTCGCCGCCGGCTGCGCGGCCTGGGTGCACGAGCGCGCGGGTTCCCTTGCCGCGGGCGGGGTTCCGACCTCGTCGTCACGCATCCTGGACGCGGTTCCGGACGCCATCCGAGCCGCCCGTGTTGCTGTGAAACCATGAACCCTGTTATGGCTGACCAGGGAGCGCCGCGGGCCGAGGTGACGGTGGACCTCGGCGCCATCGCGCACAACGTGAGGTTGCTTTCCGGCCGGGCGGCGGCTTCCGGCGCGGCGACGATGGCCGTCGTCAAGGCGGACGGGTACGGGCACGGCGCGGTGCCGGTGGCGCGGGCCGCGCTCGGCGCCGGGGCGACCTGGCTGGGGTCGTGCTCGCTGGCCGAGGCGCTGGCGTTGCGCGCGGCCGGGATCACCGCGCCGATCCTGAGCTGGCTGGAGACGGCCGGCACCGACTTCGCCCCGGCGATCGCGGCGGACGTGGACGTGACCGCGTCCGGCCCGGGCGAGCTCGAGTCCATTGTGGACGGCGCATGGCGGGCGGGGCGGCCGGCCCGGGTGCACCTCAAGATCGACACCGGGCTGGCGAGAAACGGCTGCCCGGTCGAGCTGTGGCCGTCCCTGGTGGACGCCGCAGCCGTGGCCGAGCGGGCCGGACGGATCAGCGTCGTCGCCGTGTGGTCGCACCTCGCCTGCGCGGACGAGCCCGGCCACCCGTCGATCGACCTGCAGGCCAAGCGGTTCGAGGACGCCTACCTGGCGGCCCGGGCGGCGGGGCTCGCGCCGCTGCGGCACCTGGCGAACTCGGCGGCCACGCTCAGCCGGCCCGACCTGCACTTCGACCTGGTCCGGGTGGGCATCGCGATATACGGGCTGAACCCGTTGCCGCAGAAGGAAGATCTCCGCCCGGCGATGATGTTCCGGTCGTCGGTGGCGCTCAGCCGGCGGATTCCGGCCGGTGAATCCGTCTCCTATGGACACACCTGGACCGCCGAGCGCGACACCACGCTGGCCCTGGTGCCGGCCGGGTACGCCGACGGCATCCCGCGCGCCCTGTCCGGGCGGATGGAGGTGTGGCTGGCCGGGCGGCGGCGGCCGGTCGTCGGCCGGGTGTGCATGGACCAGATCGTGGTGGACTGCGGCGACGACCCGGTGGCCGGGGGCGAGATCGTGACGCTGTTCGGCACCGGTGCGGACGGCGGCCCGACCGCCACCGAGTGGGCGAACCTCACCGGCACGATCGACTACGAGATCGTCACCGGCATGTACCGGCCCCGGATCGAACGGATCTACCTGGGTTCGCCATGAAAACGTCGCACCGGGTGGCCACCGTGGTCGGCGGCGCGATCGGGCTGGCCGCCACCGGCGCGGCGATCGCGATCACGGCCGCGAAACGCCGCGACGCCAAGGGTTCCCTCGAGGAGAAGCTCGGGTTGCTGGAGCCGGACCGGGTGCGTTCGGTGACGCTCGAGGACGGCGTGGAGATCTCGGTGGAGGAGGTTGATCCCGCCGACGGGGGCCGGCCCGAGCTGACCCTGGCGTACGTGCACGGGTTCGCGGTGAGCCGGAAGTGCTGGCACTTCCAGCGCCGGGACCTCGCCGGGTCGACCAGCCCGCGGGTCCGCCAGGTGCTGTTCGACCTGCGCTGCCACGGCCTGTCCAGCCGCGGGGTCGCCGCGTCGTGCACCATCGAGCAGCTCGCCAAGGACCTGTCCGCGGTGCTCACGTCGGTCGTGCCGGGCGGCCCCATCGTCCTCATCGGACACTCCATGGGCGGCATGACGATCATGGCGCTGGCCGAGCAGGAGCCGGAGCTGTTCGCCGACCGGATCTGCGGTGTGGTGCTGATCGCGACCTCGGCCGGGGAGCTCGGCCGGCGCGGGCTGCCCCGGCCGCTGCTGTCCCGGTACAACCCGCTGACCCGCGGTGTCGGCCGGCTGGCCGGCTGGCAGCCGGGCCTGGTCGAGTTCATCCGGGCGGCCGGCGGCGGGATCACCCGGCGGGCGGTGCGCTCGTTCGCGTTCGGACACCGCGACGTCAGTCCGGGCCTGGTCGACTTCCTGGTGGAGATGCTCGCGGTCACGCCGGTGGGTGTGCTCACCGACTTCGCCGACACGTTCGGCACGCACAACCGGTATGCCGCGCTGGCCGGGCTGCGGCCCACCCACGTGCTGGTGATCAGCGGGGACGAGGACCTGATCACACCGTTCCCGCACGCCGAGCGGATCGCCGAGGAGTTGCCGGACGCCGAACTGGTGCGGGCCCGCGGCGCCGGCCACATGGTCATGCTGGAACAGCCTTCGCTGGTCAACGACCACGTGCGGCTGCTGCTGCAGCAGTGCGTGTACGGGCCGGGCACCGCGCGCCGGAAATGGTGGCGGAGAGGATGAGCACCGCGACGACGACGGTACGGCTGCCGGCCGAGGCGGACACGCACGCGTTCGGCCGCCGGCTCGGCGGGGTGCTCGCCGCCGGGGACCTGGTGCTGCTCGCCGGGCCGCTCGGCGCCGGGAAAACCGTGCTGGCCAAGGGAATCGCCGACGGGCTGGGGGTGTCCGGGCGGGTCAGCTCGCCCACGTTCGTCATCGCCCGCGAGCACCGGGCGGCGCCGGGTGGGCGCGGCGTGCCGCTGGTGCATGTGGACGCCTACCGGCTGGGCGGGCGGCTGGACGAGCTCGACGATCTCGACCTGGACACCGAGCTGGTGGACGCGGTGGTCGTGGTGGAGTGGGGCGAGGGCATGGCCGAACGGCTCTCCGACGATCACCTGCTGATCCGCCTCGAGCCGCTCGCCGACGAGACCCGGGTGGCCACGGTGATCCCGCACGGCGCGTGGCGTGATCGCGACTGGGAGTCGATTCTGTAGAAATCTCCGGCGCGATGTCGAGTTGGCCGCTTCCCCGTTCGTAGTAGCCGGTGAGAGGGTCCGAACGGGGCCCGGACGTCACGGAGAAGTCATGGCCGTATCGCAGGTAGTGTCCCAGGAGGAGTGGCTGGCCGCGCGCAAGGCGTTGCTGGCCAAGGAGAAGGAGCTCACCCGGGCCCGGGACGCGCTGGCCGCTGAGCGGCGGGCGCTGCCGATGACCAGGGTCGAGAAGGAGTACGTCTTCGAAGGTCCGGACGGCAAGGCGACGCTGCTCGACCTGTTCGATGGTCGCCGGCAGTTGATCGTCTACCACTTCATGTTCGGCCCGGACTGGGAGGAGGGCTGCCCGAGCTGCTCGATGACCATGGACGGCCTCGGCCACCTCGCCCACCTGCACGCGCGGAACACCTCGTGGGTCGCCGTGTCCCGGGCGCCGCTGGCCATGATCGAGCCGTTCAGGGCCCGCATGGGCTGGACGTTCCCGTGGGTCTCCTCGTTCGGCAGCGACTTCAACTACGACTTCCATGTCACGCAGGACGGGTCCGTCCGGCCCGTCGAGTACAACTACCGGGACAGGGCGGAGCTGGAGCGGGCCGGGCAGACCTGGGCACTCGAGGGTGAACTGCCCGGGCAGAGCGTCTTCCTCCGTGAGGGCGAGAGCATCTACCACACGTACTCGGCCTACGCGCGCGGCGGCGACCACCTGATGAGCCCCTACAACTGGCTGGATCTCACGCCGCTCGGCCGGCAGGACGGCGCGGAGTACACGATGGACTGGGTCCGCCACCACGACAAGTACGACGGAGGCAGCTGATGAAGTACGTGGTTCTGATCGTGCAGACGGAGGCCGGCCAGCGGCTCACCGGCACCGATCGCGAGGCCTTGTACTCGGAGATCGTCGCCTGGTACGAGAAGGCGTCCGCCACCGACACGATGATCGACAGCGGTTACGAGCTGGCCGGGCCGGACACGGCGAAGACGATCCAGTCGAACGGCGTCTTCGATGGCCCGTTCATGGAGGCCAAGGAGATCCTCGGCGGCTACTACGTCCTCGAGACCGACACGATCGAGGAAGCGGTCGAGTTCTCCCAGAGCTGGCCCGGAATCGACCGCGGCTACATCACCCTGGAGGTCCGCCCGGTCGCCTCGCACTGAAGTGCGGTGAATGCGTCCTTTCTCGCGCTGGGGGTGAGGAAGGACGCATTCACCGCCCTCCTCACACGGACAAACGGCGGGCGAGTAGCTCGCGCTCCGCGGGATTGGCGGTCAGCGCGAGCGCTCGCTCGTTCGCAGTCCGGGCTTCGTCGGGGCGGTCCAGGGCGTCGAGCAGCTCGGCGCGCACGGCGTGGAAGAGGCGGTAACCGTCCAGATCGGCCGCCAGTTCATCCACTTCGGACAGTGCGGCGCGGGGTCCGATGGCGAACCGGGTGGCCACCGCCCGGTTGAGCCGGACGACCGGCGACGGCGTCAGCTCGTCGAGCCGGGTGTAGAGCAGGCGGATCTGCCGCCAGTCGGTCTCGCCGTAGGCGGGTGCCTCGGCGTGCAGCGCGGCGATCGCGGCCTGGATCTGGTACTGGCCGGGCGCGCGCATCGCCATCGCCCGGTCGAGCAGCGCCGTCGCCTCGGCGATCAGCGCGCGGTCCCACCGCTTCGGGTCCTGTTCCGGCAGCCGCACCAGCCGCCCCCAGCTGTCGAACCGGGTCGCCGCGCGCGACTCGTGCAGCAGGAGCAACGCCAGCAACCCCAGCACCTCCGGCTGCTGCGGCATGAGCGGGTGCAGCAGCCGGGCCAGCCCGACCGCCTGCGCGGCCAGGTCACGCCGGGCCGGGGTGCGCCCGGCACTGGCCAGATACCCCTCGTTGAACACGAGGTAGATCACGGTCAGCACCTCGGACAGCCGCGCGTCCAGCTCGTCCGGGTCGGGCAGCCGCACCGCGGTGCCCTGCACGGCCTTGCGCGCCCGGGTCAGCCGCTGCGCCATGGTCGGCTCGCTGACCAGGTACGCCGCCGCGATCTCCGCCGTGGTCAGCCCACACACCGCACGCAGCGTCAGCGCGATCTGCGACTCCCGGGCCAGCGCCGGATGGCAGCACGCGAACACCAGCCCGAGCAGCTCGTCATCCTCGTCCCCGGCGGCCGGCGGCGGCTCCAGCAGCGCCACCTTCACCTCGCCGAGCCGCACCCGGCGCAGCCGGTCCACCCCCTTGCGCCGCGCCGTCGTCGCCAGCCACCCACCCGGGTTCGGCGGCACGCCCTCCCGCGGCCAGTGCTCCGCCGCCTCCGCAAACGCCTCCTGCACCAGCTCCTCGGCCAGCCCCACGTCCCCCACCCGCGCCGCCAGCGCCGCCCGCAACCGCCTGGCCTCCGCGCGGTACACCCGCTCAAGCTCCGCACTGGCCCCGGACATGCCGGCCAGTCTAGGAGGTTCCACCGACAGCGGACCGCCATGATGTACCGGTGACGCGGGCCAGGGCGGAGGTCGATGCGGCGGTGGCGCGGGCAGCCGGGTTTCCCCGGCTGCGCTACATGGGCTCCAAGTACCGGCTCGTGCCGCACCTGGCCGGCGTGTTCGCCGAGCTCGGCGGCGCGACCGCGCTGGACGCGTTCGCCGGCAGCGGGGTCGTGTCGTACCTGTTGAAATGCCTCGGCTACCGGGTGACGTCCAACGACTTCCTGACGTTTCCCATCGTGATCGCGGACGCGACCGTGGTGAACCAGGAGGACATTTTGACGCCCGAGGACATCGACCGGATCTGCGGTCCGGCCGCGGACGACCGTGATTTCATCCGGTCCACCTTCGACGGTCTGTACTTCACCGCCGAGGACCGGGAATTTCTTGACACGGCCTGGTCGCATGTCGACCACCTGCCCGGCCACAAACGCGCGCTGGCCATCTCGGCACTGGTGCTGGCGGCCGCCCGGAAACAACCACGCGGCGTGTTCACCGTCACCGACCTCCGTTACGACGACGGTCGCCGCGATCTCCATCAGCCCCTCCGCGACCATTTCCGCCGGCATGCCACCACCTACAACGGTGTGGTCTTCGACAACGGTCTCACCAACAGCGCCACGTGCTCGGACGTGCTCGAGCTGAATCCGGCCGGATACGACCTCGTCTATCTGGATCCGCCCTACGCCCCGCCGCGCGACGACAACGACTACATCAAGCGCTACCATTTTCTCGAAGGGCTCTCCGTGTACTGGCGAGGTCAGAGCATCATGGAGCTGACCCGCACCAAGAAACTGGCGAAGCGGTACACCCCGTTCGCCTACAAGCACACGATCACCGAGGCCTTGCGGCGGACCTTCGCACTGTTCCGCGATTCCACCATTGTTCTGTCGTATTCGTCGAACGCCGTGCCGGACATCGCGACCATCGAGGCACTGCTGCGCGAGGTGAAACGCGGGGTCGACGTCCGCCCGGTCGACCACCGGTACTCCTTCGGCACCCACGCGGCGGCCCGGCGGCGGGCCGTGTGTGAGTACATAATCACCGGCCGCTGAGCCGGCACGCTGGCTAGTGTGGGCGGGGTGCGCGCTGTGATCTTTGACTGGGGCGGGACGTTGACGCCGTGGCGGACGGTGGACTACCTGGTGCCGTGGCGGGCGTATGCGGATGCGGTGTGTCCGGGGGACCCGGGGCGGGCGGCGGCGCTGGCCGGGGCGCTCCGGGAGGCGGAGGAGGTGCACTGGGCGCGGGCGCGGGACGAGCACCGGGCGTTCACGACGGCGCAGGTGCTGGCGTCGGTGGGCGCGCCGGTGAGTGAGGACGCGTTCACCGCGTACCGGGCGGCGTGGGAGCACGCGACGTGGACCGATCCTGAGGTGGCGCCGTTGCTGGGGGTGCTGCGGGGTAAGGGGTTGCGCACCGGGGTGCTGTCCTCGACCGCGTGGCCGGCGGAGTGGCACGAGGAGATGCTGCGCCGGGACGCCGTGCTGGACCTGTTCGACGCGCTGGTGTGGAGCAGCGACCTGGAGTACACCAAGCCGCACCGGGACGCGTTCCTGGCCGCGATGGCCGCGGTCGGCATCGACGATCCGGCCGACTGCGTGTACGTGGGCGACCGGCTGTACGACGACGTGAGCGGCGCGCAGGCGGCCGGCATGCGGGCGGTGTTCATCCCGAACAGCGAGATCCCGCCGCACCAGCTGGTCGCGGTGGACGCGCGGCCGGACGCGGTGGTGCGTCGGCTCTCCGAGCTGCCGGCCGTGCTGGAGTCCTGGCTGGTCTGAGGGCCCTTACCCGGCTTCGGGGGACCACCTGCACACCGGAGTAAGGCATCCGTGAGGCAGGTGTGCGCGATCTTCCGATGCCGGGGTGCCGGCCTCAGGACGAATCTTCACCTCGAAGCGAGAAACAACCCGAGAGGTGAGTGACATGGAGTGGACCCCCGAGGCCGTCAAGGCGGAGATGGACTACCGGCTCGAGACTGCGCGCCAGCACGCCACCGTGCGCCAGCTGCGTGAGGCCCGCGTCCGGCAGCCTTCCTGGTGGAGTCGCCTGCGCACGCAGCACGTGCGCGCCGCCTGATGGCCGCCCGACCGGACGTGCCGGGTGCGATGAATGCCCCATTCACTGCGGTAGACGCAGCGAATGGGGCATTCATCGCATTCAGGCCCCGGCGATGCCGCGCACGACACGCAGCTCGACAAGATCCTGCGGGCGCAGCCGCAGCCGCCCGGCGATGACCGGCACCTCGGCCGCGTCCCGTTTCAGGATCGCCGCCGCCAGCTCCGGGGCGATCACCGAGAAGTACGCGTCCGGCGTGATCCACGTGTTGTCCGGCGACGCCATGGCGAGCGCGCCGCCCGAGCCGCCCTCACCGATCACCAGCGTGGTGACCGGAACCTCGGTGGCGGCCACCGCGCTGAACAGCTCGGCCAGCGCCGGTCCGAGGCCGGCCCGCTCGGCCGCCGGGTCCGCGGCCGCGCCCGGCGTGTCCACGAGCGTGAGCACCGGCAGGTTGAGCCGCTCGGCGAGCCGGATCAGGCGGGTGGCGGTGCGGAACCCGGCCGGGGAGTTCGCCCTACCGGTCTGCGCGGCGAAGGCGATCGGCTGCCCGTTCCGCCGGCCGATCCCGCACACCATCCCCGGATCCACGCCGCCGCACCGGTCGCCGCTGATCGAACGGCGGGTCTCGAAGTAGTCGTCGAGATAGGCCTTCGCCCGCGGCCGGTCCGCGGATCGGGCCCGAACCACGGCTGCCCAACCGTCCTCCGCCGGAGTAAGGGAACCGAGCGGCCGCGGTACCGGTGCCGGCTCGATCTCTGCGTCCGGTTCGGGGAGCAGCTCCAGCCACTCCGCTAGCCGGGCGTTTCGCACATGAGTGAGGGTGGGCTGAACCGGGAAGGCCGGATCAGTTGATCATGGCGGTTGGGTCGGGTCGACCGCAAGCAGGTCCAGCAACCGGGCTTGGACCGGGGTGGGTTGTGGAATGATGGCT
>NZ_DASYTH010000219.1:0-2040 GCF_036002505.1 Actinophytocola sp. | reverse complement strand
TCTACAAGTCCAGCGACGCCGGCGAGCACTGGTACCTCGCGGTCCAGGGCCCTAACCCGCAGGCGGGCACCCCGGTGCGCCCGCCCGATCCCCGCCCCCTCGGCCGGATCGGCGGCGGCGACCTGCCGACCCTCGCGGTGGACCCCAGGAACGAGAACGTCGTCTACAGCGCCTCCACGGTGTTCTGGCGCACCGAAGATGGCGGTCTCACCTGGTCGGCGGTGCGCGGCGCGCCCGGCGGCGACGACTACCAGAAGGCCTGGATCAATCCGAACAACCCCAGCATCCTCCTCGCGGTGTCGGACCAGGGCGCCGTGATCTCCGCCAACCGCGGCAGGTCGTGGAGCAACTGGTACACGCAGCCCACCGCGGCGATGTATCACGTCACTGCCGATAACGCGTTCCCCTACCGGCTCTGTGGCGGGCAGCAGGACTCCGGCTCTGCCTGTGTGGACAGCCGCTCGATGGACGGCGAGATCACCTTCCACGACTGGCATCCGGTCAATATCCAGGAATACGGCATGGCCGCGCCGGATCCCAAGGACCCCGACATGGTATATGGCGGCCAGCGCAGCAACGTATCGCTCTACAACCGCAGGACCGGCCAGACCACACTGGTGGGCCCCGACCTGAGCGCACGCGGCCCCCATGGCGAGGTCTATAGCCGCAATGTGCGCACCATGCCCCTGGCCTGGTCACCGGCGGACCCTAACACGCTCTTCTATGCCTCCAACGTCGTCTGGAAGACCACCGACCGCGCCCATAGCTGGACCCGCGTCAGTCCCGATCTGGCGCGGCAGAGCTGGGATGTGCCCGCGAGCGCCGGCAAGTATGCCAGCGGAGTGACCCCTGCTCCGCAGGGTACGATCACGGCGCTCGCGCCCTCCGTCCGGAGCGTCAATCTCATCTGGGCGGGGACCGACGACGGGAACCTTCAGGTCACCATGGACGGCGGCGTGAAGTGGAGCAACGTCACGCCGGCGACCCTCAAGCCCTGGACCCGCATTTTCAACCTCGAGGCCGGCCACTTCGATCCGCTCACCGCCTACGCCGCCGCGAACACCCTCCGGATCGACGATGCGAACCCGCATTTCTGGCGCACCCACGACGGTGGCAAGAGCTGGACCGAGATCAACAACGGCATCGCCCCCGGCGCGGTCTCTAATTCGATTCGCGAGGATCCCAGGATAAAGGGTCTGCTCTACGCCGCCACCGACACCCAGGTCTGGGTCTCCTTCGATGACGGTGACCACTGGCAGTCGCTCCGGCTCGACATGCCGGCGATCTCGGTGCGCGACATCCAAGTGAAGGATGACAGCAGCTGCCTTTGCGCTGATCTGGTGGCTGGGACCCACGGCCGCGGCTTCTGGATTCTCGACGACATCACTCCGCTGCGGCAAGCCGCGGAAGCGCAAGCCGCAAGGACCGCGGGGTCGGCCTACCTCTTCAAGCCCGCCCCGGCGCTGCGGGTTCGCTTTGCCGCCAACGATCCCACGCCGTGGCCGCCGGAACTACCGGCCGGAGAGAATCCGCCTCCCGGGGCGATTCTCGATTACTACCTGCCCGCGGCCGCGGCCGGACCTGTCACGCTCGAGATCCTCGATGCGGCCGGCAAGCTGGTGCGTGGCTACTCGAGCAGCGATCCGGTTCCACCCGATCCCGCCCGCGACCCCGAAGCCTATAACAAGCTTTGCCAGCAGAATCCCTCCGCTCCGCATTGCGGCCTTCCGCTCTACTGGCCCGCCCCCGCGATGCCGCTTTCGGCAGAGGCGGGAATGCACCGCTTCGGCTGGGATCTCCGCTACGCACCCATCGCCGAAGGCGGAGCAGGAGGGGAGGCCATCGGCGCCGTGCCGCACCGAACGTACACGGTGGCCAATGCCCCCTGGGCGCCTTCTGGGAGCTACACGGTGCGGCTGACCGTCGGCGGCAAGAGCCTGCGCCAGCCCCTCGTGCTGCGGCTGGATCCGCGGGTTAGAACTCCTGCCACGAGCCTCGCCCAGCTGGCCACTCTCTCCCGCGAGATGTATGAAGGAGCGA